>JBBQMB010000066.1:0-15033 GCA_038328515.1 Sphingomonadales bacterium
ACGCCAAGCACCGGACGCATATCGAGCCCCTTTTTCAGCGCAGCACCGATAACGCCACCTTTGCTGCGCCCGATGAAATCGATGTGGGCGCTGGCCCGGCCAACGGGGCAGCAACAGCGGACGGGACCGGCGGGGCGAGCAGGCTCGCCGTTTCCAGCGCCGTCAACGCCAGGTTGCCGCGCTGCAATCGATCAACCGCTGCAAGCCACTGCGCCAGCGCCGGCGATGGCGCCGGCAAGCGGCGCAGATGAACGGCAGCAGCATTATAGTCACCGCGCGCCAGCGCGGCGGCGGCAGCGTCGGGAGCGGCCTGGGGCGTGCTGGCCGACGATACCGAGACGGCAGCGGTAATCGTCGTGGTGAGCGCATCCCACCAACTCTGACGCTGGGCGGTTATGGGGCGAACACCGATAGCGGGCCGCAGGGCGTTGAAGTCCCGTCGCAGGCTGGCCAGCGTTACCGGTGCTGTGCCCAGCGCCGCAACCGCCCTTACGGCATCAGGATAGCGTGGTTCAAAGACACTGCGCAGCGCGCCATCGAGCGCGCCCAATGGTCGCCCGGCATCCACCGCGCGGCGGACGAGGACGAGTGTCAGCATCGCTTGGGCTCGCTCGGCGGTAGCGATCGCGCTGACCGTCGTTGCTTCGACGCGGGCGTGATCAGCCTGATGGGTAGCGGCAAGGGCCGCAAGATCGGCGGTCAATCGGTCAATGCGTTCGGCATCGCGAGCGATCTGGTCGCTGCTCGTTTCAATCTTGGCTTCGCTCCGGGCCAAACGTTCGGTTGGCGGCGGCGCCGAAGGATTTTCAAGCCGCGCCAGCCGCTCGCGCAGGGCGGCAAGCTCGGCGCTCTCGGCGGGTTTCACCACCGCAGCGGATGCGAAGGGCAGCTTGTTGCGGATCCGTGCTTCGAACCATGGGTTGGCGATCATGCCGGCGATAAAGACAAAAAGTGCGCCGGCAACCACCCAGGGCAGGAAACTGCGGTTCGGCCGCGACGGCAGTGGCGCCGGGCGCGATGACAGCCGGGCGCGCAAGCGTTCGGTCGCTTCAAGGCTGGCGCGATCGACTTCACCGCGATCGAAGGGGGCGTCCATCGGGTTTCCCGGGGTCATGGCTGTGGCTGGCTCTTTTGGCACGTTGCGCCGATGGCCGCCAGCAGCGCGTCTTCGCTGGGTTCGGGCGCGGCCATGGTGCAGCGCCAGCCCGGCCCTGCCGCCGCGATGATGCCGACGCTCAGGCCGGCAATGCCAAAGTTGCGGCGCGTGGCCCCCAGCCGATCACATTCATCGGCGAAATGCCCGGCGGTGCGCGCACTGTAGAGCAACACCCAATCAACCGCCGGCAGCGCCCGCAACGGCACCAGCCGGGCGCGATAGACGATCCGCGTGCTGATATGCAGCCCGGCCGGTATGACAACCGGTGTGCGGGCTTCCCCCGCCAGGTGCAAGACGCTGGTGATGCCATCAGCGGCAAGCCTATCGAGCAAGGCCTGCGCCGTGCCGCCGCCATCGCGAATATCGGCAAAACCGGCACGCTGCGCCGCGCGAGCGGTCGCCGCCCCCACGACATAGGTTGGCAGCGCGCGGCTGGCGCTCGCCCCGGCGAGACGCGCGGCAAAGGCGCTGGTCAGCATGATCGCGTGCGGCGGTGTGGCCGGTAGTTGCCACGCCAACGCCTCGGCGGCCATCAGCGGCGCCAGAATCGCTTCATGGCCAGCGTCGGCCAACCGGCGAGCGGTCGCCTCGCCGCCGGGCAGGGGCCGGGTGACCAGCAAACGCATGGCGTCAGCCGGCGGTGAACAGGGACCGCAGCCCCGGGCTGGCGTCGGCGAGCATGTCGGCAGCGAGGGCAGCGACAAGTCCGGGCGCATCAGCCAAGGCGGCTTCAAAGCCGCCTTCCTCGATCTCGCTGCCATCTTCGGTCATGATTTCGGCCCGAAAGGCCACCCGGTCACCCGTGATCGTCGCCAGCGCCGCGACCGGGCTGTGGCAGGTGCCACCCAGCGCCGCCAGGAACCCGCGTTCGACGCTGACAGCGGCGAAGGTGTCAGCATGGTTGATCGCAGCGAGCATCGCGAGCACCGCGGCATCGCCGGCGCGCGCGGTGATGCCAACCGCGCCTTGCGCGCTCGCCGGCAGCATGACATCAATTTCGACAGTGGCGCCGACCGCAACACCAAGCCGGTCGAGCCCGGCGGCAGCGAGCAGGGTCGCATCGATGGCGCCGCTTTCGACCTTGGCGATGCGCGTGGCGACATTGCCGCGCAAGATTTCGGTAACCAGATCGGGGCGCATCCCCTTTAGTTGCGCCGCCCGGCGTGGGCTGGATGTGCCGATCCGGGCACCGTGCGGCAGCGCATCGATGCTGTCCGCACCAATCAGCCGTTCGCGGACATCGGCACGCGGCAGCATGGCGGCGAGCGCAATGCCGTCGCGCAACTCGGTTTCGACGTCCTTCATCGAATGGACGCCGCAATCGATGCGACCGTCGATCAGCGCGGCATCAAGCTCCTTGGTCCAAAGCGCCTTGCCGCCGATTTCAGCGAGCGGCCGGTCCTGTACCCGGTCACCCGTGGTTGAAATGATCACGATCTCGGCAACCCCGTGCGCCCAGCCATGCGCCGCCGCAAGCGCGGCGGCGGTCATATTGGCCTGGGCAAGCGCCAGCGGCGACCCTCTGGTGCCAAGCTTGAACGATAGTGGTGCGGTCATGGTCATGGAACGCGCTTGTGAAAGGCTGGCGCGCACTTGGCAAGATGCCGGATGTCAGCCGCAATAGGCCGTGAGCGCCGCGAGATGACGATCGCGTTCGTCGGGGGCGAGGAAGGCGCCGGTGAAACTGTTGCGCGCGAGGGTGATCAGTTCGTCGCGGCCAAGGTCGAGCGCCTCGGCCACCGCTGTGTAATTGGCGTTCACATAACCGCCGAAATAGGCCGGATCGTCCGAGTTGATCATCGCCCGCAAGCCTTTTTGCAACATGGTGCGCAGCGGGTGGGTGGCCAGATCGGCAACGACACACAGCTTGAGGTTCGACAGCGGGCATACCGTCAGGCACATCCCCGATGCCGCCAGCCGGGCGACCAAGGCCGGATCCTCCAAGGCGCGATTGCCATGATCGATGCGGTCGATACCAAGCACATCAAGCGCTTCCCAGACATAGGCTGGCGGGCCTTCTTCGCCGGCATGGGCAACAAGCTTCAGGCCGAGCGCCCGGGCACGCGCGAAAACCCGGGCAAATTTGGCTGGTGGATGGCCCTGTTCCGACGAATCAAGCCCGACTCCATCGAGAAGGGACAGGAAGGGCAGCGCTTGATCCAGCGTCGCTTCGGCCTCGGCTTCGCTCAGATGGCGCAGGAAACACAGGATCAGCCGCGATGTAAGCCCCTGAGCGCGCGCCGCAACCAGAGCGCGGGCGATTCCGGTGATGACGGTTTCAAAGGCGACACCGCGCTCGGTATGCCCTTGCGGGTCGAAGAATATCTCGACATGGCGGACATTATCGGCGGCAGCGCGGGCGAGATAGGCGGCGGTCAGATCATGAAAATCCGGCTCGGTCAGCAGCACCGCCATGCCCTGGTAATAGATATCGAGAAAATCCTGGAGGTTTGAAAAGGCATAGGCGGCGCGCACCGCCGCTACCGACGCAAAGGGAATTGCCACCGCGTTGCGCGCGGCGAGGGCAAACATCATCTCGGGTTCGAGTGAGCCTTCGATATGGAGATGGAGTTCGGCCTTGGGCAGGCCGGCGATGAAGGCGGCGCGATCGGCCGACGATGCGAACCCGGTCATGCAAGGTTATCCCTGTCGCGCAAGATTGCGCTTGCCGCGGGCTTGTGGCGGCGAATTTCAGCATCGGTCAGGCCGCAGATTTCGTGCGGGAACACCAGCCAGGCATCGGTTTTTTCGACGAAATAATCAGGGGCGAGGGTCGTCCGGTTGCGCGCCGGCTTCCAATAAACCGTGGCGATGCGGATATCGCGCGGGGTATTGTGGCGGCAGCGCGCCCGCAATTCACGCAAAAAGGCCGCAATGCTGCGCCCTGAATCGAACACATCATCGATAACCAGCAGCCGGTCTTCGGGGTTGAGCGTATCGACGAGATGACCGAGCGCGAACACCCGCACTTCGGATTGCTGTTGATCGATGCCTGAATAGGAGGCGGTGCGGATGGCGATATGGTCGCACGCCAGACCCTGGAATTCGAGCAATTCCTGCACAGCGATGCCCACCGGCGCGCCGCCGCGCCAGATCCCGACAAGGTGAGTCGGGGCAAAGCCGCTGTCGATGACCTGCCAGCCGAGCCGGAACGAGTCGGCAAGCAGGTCATTGGCGGTGATATAAAGCTTGTCGTCGTCCACTTGCGCTCCCGATCTGCGAGGCTGGCTATCAGATGAGGGGGGCAGGCTGGTGTCAAGCTGCACCCGACGGGCATCGACAGCGGCGGCTGCGGGCGGCACTATCGGCGAGCAAAGGAAGCCATCTTGGCCAGCAACCCGCCCGCTACCACAAATCCGCCCGACAATCCGCTGCTGTCGGGCCCCATCCTGCCGCGGCTGATCGGCCTTGCGCTGCCCAACATGGGGGCAATGGTGGCCGGATCGGTCGCAGCGATTGCCGAAACCGCCTATGTCGGCGCGCTCGGTGTGCCGGCGCTGGCGGGCATGGCGGTGGTGTTCCCGATGGTCATGCTCCAGGGCATGCTGTCGGCCGGCGCCATGGGCAGCGGCGTTTCGGCAGCCATCGCGCGGGCACTGGGCAGCGGTGACCGGGCGCGCGCCGAAGCGCTGGCGGTGCATGCACTATGGATCGCGATAATCGCCGGGGTCATTACGACGCTGGTTTTCGAACTGTTCGGCCCGGCGTTGTTCGCTTTGCTGGGGGCCAAAGACGCAGCGCTGATGCAGGCGGTCGCCTATGCGCGGGTGGCGTTTCTGGGGTCGGCGGCGGTGTGGCTGGTCAATCTGCTGGCCGCCGTGCTGCGCGGTGCCGGCAATATGAAGACGCCATCGGCGGTACTGTTGCTGACGGCGGTGGCACAGGTGGTCATAGGCGGCGTCTGCGGGTTGGGATTGGGGCCGGTGCCGCGCTTCGGCATGGCCGGAGTGGCTGCCGGGCAGGTGGTGGCATCGGCCATCGGGGCGGCGCTGTTGATCGCGCAACTGCTGTCAGGCCGGGCCGGGGTAACGCTGGCGCTGCGGTCGGTGCGGGCGCAGGGGGCGCTGTTTGCCGAGATTTTGCGCACCGGGGCGACCGCCGCTGTGTCACCGATCATGTCGATCACCACGATCATCCTGCTCAACCGGCTGGTGGCGGGCTATGGCCCCACGGTTCTGGCGGGGTTCGGCATCGGCACGCGGCTGGAATTTTTGCTCACCCCGCTCAGCTTTGCCATCGGCGTGGCGTCGGTACCGTTGGTCGGCACGGCGATTGGCGCCGGCTTGGTGGCGCGCGCCCGGGCGGCGGCGTGGATTGCGGGCGGGCTGTCGGCGGCAATAATGGCGACAATCGGCATCATATTGGGGCTGTTTCCGGGCCTTTGGGTGGCGATGTTCACCAGCGATCCAGCGACAGTCACGGCGGCGTCGGGCTATTTCCGTTGGGTTGGCCCGGCCTATGGCTTCTTTGGGGCAGGCATGAGCCTGTTCTTTTCGGCGCTCGCGGCGGGGCGGGTGGCTGGCATGCTGCTCGCCGGGGCTTCGCGGCTGGTGATCGTAGCGGTTGGCGGGCTGGTGCTGGCGCAGATGGTGGCACCGCTATGGATGGTATTTGCGCTGATCACACTGGGGATGCTGACCTATGGCAGCATGGCGATGCTGGTGATGTGGCGGTCGCGATGGGGCAATGTCGGCTAGAGTCGACCCCCTGCCGCGACACGGCTATGAGGGGCCATGCTCGTTCTTGGTATCGAATCCTCATGTGATGAAACTGCCGTGGCGCTGGTGCGCGGTGACCGCACGATCGTGGCGCAGCGCATTGCCTCGCAGGATGAAGCGCACCGGCCTTTTGGCGGCGTGGTGCCCGAGCTGGCGGCGCGTGCCCATGTCGATCGCCTGACGCCGATGGTCGCTGATGTATTGGCAGAAGCCGGTGTGACGCTGGCCGATGTCGATGCGGTGGCGGCAACGGCAGGGCCGGGGCTGATTGGCGGGGTGATGGTCGGGCTGGTGACCGGCAAGGCGCTGGCCTTTGCGGCGGGCAAGCCGTTGCTCGCCATCAATCACCTCGAAGGCCATGCGCTGAGCCCGCGACTTGCCGATGTGGGGCTGGGGTTTCCTTATCTGTTGCTGCTGGTGTCGGGCGGGCATTGCCAGCTTATCGGGGTTGAAGGCGTCGGGCGCTATCGGCGGCTGGCGACGACCATCGATGATGCCATCGGCGAGGCTTTCGACAAGACAGCCAAGGTGCTCGGGCTGGGCTTTCCCGGCGGGCCGTCGGTGGAGCGGGCGGCGACGCGCGGAAATGCCCGGCGTTTTGCGCTGCCACGCCCGCTGATGGGGAGTGACGAGCCGCATTTTTCGTTCGCCGGGCTGAAATCGGCGGTGTTGCGGCAGTGGCAGGCTCTGCCAGAACGCGATGAGACGGCGCGCGATGATCTGGCGGCGGCGTTCCAGCAGGCGGCGACCGATTGCCTGGTTGATCGTACGGCGCGGGCCGTGGCACGCTTTCCACAGGCAACAGCGCTGGTGGTGGCGGGCGGCGTGGCGTCGAACCAGCATATCCGGGCGGCGCTGGGCGCGCTGGCGGCGCAACATGGCGTTGGCTTTGTCGCGCCGCCGCTGTGGTTGTGCACCGATAATGCCGCGATGATCGCCTGGGCGGGTGTCGAAAGGTTGGCGCTGCCGGCGGCGGAACGGGCGGCGCTGGGGCTGGTGGATGGCATGGATGCCCCGGCACGGCCGCGCTGGCCGCTCGATCCGGGCGCAGAACCAGTGCGCGGCGCCGGGGTGCGAGCGTGACGATTGGCGTTGTCGGTGGCGGCGCCTGGGGGACGGCGCTGGCGCAGGTGATGGCAGGCGAGGCCGATGTGGTGCTATGGGCGCGCGAAGCCGAGGTGGTTGCAGCGATAAACGCGACCCATGGCAACCCCGATTTCCTGCCCGGTATCACCTTGTCGCCGCGCATTCGCGCGACATCCGACCTGGCAGCGCTGGCCGGCTGCTCGGTCTGGCTGGTGGTGACACCGGCGCAGCATCTGCGCGGCGTGCTGGCAGCGGCGGATCTGTCGCTGCGGCCGGCGCTGGTGTTGTGCGCCAAGGGAATCGAGGCCGGGTCGTTGCGGTTGATGGCCGAAGTGGTGGCCGATGTCTGCGATGCGCCCGTAGCGGTGCTGTCGGGGCCGACCTTTGCCGGCGAGGTGGCGCGCGGCTTGCCGACGGCGGTGACGCTGGCCTGTGCCGATGGCGACCTTGGCGCGGATCTGGTGCGAAAGCTCGTGCGCCCGGGGTTTCGGCTTTATCTGTCCGATGACGTGACGGGGGCCGAGATCGGCGGCGCTGTCAAAAACGTGCTGGCCATCGCCTGCGGGGTCGTGGAGGGCGCCGGGCTCGGCCTCAATGCCCGCGCGGCGCTGATCGCGCGGGGCTTTGCCGAAATGACGCGCTTTGGCCTGGCACGCGGCGCGCGCGCCGAAACGCTCGCCGGCCTGTCGGGGCTGGGTGATCTGGTGCTGACCTGTTCGTCGGCCAACAGCCGCAATTTCACGCTGGGGCTGGGAATCGGGCGCGGTGAACGTGCCGTCGATCTGCTCGGCGCCACGCGCACCGTGGCGGAAGGCGCGGCGACAGCGCCGGTGCTGGTGGCGGCGGCACAGGCGGCCGGCGTTGAAATGCCGATTTGCGAAGCCGTGGCGGCGTTGCTGGCGGGGGCGCCGCTGCGCGCGACGGTGGCGGGGCTGCTGGAGCGGCCGCTCAGGGCGGAATAGGCTATCTTTCTTCTCCCTCCTCCCACCGGCGCAGCCGGTAGAGTGGGGAGGAGGGAGAAGCAGATTATGCCGCGATGGCGCGTTCGATCCAGTCGCGGGTGTCGGGGATGGCGGCTTCGACTTCGGGCAGGTCATTGACGCAGAGGAATTTGAACTGCGGTTGCAGCGCGCTGGCGAGATAGGCGCGGACTTGCGGCAGCGGGTAATCGTGCACCGCGCCGGTGCGCAGGTGGAGATGGTCTGCCCCGAGGTGGAGGACGGCGCTGCCGGCAGCGATACAGGCATGATTATGCAGCGCCTGCGGCAGGAATTGCGAAACACAGCGAAACCGGTGGCCGATATTGGCGATAAACGCATCGGGGTGCGCGGCAAACAGCGCGGCAAACACCGAGCGGCGCAGCGGGTGGACGACATGGGCGCCGGCAAACAGCCGTTCGGGGCCGAATCCCGCCAGCGCGGCAGCATTTATCTGGGTCAGCGCGTTGAGCCGGGCGGGATCATCGCGGCTGGCCGGATCGGCGGCGGTGGCGCCGTGATCGACCCATTGGCCGCGCAGCACCGGCGCATCGCCCTGGAAAACATCACCGGGATTGAGCGGCCCGGTGAGGAACACATCATCGTTGAAATAGACAAAGTGTTCGGCCAGCCCCGGGATGCGCCACAACAGGCTTTCGATAGCGAGCGAATTGAAGGTCGGCAGCGCGGCTTCGTGCCCGGCAAACAGCGTCAGGTGGTCGACAATGCTGATCCGCGCCACCAGCTCGGGCGGCAGGCGTGACAAATCGGGGGTCTGGGCATCGGTAACGATCCAGATGCGGCCGATCCACGGGGCATGGTTGGCGATCGAGCGCAGGCAATAGCCAAGCTCGTCACTGCACGCCCAGCGGTGCGGGTTGATGCCATTGGCGTGGCGCGGAGCCCCTGGTTGGTGGCGCTGGCGTTTGCTGGCGTGGGCCGGATCGGCGCCATCGACCCAGGTGATGACGGCGTCGATACGCGCGCCTTCGGTCATTTCAAGCATCTGTTGCGTCCGGGAGCCTGATACAGGCGAGGGTTGGACCCGCCACGATAGAACAGGGTGGGCGGCAGATGCGGCGGCGCTGCAAAAAAGTCAATGTGACAGTAGGACGACAGGCAGCGCCACTTGGCATGATGATCAGCTTGCCCGCCGCCCGCAAAGGCGGCAAGCGGAGGCCATGGCCGATACACTGCCTGCCGTGCCGCCGACAGGCTGGCGTGATTTGCTCGGCGAAGGGCGGGCCGGCAGCTTTTTGTTCATCATGCTCGGCATGTGGCTGATGGCCGCCGATGCGCTGGTGACCGCCACGATCATGCCGAGTGTGGGCGCCGATCTGGCGGGCTTTGCCTGGTTCGGCTGGGCAACATCGGGGTTTCTCGTCGGGCAGGTGGTGGCGGGGGCCTGTGTCGCGCCGCTGACGGCGCGGCTGGGGCTGCGCCGCGCCATGTTCGGCGGTGGCCTGGCGCTGGCGGCGGGGTGTGCGGTATCGGCACTGGCGCCGGCCATGGCGTGGTTCGTCGCCGGGCGCATCGTGCAGGGCGCTGCGGCCGGCGTTATCGGCGGGCTATGCTATGTTGCCATCGGGCTGGTGTTTCCGGCGCGGCACCTGCCGCGGGTGTTTGCGGCGGCGACGAGCGTGTGGGGTGTCGCCACCGTGATTGGCCCGCTGGTCGGCGGGTTGTTCGCCGATGCCGGGGCGTGGCGGCTGACCTTCTGGTTCTTTGCGGTGCAGGCGCTGCTGTTCGGGTTGCTGGTGTGGCGGATTATCCCCAAAGATGCCCGGCGCGAGGCGGCCGCGCCGGTGCCGGTGGGGCCGCTGCTGCTGCTGACAGCGGCGATAGCGGCCTTTGCTGTCGCTGGCGTGCTCGCCGATGCGGTGCTGGCGGTGGTGTTGGCGGCGATTGGTGTGCCGTTGCTGGTGGTAGCGGTGCGGCGTGATGCGCTGCTGCCGGCGGGCGGGCTGCTGCCCAAGGCGACACTGGCGAGGGGTGCGGCGCGCGGATCGGCGCTGGGGGCGGCCTATCTGTTCTATTTCACCGCGACGGCGGCGGCGACCGGCTTTGCGGTCTATGCGCCGGCGATATTGCAGTTCACCGCCGGGTTGAACGCGCTCGAGGCCGGCTATGTGGTGGCGGTCGAGGCTTTGGCCTGGACCGGGCTGGCGCTGCTGGTGGCTGGCGGCGGCGCGACTGTGGCGCGGCGTTCGGTGCGCGCCGGGGCGGTGATGGTTGCTGCGGGCGTAGCGCTGTTGCTGGTGGTGATGGCGTCGGGGTCGGTGCTGTGGGTCGCGGTGGGCGGTGGGTTGCTGGGCGGTGGCTTTGGGCTGTCGTTCGCCTTTGTCAGCCAGTTCCTGATGACCAGCCTGCCCGAAAGCGAGGCCGCGGCGGGGTCGGCGGCGATCGGCACAGTGCGCAATAGCGGCGGCGCGGTGGGGGCGGCGCTGGCCAGCGTGGCGGCGAATGTGAACGGTTTTGCCGGCGGTTTGAGCGCCGGCAATGTCGGCGGGGTGGCGTTTTGGGTGTTTGCGCTGGCACTGCCACTGGCGCTGGTGGGGTTGGTCGCGGGGTGGCGGCTGGCGGGGCGGTTGGATCAGGTTGTGCTTGCGAATTCATAGGGCAGCGACACCCTCACCCGGGCCGCCTTCGGCGTCTCTCGCCTCTCCCCTCAAGGGAGAGGGGTTAGAAATCGACGGCTATGCCGCTTTTTTCCCAATCGCCGTAGCGCACCGGGTCGGGGCCTTTGCGACCGCCGACTTCGCGCCCCGGCGCGGCGGCGGGCAGCGGATCGGGCTGGGGGACCGGCTTTGATTTGGGGGGGACATAGTCACTGTTGGCGGGGCGGGGCATCTGGCGGGTTTCCGAATTACGGGCGGGTGCGCTAGGGGGAGTTTTAGGCTCCCTGGGGGCAGAGGAAAAGAGGCAGCGGCATCATGGCCGAATCGTTCGAAGACAAGGTCATCGCGTTGACCGGCGCCGGCAGCGGTATCGGCCGGGCGCTGGCGATCGACCTGGCCGGGCGCGGCGCCGTGCTGGCACTAGCCGACATGGACGCGCAAGGGCTGGCGCAAACCAAGGCGTTGCTGGGCAATCGCCCGGCGAGCGCGACGGTGCTCGATGTCAGCGATACAGCGGCGCTGACCGCCTGGATCGATGGCGCGGCGGCGGAATTCGGGCGGCTCGATGGCATCATCAACAATGCCGGGCTGTCGGTGGTGGCGCCCTTTGCCGATACGCCGCGCGGTGATTTCGATCGGGTCATGGCGGTCAATTTCGGTGGCGTTGTCGAAGGCTGCCGCGCCGCGCTGCCGCATCTGAAGGCACAGGCCGCCGCCACCGGCACCGCCTGGCTGGTCAATATCTCGTCGGTGTTCGGCATGATGGGATACCCGACGCAAAGCGCCTATAATGCGTCGAAATATGCCGTGCGCGGGCTTACCGAGGCGCTGCATCTCGAACTCGGCGTTACCGATCCGGGCATTTGCGTCATCCGCGTCCATCCCGGCGGGGTGAAGACCAATGTCGCGGTCAATTCCAAACGCATCGCCGGCATGCCGGGACAGCGCACCGACCTCGATTTTGCCGCCGAATTCGAAAAGGCCGCCAAAACCACGCCGGAACAGGCGGCAGCGACGATTATCGCCGGCATGGCCAATCGCCAGCACCGGGTACTGATCGGCAAGGATGCCAAATTCATCGACTGGATGACGCGATTGTTTCCGGTGACATATTTCAAGCGCATCGGCGCGTTCATAGGAGGCGGTGATCGCTAGTTTCGAACCCCGGGTGCAAAAAGAAAAACCCATTCAGGCAACGCAAGGCGTGCCGGCGCGCAAGGGCGCACTGCGGCTGCTGATGGCGGTACTGGGGCGCGGCACGCCGCTTGAGCTGGCGCTCGAATCGGCGCTCGATGGTATTTCGATGGCCAATGACCGCGCGTTGGCACGGCATCTGGCGGCAACGGTGCTGCGCTGGCTGCCCGATCTTGATGCGCTGATCGATAGTGCGACCCCCAAGCCGCTGCCCGATGATGCGCGGGCGCGGATGGTGCTGCGCATTGCGCTGGCGGGCTGGTTGAAGCTGGGCACGCCGCAACACGCCGCCGTCGCCACGGCATTGCCGCTGGTCGAAGGCGGCCCGCGCCGGCTGGTGCATGGTGTGCTCGGCAATCTGATGCGCGGCAATGCGACCCTTCCCGAGGTGCCGCATTTGCCCGATCTGTTCGCCATCCGCTGGGCGATGGATTGGGGCCCGGAGGTGGCGCAAGCGGCGGCGCAATCGCTCAGCGATGAACCGGCGATCGACCTGACGCTGCGCGATGCCGGGGAAACGGCGCATTGGGCCGAGGCGCTGGGCGGGCTGTCGCTGTTGCCGGGCCATGTCCGGGTGCCGCGCAGCAAGGTTTTGGGCAGCAACATCACCGAATGGCCGGGGTTTGAGGCCGGCGCCTGGTGGGTTCAGGACATTGCGGCATCGCTGCCGGTGCGGCTTATGGGGGTGCAGCCCGGCGACCGGGTGCTCGATCTGTGCGCCGCACCCGGCGGCAAGACGTTGCAATTGGCGGCGCTGGGCGCTGATGTCACCGCGGTCGACATGTCGGATGCGCGGCTGGCGCGGGTGCGCGAAAATCTTGATCGCACTGGGCTGTCGGCGACGCTGGCGGTCGGCGATGCGCTGCGCTGGGAGCCAGAGGGCCAGTTTGACCGGATTTTGCTCGATGCCCCGTGTTCGGCGACGGGCATTTTCCGGCGGCACCCCGATGTGCTGCACCTGAAGGGTTCGCGCGACCTGACGCCGCTGACGCTGCTGCAGGCGGCGCTACTGCGCCGGGCGGCGAACTGGCTGAAACCTGGCGGCACGCTGGTTTATGCGACGTGCAGTCTCGATCCGCGCGAAGGCGAACGCATTGCCGAACGCGTGGTGGCGACGCTGCCACGGGTGCCGTTCGAGGCGAGCGAACTGCCGCTCGGGTTGCAACCGACCAAGGATGGCTGGGTGCGGACGCTGCCGGGCACGCTGGCGGCGGATGGCGGCATGGACGGGTTTTTCATCGGGCGGATGCGCAAACTCTAGGGTCACACGCTCCAGACCCCAAAAACCGCACGTTTTGGCACGGCCACGCGGCTTTTTCTTTTGGGTTGCTTAACGCCGCACTTTCGGCTTTGCGGCACCCCTGCTAGACGTTTGTCCATGCAGTCCCCTGTTCGCATCGCCCCGTCGATTCTTTCGGCGGATTTCGCCCGCCTTGGTGACGAGGTGCGGGCGATTACCGCTGCCGGGGCGGATTATGTCCATGTCGATGTGATGGATGGGCATTTCGTGCCGAACATCACCATCGGGCCGTTGGTGGTGCGGGCGATCCGGCCGCACACCGCGCTGGTGATGGATGTGCATCTGATGATCGCGCCGGTCGATCTGTATCTTGAAGCCTTTGCCGAAGCGGGGGCCGACATCATCACCGTGCATGCCGAAAGCGGGCCACATTTGCACCGCAGCATCCAGCGGGTAAAGGCGCTCGGCAAAAAGGTCGGCGTGTCGCTGAACCCCGCCACGCCCGCCAAGATGCTCGATTATGTGCTCGAAGAGCTTGATCTGGTGCTGGTGATGAGCGTCAACCCCGGCTTTGGCGGGCAAAGCTTCATCGAAAGCCAGTTGCGCAAGATCGAGGCGATAAGGAAGGCCATCGACAAGACCGGCAAGGTGATCGACCTTGAAGTCGATGGCGGGATCGATGCCATGACCGCCCCCCGGGTGATTGCCGCCGGGGCCGATGTGCTGGTCGCCGGCACCGCCACCTTCAAGGGTGGCCCCGCCCATTATGCCGCCAATATCGCCAGCCTGCGCGGTTGAAAATGGCGCGCAAGTCCGGAACCCGCGCCCCGGACAACCCGCCCCCGGCCGAACCGCAGGAAAGCGAAGGCGCGCTGCTGCGCATCGGCGGCGACACCGGCCGCAGCCTTTCGGACCGGCTGGCGACACGGGCGAGCATTGCCTTGTACAATACCCCGCTGCACCGGTTACGGCTGCGCGGGCGGTTTCCGTTGAAACTGCTCGGGGTGCCCGAAGACCCGGTGCCTGGCGATCCGGCGCTTGGTGAGCGCATTGTCGCCGGGCGGCTCATCCACGCCAGCCATACCGCCATGATCCGTGATTTGCGCTTTGCCGATCCGGCGCATCCGCCGGCGTGGCGCGACTGGGCCAATAGCTGGGCGTGGCTGCGCGACATTGCGGCGTATCTGCCCGATCGCAAGGCAGCGGCGGCGCTTACCGAACCGCTGGTGGCGCGCTGGCTCGCCGAATTCGGGCAATATGACCCGGTGGCGTGGCGCGCCGATGTCACCGGGCAGCGCCTGTTGCTGGCGCTCGGCCATGCCCCGCTGATCCTGTCATCGGCCGATCATGTCTATCGGTCCGCCGTGCTGTCGGCGATCGCCACCTGGGCGCGGCATCTCGATCGCGCCGCGTTTCGCATGGCCGATGGCGTTGGCAAGGCGCAGGCGCTGGCCGGGCTATATGCCGCCGGCACGCTGATTCCGGGCGGCGAGGCACGCAGCATCACCGCACTGGCAGCGCTGGAAAAACTGCTGGGCACGCTGGTGCTGCCCGATGGCGGCATTGCGACGCGCACCCCGCGCGATGCCGTGATGCTGGCGCAATGGCTGATCTTTGCCGCCGGCTGCGCGCCGGCGATCACGATACGGTCGCCGCCACTGTTTCCCGATACGCTGGGGCGGCTGGTGCCGAGCCTGAAAGGCCTGGCGCTCGGCGATGGCATGATCGGCGCCTGGCATGGCGGCGCGGCGATCCCTGCCGACGCGCTCGACCGGTTGACCAAACGCAGCGCCACCGGCAATGCGCTGACCCGCAACGGCCGCTGGTCGGGCTATCATCGGCTGTCGGCGGGCAAGACGGTGCTGGTCATCGATGCCGGGCCGCCGCCGCTGGCGCGGCTTGCCAATGGCCATGCCGGGACTTTGGCCTTTGAACTGAGCGACGGGCCTGACCGGCTGATTACCAATTGTGGCGGCAGCGGCGGGCTGGCCGGGCCGCTCGATGCGGTGCTGGCGGCGGGGTTGCGCACCACGGCGGCGCATTC
>JBBQMB010000067.1:0-14831 GCA_038328515.1 Sphingomonadales bacterium
ATGATGGACACGTCGATCGCCTATGAAATGCTCTCGAACATGGCCGCCGACCGCGCCGAAGCGGTTGCCGCGGTGCGCGAACGCCGTCCAGCACGGTTGACCGGCGAATGAGCCGGCAAACCTTCACAGATGAACCGGCGCATATCGGGCAGTTGCGCGACACCATCGCACGCTTTGTTGCCGAAAAAGCCCCGCGCGAAGACCGCATCGCCTGGGACCGCGCGCACACATGGCCGCGCGACGTCTATGCCGAATTGAACCAGCTTGGCCTCACCGCGCTGACCGTGCCTGAGGAATATGGCGGGGCGGGGCAGGACATTGTTGCTGCCATCGCGGTCATCGAGGAACTGGCGCAGGTGGGGCCATGCCTTGCCGGGCCGTTCATCCACACGGCATTCTATGGCGGCATGAACCTGTCGGAAAACGGCTCCGAAGCGCAAAAGCGTGAATATCTGCCAAGGCTGGCGAAGGGCGAATTGTTCTTTGCCTATGGCCTGTCGGAACCCGATGTCGGCGGCGATCTCGCCAGCGTCACCACCCGCGCGCGCCGCGATGGCGATATGGTCGTCATCGATGGTGCGAAGCGCTGGTGTTCGGGGGCTGACTGGGCCGATGTGCTGTATACGCTCGTTCGTTCCGGCGAGCCGGGAGACCGCTATCGCAACCTGTCGTTCGTGCTGATCCCCACCAACACCCCCGGCATCACCATGCAGCCCATTCAACACAGCAATTTGCGCTACATGGCGAGCCAGGATGTGTTTTTCGACGATGTCCGCATCCCCGCTGCCAATATCGTCGGCGGGCAGGACATGTGGAACAAGGGCTGGCAAATGCTCGCCGGCCGTGCGCTCGATGTCGAAAAGCTTGAAATCACCGCCGTCGCCTTTGGCATCGCCCGCGCCGCGCTCACCGAAGCCTGGGACTATGCGCAGCAACGCGTCCAGTTCGGCAAGCCCATCGCCCAGCACCAGAGCGTGCGCCACAAGCTGGTCACCGCCAAAACCAAGCTGCAAGCGGCACGCCACATGCTTTATCACGCCGCCTGGCTGGCCAATGAAGGCCGGCCATGCAGCGTTGAAACCAGCATGGCCAAGCTGTTCGTGGCTGATACCGGCGTTGAAATCGCGCTGATCTGCCAGCAGGTGATGGGCGCTTATGGCCTGTCCGATGCCTTTGACATGGAACGCCATGTCCGCGATCTGCTCGGCATGCCGATCGTCGGCGGATCGAGCGACATGCAGAAGAACAATCTCGCGAGTTTGCTCAAGCTATGACCCTTCTCACCGCCGCCCGTGATCTGGCCCCCGCCATCGCCGCCCGCGCCCCCGAAATCGAGGCCGCGCGGCGCCTGCCCGCCGATCTCGCTGCCGAAATGGCCGCCGCCGGGCTGTTCCGCATGGCGGTGCCGCGCAACTTGGGCGGAGCCGAAGCCAACCCGGCCGAAATTTTTGCCGTGCTTGAAACACTGGGCGCTGCCGATGCCGCCACCGGCTGGTGCGCGATGATCGCCGGCACCACCGCGCTTGCGTCGGCATGGCTGCCCGCGCCCCATGCCGCCGAAGTGTTCGGCAACCCGGCCGGCATCAGCGGCGGGGTATTCGCCCCCATGGGCAAGGCGATTGCCGATGGCGATGATTATGTCGTCACCGGCCGCTGGGCCTGGGCATCGGGTTCGGCCAATTGCCAGTGGCTGACCGGCGGCGCGCTGATTTTCGACGATGGCAAGTTGCGCACCCTGGCCAATGGCGCGCCCGATCACCGCATGATGTTTTTCAAGCGCGATGACGTCGAGCTTATCGACACCTGGGACGCCAGCGGCCTGCGCGGCACCGGCTCGGGCGACATGGCAGTGAAGGCCGTGCGCGTGCCCAAGGCACGATCGGTCTCGTTCATCACCGATGCGCCGCAGGAAACTGGCCCGCTCTATGCCTTTCCACCCTTTGGCCTGCTGGCACTCGGTATCGCGGCCGTCGCCGCCGGCAATGCCCGCGCGGCGCTCGATGATTTGCGTGACCTGGCGACCGCCAAAAAAGGCGCCGGGTCATCGCGCACACTCGCCGAACGCGGCGTCATCCAGGCTGATTTTGCCAAGGCGCAAGCGCAACTCTTGGCCGCCCGCGCGCTCGTCGATGTGACAATCGCGCAAGCCTGGGCGCAGGCGCAGCAGGGCTCACCCTTCACCACCGACCTGCGCGCCCGGCTGCGGCTCGCCGCCACCCATCTGGTGCGCACCGCCGCCGATGTCGTGCGCAGCGCCTATGACATGGCGGGCGGCACCGCGGTCTATGCCAGCCACCCGTTGCAACGGCGGTTTCGTGATGCCCATGTCACCACCCAGCACATGATGGTCGGCGGCTCGACCTATGAATTGACCGGCCGGGTGCTGCTCGGCCTGCCCACCGACGCCATGGCGCTATAATTCGGGGGGCAGCGCGGCAATATAGGCGCGCACCAGCGCCGCGCCCTCGTCATGGCTCACGGTGCGGCCGAACTGGGGCATCATCACCCCGGGTTCGGTCGATTCCATGCGGTGCAGCAAAATCGAGGCATCGGGCTGGCCGGGCAGAATCGAGAAACTGCGGCCGCCCGAGCCGCGCCCCGCCGCCACCGGGCGCTTGTTGATGCCCTGATGCGCCGGCACAGGCTCATCGGCCTGCAGGTAAAGCCCCGAATTCGACGCAAAGCCGGCGCGGCTGTGGCAATGGCCGCAATTGACCTCGAGATAAGCGCGCGCCCTTGCCGCCAGCGGTTCGGCCGCGTCATCCCAGCGCGCCAGCCGCGGTGGCGCAGCCGGCAGGCCGGTCAATTGGCCCGCCGCCGCCCAGTGCTGCAATTGGCTGCCATCGTTCAAATTGGCAGCCGTCGGCCCGATCGGCGTCGCGCCATTGTCCTGGCCATGGCATTGCTTGCACTGGTTGATGTTGGGCACCGCATAATCGAGTGATCGCGCCGTGCCCCTGGCATCGATGAACTGTACCGGCAGCCGCACCCCGGCGCGTTGCAACACGGCTTCGCTGCCATCGGCGTTCCAGACATAGGATAGCGGCACCCAGCCTTCGCTGCGCCGCACCAGCAGCCGGGTTTCGATGATCCGAAACTTTGCATCGGGGGCGCGAAAGTCGGCCGGATAGGCAAAACTCTTGACGATGGTCGTGCCGACCGGAAATTCGAGCACGCCCGTCGCGGTATAGCGTGCCGGCTGGCCCGGCGGCAGCCAGACATAGCGGAATTTTTCGGCATAATCGCTGAACAACGCCGTGTTGAGGGTATAGCGCACCAGCCCCGGCGCCGGCACCCGGGCCTGCGCATCGGCGAAAAGGCCATAATCCGACAGCTTTGGCGCCGGTGCGGCCGCGAGCAGGCGCACGGCATCGACTTGCGGTGCCGGGGCTGCCCCCAGCGCCAGCAACGCGGCAATCACTAACCGCTTCATCGCGCCGCGCGGGCTTCTTGCGCCGCCGGCAGCACGATACGCGGCGGCAGCGGCGGCGAGACCGTCATCAGCGCCAATGGTGCCGGCCGGGCAGCGCTGGTCGGCACACCCTGCATGCCCAGATTGAGCGTGAAAGCCGGCCCGTCGCCGATCATCACCCCGCCATCGGCAGCGCGCTCGCCGCCCGATGGCGGGGCATAGCCGATGACGCCATCCCACATGACCGGCGGCAGCGCGCCGCCCATTGCCGCGGCAATTTCGGCACCGCCGGCAAAGCCAGGGCGCGTGCCATTGCCGGCATAGCGGTTGCCATGCACCGAAATGGCGCGCGCCAGCGGGTTGTAATTGCGGTCGGTAAACTTGCTTTGGTACGCGACGATCATCACGCCGTTGCCGGCATTATCCTTGATATCATTATCGAAAACATGGACATTCCGGTTGGCCATGATCATCACGCCGGTGCCGGACGGCACGCTGGCGACGATATTGCCAGGCGCTGCAAAATTGGGGTGATTGTTGGCGATAATGCGGTTCTTGAACAACCGGATCGTATGGCCGCCCTGTTGCGGCAGGTCGGGCAGATCGAACACCAGCAACCCGCCGGCGTTGCCCGTCGCGACATTGTGATGGACATCGGCATCATAGCTGTTTTCAATCTCGATGCCCGCGACATTGCCTTCGGCGCGGCTGTTGCGCACGACGATCTGCTGCGATTGCCCGACATAAATGCCGGCGTCGGACGCGCCCTTGACGAAAACATTGTCGATCAGAACATGCTTGGATGATACCGGATAGACGCCGTAAGCGCCATTGCTCGCCTTGGGTCCGCCGGTCCATTCGACCCGCAGATTGACAAAGCTGATCCCGTCCGAACCCTTTGATTTGATGCCATTACCCTTGGCATTTTCCACCGCCAGATCGCGGATGACGACATTGCCCGAAGTGATCAGCAGCCCTTCGCCTTCACCCTTTTGTCCGGTGAAATCCAATATGGTGCGCCCTGGCCCGGCACCACGCACCGTCACCCCCGCCACATCGAGCGACAGGCCATCGGCAAGCGCATAACGCCCGGCCGCGAGCCGTACCGTATCGCCCGGTTGGGCATCGATCAGCGCGGTCTGCAACGCCACCTGCGCAGCGGCACCAGGCACGACCATGATCGTGCGCGCCCCGGCCGACGCAGAGAGGCAAGTGGCGATCAGCAGCAAGGCACTATATTTCATCGGTTGAACCCCCAAGGCTTTGCATTACCATCGGCCATAGCCCGCCCCCGCTCAAGCGCGATTATCGCTCCGCATCGATGGCCGCCTGCACCGCCTTGTACATCGCTTCGCGGGCATCACCTTCGGGCCCCTGCGTCGCGCGCGTCCAATCGGCATTCGACGCGATCACCAGGTTGCGATTTTTATCGATAAAGATGCCCTGACCAAAAATGCCCTGTGCGGCAACCGCGCCATCATCATAGGTCCACCATTGATAGCCATAACCGCGCCCGGCCTCGCCCGTATCCTTTTGCTTGGTCGTTGCCGCTGCGAACCAGCCGGGCGGCACGATGCGCCGACCGCTCGCCGTTACGCCATCGGCAAGCACGAACAGCCCGAAGCGCGCAAAATCCCGCGTTGCCGCCTGCAAGCAGCAACCGGCGATCTCATGCCCTGTCGCGCCGATCAGCCAGGTCGCTTCGGCCGCCATGCCCGCCGGTTGCCAGATCTTTTCCTGCAAATAGGCCGAAAGCGTCCTGCCGGTTGCCGATGATACCAGCACGCCGATCAAATTGGTTTCGCCAGTATTATAGTGCCAGACCGCGCCGGGCGGATGCGCGCGCGGCAGCTTGCGCAAATAGCTGACGGTGGCGTCGACGCCCGGGTCGGGTTTGGCCTTGTTGAACTGCGCCACATCGGCGTTCGGGTCTTCATAATCCTCGTTCCAGCGCACCCCCGAACTCATCATCAGCAATTGCCGGATGGTGACATCATCATAGGCCGACCCGCGCAGGTCGGGGATATAGGCACTCACCTTGTCATCAAGGCTCTTGATCGCGCCATCGGCAAGCGCGGCGCCGACCAGTGTCGAGGTAAAGGATTTTGCCACCGAAAAGCTCGTCCACCGCCCCTTGGCATCAAAGCCCAGGCCATAGCGTTCCAGCCGCACCTTGCCGTCCTGAATGATGACAATCCCGGCGATGCGCTGCGCCGCGAGGGCCGCATCGATGCCGGGCAGTTCCAGCGGCTTGCCCGGGGGCAGCGGCAAGGGTGATGGCGATGGCGCGATACGGCGCGCCTCGGCCAGCACCGGCAGCCGGTCCATGGCGCGAAACGCCGCATCGCGCTGCCCCTGTGACCAGCCCAGCACATCGGCATTGGTCGGCAAATTCACCAACAGTCCGCGCATGTCGCTGTCGATCTGATAATAGCCCAGCGCCCCGACCAGCACGGCGACCGCAACGCCGCCGATCAACAGATTTCGCGCGCGCATTGCCTCATCCCGATGGTTAACATGATATTGCACTATAACGATTTTATCGCGCCGCACAGCCCTGTTGTCACGACTAGACCATAGGCGAGCGCCGCAGGCTTTGCTAAGCCCTTCGTCAGGCACAACCATCGGGGCGGCATGACGGACCAGGCACTGACGCTGCGGGCTTTGCGCAAATCGTTCGACAAGGTCGCCGTCGATGATCTCGATCTCGATATTCGCGCCGGGGAATTCTATGCGCTGCTCGGCCCCAATGGCGCCGGCAAGACGACCACGCTACGCATGGTGGCCGGGCTCGAACGCGCCGATGCAGGGAGCATCCATATCTTTGGCATCGATGCCCGCGCCGATCCGCTGGCAGCCAAACGCCTTGTCGCCTGGGTGCCCGACGAACCCTTGTTGTATGATAAGCTGACCCCGATGGAATATCT
Organism: Sphingomonadales bacterium; assembly: GCA_038328515.1. Taxonomy (GTDB): domain Bacteria; phylum Pseudomonadota; class Alphaproteobacteria; order Sphingomonadales; family Sphingomonadaceae; genus Sandarakinorhabdus. The sequence goes on from JBBQMB010000067.1 coordinate 6,340, forward strand.
CGCCTTTGTGGCCGGGCTATGGGGGGTGGACCCGAGCCTTGCCGCCAGCCGCGCCGAAGCACTGCTGCGCCAGCTTGACCTTTGGGACCAGCGCGACACCCGATGCGAAACATTTTCGCGCGGCATGAAGCAAAAGGCGGCGCTGGCCGGGGCGTTGATCCATGATCCGCGCCTGCTCATCCTCGACGAACCACTGACCGGGCTTGATGCCGGCGCCTCGCGGTTGGTCAAGGATCTGCTGGCGGCGCGCGTCGCTGCCGGCGGCACCGTCATCCTGACGACCCATATCCTCGAAGTCGCCGAACGCATGGCAACCCGCATCGGCATCATCCGCAACGGCCGACTGGTGGCCGAGGGCAGCATGGCCGAACTGCGGACATCGCAAGGCGGCACGGCGGCGGCGGGTGCCACGCTGGAGGAGATGTTCCTGCAACTCGCCGCAAGCCCGCTATGACAACCCCAAGATGACCAGTGCAACCCTGCCCTGGCTGATCCGCCACGAACTGCGGCTGTGGGCGCGCGATGGCGAGCGCGCCGGGCGCGTCGGGCGCATCATCGCCCTGCTGATCCTCACGCTGCTGCCGATCGGCTTTGGCATCCGCATTGCGCTCGATCAGCGCCACGCCCCCGCGATGCCGCCGGCCGCCATCGGTCCGCTGGCGACGGGCTTTGCCGGGCTGGTGCTGTTGATGCTGTCGGGCGCGTGCATCTATGTGCTGCGCAGCTTTCACGAACGCCGCGATCTCGATCTGCTGCTCGCGGCGCCGGTACCGCCGGCACGGATAATGGCGGCAAAATCGCTCGCCATCCATGTCTCGGTGGCGTTGCCGCTATTGTTCGTTGCCACACCTTTTGCGGTGGCATCGGCGCTGCTCGGCCACCCCGGCTGGCTCGGCGGCCTCGCGGTGATCATCATTGCAGCGGTACTTGCCACGTCTTTTGCCTTTGTGATCGTCGCCAGCCTGTTCAGCCGCATCGGCCCGCGCCGTGGCCGCATCATCGTACAGATCGGCGGCGGTGTTTTCGCCGTTTCGGCGGCACTGCTGGCGCAGACGCCCAACATCGCCCCCGATCTGTTTTACCGGATCAGCCGCTGGCTGGCGCAACCGCCACCACCGCCGCTCGATGCGCCGGCACGCGCCGCGCTGGGTGACCCGGCCTGGCTGCTGGCACTCGCAGCGTTTGCTCTGTTGGCGGCGACCATTGCCGCGCGCGTTACCGCCAACCGGTTGTTCGCCGCCGGTCCGCCGGCGTCTGACAACCGGGCGCCCGCGTCGCACCGGCCCCGCAACAGCCGCGCGCGCACCAACACCGGCCGGTTTCGCTCAGGCCTGTTTCGCATACTCCTGACCAAGGAACTGCAGCTTTTGGGGCGCGATGCCGAGCTTTTGTCATCGGTGGCGCTGCAACTGGCGTACATGATTCCGGCCTTTGCGCTGATCTTCAGCGGCGCGGGCGCCTCGCCGACCCGGCTGGCGGCGGCGTGCGTGCTGTTTTGCGGGCTGCTCACCGCCAGCCTCGCCTGGTTGACCATCTGCGGCGAAGATGCACCCGATCTGATCGCCGCTGCGCCGCTGCCAAACGGGCTGGTGCGGCGCATGAAGATCATCGCTGCCTGTCTGCCGCCTCTCGCCATGGTGGTGGTGCCGCTGCTGGTCACCGCCGCCACCGAGGGCCGCGCCGGGTTGATCGCGCTTTTGCTGTGCCCGGTTGCCGCCGTAACGGCCGCGATGCAACAGGGTTGGGCCGGTCGACCCCAGCCGCGCCGCGCCTTTCGGTCACGCCAGAAATCATCACTGCTGCTCGCCGTGGCCGAATACAGCATGGCCGGCGCCTGGGCAGGAACGGCCGCACTGCTGGTCCAGCGTTCGCCCTATGCCGCGCTCAGTGCCGGCGCGGCGCTGGCGATACTCGCCGGATCGCGGGCGATGTTTGCGCAACGCTGACCGGCCGGGCCGTTGCAACCCGACATTGCCAAAAATTCCCGATTGTCACCGGGGAATAACAATCGCTCGCCGCGTAAGGACAAGTTGCGTAAGAGTTTGCCCACACCGATGAAATCGATCCCCGCCCTGCTCGCACTCGTTCTGGCCACGCCCGTGCTGGCGGCCGGCGTTGCTCCCGCCAGGGCCGGCGTTGCCCCCGCCAGGGCCGGTATTGCCCCCGCCAGCCATGATGACCCGCGCGGCATCATACCCATCACGCCACCGCCGGTCAGCGCGCGCCAGTCAGCTTGTGGCGAGGTGCCGGCGGGCGCGCTGTCGCTAGCCGATCTTGCCGATATCGCGCTGTGCCGCAATCCGCAGACCGCCGCTTCATGGGCCAGCGTGCGCGCCGCCGCCGCCCAGATCGGCATCGCCCGCAGCGCCGAACTGCCCGGCGTCAACCTGAGCGTTGGCCCGACGCTCTCCAGCAGCAAGAGTTTCCAGACCACCGGCTTCATCGATTCGAACGGCAATCTGGTCAGTGGCAGCAGCGTGCTGACGCAGGTCAACAGCTCGGCGCGACTGGCGGTAAACTACCTGCTGTTCGATGGTGGCGGCCGGCGGGCGCAGATCGATGCCGCAACCGCGCAGCAGCGCGCCGCCCTCGCCAGCTATGCCGACGCAGCGCAAGGCGTCGTTTTGAATGTCGTGACGGCGTATAACAGCCTCGCTGCAAACCGCGCCAACGAAGTGGCCAATCTTGCCAATGTCGCCTTCGCGCGCCAGTCGCGTGACCTTTCAGCAGCACGCAAGAACGCCGGCGTCGCCACCGCCGCAGACCAGTTGCAAGGCGAAACCTCGCTCGCCCAGGCCGAACTGACCCTCATCCAGACCCGCGGCGCCATCGCCACCGCCGCCGCGCAACTCGCCGTTGCCGTTGGCCTGCCGCCGACGCGCCGGCTTGATCTGGCGCCGCCGCCGCCGCTCGCCTCGGGCGATCTGCTCAAGCTGGGGGCCGATGCGCTGATCGCCGACGCCGAACGGCTGCGACCCGATATCATCGCCGCGCGGGCCAATGTCGATGCCGCTGCCGCCAATGTCCGCGTTGCCCAGTCGGCGGGGCGGCCAAGCGTCAATATTCAGGCATCGAACAGCGTTTCGGCCATCGATACGACCATCGACCGCAATGTTTCGTCAGCCGGGCTGTCGCTGTCGGTGCCGCTGTTTTCTGGCTGGAACACCCGGTACAATATTGCGTCGGCACGCGCCCGGCTCGATCAGCAGCAGGCGCTCGCCGAACAAACGCGGCAACAGGCCGGGCTGGCGGTATATTCCAACTTCATCGCACTCGATAATGCGCTGAGCAGCCTGGCCACGGCGCGGGTGCTGATCCGCAGCGCGACGCAATCGGCCGATCTGGCGCAGGGCCGCTACAAGGCCGGCGCCGGCACCTATGCCGATCTGCTCAACGCCCAGAGCGCGTTGGCCAATGCCCGGCAACAATTGGTGCAAAGCGAATTCAATGTCCGCACCGCCAACGCGCAACTGGCGCGCGCGGTCGGCGGCATCGGCGAGGCCATCGATGAACAGCGATAATCACCCGGGGCAATGGGCATGAAACGGCGCAACTGGATCATCTTGGGCGTAATCGCCGCAGGCATTGCCGGCTATTTCATCTGGAAGGCACTCAACCCGCCGGCGCCGGTGGCGCTCTACCAGACCGCCGCGATCGGCACCGGCGATCTGACCGAGGAAATCACCGCCAATGGCGTCATCAACCCGGTGCGCGTCGTCAGCGTCGGCACCCAGGTATCGGGCACGGTCGAAGCGCTATATGCCGATTTCAACGACCGGGTGACGGCCGGGCAACTGCTGTTGCGCCTCGATCCGGCACTGTTCAATTCACGCTTGCAGGCGAGCCAGGCCGGGCTCGCCAACGCCCGCGCCAGCGCTGCGCTCCAGGCCGCCAACGCATCACGCGCGGCGCAACTGGTCAAACAGGATTATATCAGCCGCCAGGAATATGAAACAACGCTGGCATCGGCGAAGGGTGCGGCGGCACAGGTGGCACAGGCCGAAGCCCAGATCCGCCAGGACCGCGCCAACCTGGAATTCAGCGTCATCCGGTCGCCGGTTTCGGGCGTCATCATCAGCCGCCAGATCGATATCGGCCAGACGGTGGCGGCTTCGTTCAATACGCCCACCTTGTTCCAGATCGCGCGCGACCTCACCCAGATGCAGATCGAAGCCTCGGTTGCCGAAGCCGATATTGCCAAGGTCAAACCCGGGCAACGCGTTGATTTCAGCGTCGATGCCTATGGCACCCGCAGCTTCACAGGCACCGTCAACCAGATCCGCCTCAACCCGACGACCCAGCAGAACGTCGTCACCTATACCGTCATCGTCAAAGCCGCCAACCCCGATGGCGCGCTGCTGCCGGGCATGACCGCCAACGCCAATTTCATCGTTGCTGAAAAACAAAAGGCGCTGTTGCTGCCTACCGCTGCCCTGTCGTTCAAACCCGAAGGCTGGAAACCTGTGCGCGGCCCCGGCAACCGCCCGCGTGACCCCGATGAAGTGACAGTGTTTGCCCTTGTTGCCGGCCAGCCGCAGGCCCGCCAGGTGCGGCTTGGCGCTTCGGACGCCGATTTCAGCGAGATTATCTCAGGTAGCCTCAAGGCTGGCGAAACCGTCATCACCGGCAAGGCGACCCCCGACAAGAAAGCCGGCGGCATCTTTTCCGGCCCGCCCGAAAGCAAATACAAGAACGACAAGGTCGGCAAAGCCAAATAGTGACCGCGCTTCTCGCCCTCACCGATGTCGTCAAGGACTATCAGTCCGAAGCCGGCACGTTCCGCGCGCTCGACGGCGTCAGTCTCGCTGTCGAAAAGGGCGAGCTGATGTCGATCATGGGGCCATCGGGGTCGGGCAAATCGACGCTGATGAATATCATCGGCTGCCTCGATACCCCGACCGGCGGCACGTATCGCTTCGAAGGCACCGATACCGCGACTCTCTCCGAAGCCGCGCTCGCCCGGCTGCGCAACGCCGGCATCGGCTTTGTCTTTCAACAGTTCAACCTGCTGCCGCGCCTCTCCGCGCTCGCCAATGTGGCGTTGCCGATGGTCTATTCGGGCATCGCCAAGCGTGATCGTGATACCCGCGCCCAGGCTTTGCTGGCCAGCGTCGGCATCGGCGACAAGCCCGGATCGCGCCCCAGCCAGCTATCGGGTGGCCAGCAACAACGCGTCGCGGTGGCGCGCAGCCTCGCCAACAGCCCCGAACTGCTCCTCGCCGATGAACCGACCGGGGCGCTCGATACCAAAACCGGCATCGAAGTGCTGGCGCTGTTTCGCGCGCTGAATGAGGAACAGGGTGTAACGGTGGTGATCGTCACCCACGATCCCGAAGTGGCGCGCGCCACCAACCGCGTCGTGCGCATCCAGGATGGCCGGGTTTTCTATGACGGCCCGCCGACCGAAGCGGCGCTCTACGGTCATGCGGAGGCGACAACATGATTGCCACCATGCTCGCCGAAGCGTGGGGCGCCCTCATCGCCAACCGGCTGCGCTCAGTGCTGACCATGCTCGGCATGATTATCGGTGTCGCAGCGGTCATCCTCATGCTCGCCATCGGCGGCGGCGTGCAGAAACAGGTTTCGGATTCAATCGCCGGGCTGGGTTCCAACCTGCTGATCGTCACTGCCGGCAGTGGCCGGTCCGGGCCCTTGAGCGGCGGCGCTGGATCGGGCGCGACGCTGCGCATCGAAGATGCCGATCGGATTGCCGAGATCGACAATGTCGTCGCCGCAGCGCCGTCGACCGTTGTGCCGGCGCAAGTCGTCGCCGGGCCGGTCAATTGGGCCACCCAGGTCACCGGCTCGGTGCCGGCCTATTTCCTTGTCAACGAATGGACCGTCGGCGATGGTCGCACCTTCACCGAACGCGAAGAGCGCGCCGGCGCCCGGGTCGCGGTGCTCGGGCAAACGGTGGCTGACAAACTGTTCGGCGCCAGCGATCCGCTTGGCCAGACCATCCGCGCCAAGGGGGTCAGCATGCGGGTGATCGGCGTCATGGAAAAACGCGGGCAAGGCTTTGGCGGGCAAGACCGTGACGATGTCATCATCGTGCCCCTGACCACCGCGCTACGACTGTTGCAGGGCAATGCCTTTCGCCGCTCGATCCGCTCGATATCGGTGAGCGTCGCTTCGGCCGATGCGCTCGACCAGGTCGAACGCGACATCACCTATATGCTGCGCCGTACCCACCGCCTCAAAGCCAATGACGAAGATGATTTTTCGGTCGCCAACCTGACCGCCATCACCGACACGCTCTCGACAACGACCGCCGCCATCTCGTTGCTGCTCGCCGCCATTGGCTCGATCAGCCTCGTTGTCGGCGGCATCGGCATCATGAACATCATGCTGGTCAGCGTCACCGAACGCACCCGCGAAATCGGCATCCGCATGGCGATCGGGGCCAGCCGCGCTGCCGTGCGCCTGCAATTCCTGCTCGAAGCGCTGATGCTGTCGCTGATCGGCTGCGGCATCGGCGTCGCCGCCGGCACCGGCCTGTCGATGCTGGCCGGCAAGGCGACCGGATTTGAAACTCCGGTGACGCTGTTCGCGGTGAGCGTGGCCTTTGCCGTATCGGCCTCTATCGGCATTTTCTTTGGCTGGTGGCCCGCGACCCGCGCCGCAAAACTCAGCCCGATCGAGGCGCTGCGCAGCTAGCAACCCTGAAAAACGGGCGAAATCGTCACATTCATCGTCGGGGAACTATCCCGGCAGGCCAGTGTTTTCTCCAATGACTGCAACAATTTTGGAGAACTTCGATGGACAAGACACCAACACCGGCGGAAGCCCTCGACAATATTTGGGACATATTTGAAAAATTCCACGTTTCCATGCTCGTTTCGCATGGCAGTGCCGGTCTTCACTCGCGCCCGATGGCGCCGATCTGGCGTCGCGAAAATGGGTTGGTGTGGTTCCTGACCAGCCTGGACACCGAAAAGCGCCAGGAAATCGCGCGCAACCCCGATGTTGCGATCACTCTGTCGGACGGCAGTCGCCACGCGGCGATGTCGGGCACAGCCGCGCTTGTTGCCGATCGCACGATCATTCGTGATCTGTGGAATGCCGGCGCTCAGGCCTATTGTCCCGATGGCCCCGAAGACCCCGAAGTTATCGCCATCAAAGTTACGCCTGATATCGGTGAATATTGGGATGGCCCGTCAGCGCCGGTGCAGATGGTGAAAATGGGCCTCGCGCTGTTGATGGGCAAAAGCGCCGACATGAGTGCCAATGCCGATACGGCAAAGCTCGACCTGCAAACCGGTCGCACCCTGCCGCAAAACTGAATCTTTGGTCTGGCCAGCGTTGCGTTGGCCAGACCGTCGATCACGTGACCGCAGTTGTCGCCCTGTGGCGATCAAGCCACAAGAACCGGCTCCACAATAACACGGCTGACATCAGGCTGGCGAGAATCACCGCCCCGACCAGCCCATTGACCGCCAGCCCCATAGCCACCGCCAACACATAACCCGCCGGCATCATCACCAATATATAGCTGGCGAAATGCGTCACCGTCGGCATCCAGATGTCACCGCGGGCCCGCAGCGCCTGCGCCGCGACAACCTGCAGGCCATCGGCGACATAGAACAGGCACGATAGCAAAAGCGCCGCCGCCGCCACCTGTTGCACCGCCGGATCGGATGTATACCCCGCCGCCAGGGCGTGATTGCCGACCGCAACAATCGCGCAGATCACCAGTGTCACTACCAGCGTCGCGCGAAACCCCAGCGCTGCTGCCCGCCGGACGCCGGCCGCATCGCCCGCGCCATAGGCCCGGCCAACGAACACACTGGTCGCCGCTGACAGGCCCAGCGGCACCATGAAGATAAGCGCTGCCATGTTGAGGACGATCGCCCAGCTCGCCACTGCCTGCGCGCCCAGCCAGCCGGCGAAAATCGACATGGCGGCAAATGACCCCGCCTCGACAGTGTAGCTGACCGATGCGCCATAGCCGACCCGGCGCATTTCAGCGGCAGCCGCGGGATCGCGCGGCGCCCGGGAAAACACGCCGAGCACCCGCGCCTGCGGCCAGCGCGCGATCAATATCCACACGAACACCAGCAACGCCACCCGCGAAACGAAGGTCGACCAGCCGCTCGCCACGGCGCCCGAGGTGCCGAACATGTTGCCGCCCGGTACCAACCACAGGTTGAGCAGCAGATTGACGACGTTGGCGCCCCACATGGCGATCATGCCGGGAACGGCGCGGCCATGCGCTTCGAGCCAGAACACCCCGGCATCGGCAATCAGAATCGGCAGCAACGACAGCGCCAGCACCTGCAGCACCGGCGTCGCGCCATCGGCGAGTACCGGATCAAGCCCGAGATGGTGCATCACCGGGCCACCCAACCCGGCGAGAATCGCCGCCGCCACGATGCCGATCCAGAAGGCATAGGCGCACCCGCGCCGCAAAATGGCGCCGGTATCCGCCGCCCGGCCATCGCCGATGGCTTGCGACGTCATCACCTGCACACCCGACAACAGCCCGACTGCCG
>JBBQMB010000068.1:0-14717 GCA_038328515.1 Sphingomonadales bacterium
CATCAACAAGGATGGCAAGCGCGCCGAAGTCTATTTCAACCCGGTCACCGGCGCTGTTATCAAAGCTAACGTTGACTGACGATGGCAACGCCCTCGATCATCGACCCGACCAGCCTTGCCCGCGGCGGCAAGGCGGGTCGGCCTGTCAAGGTCTGGGACCCCCTCGTGCGAGTCCTGCACTGGACGATGGCACTCGGCGTCATTGCCAACCTTAGCCTGTTTCGCGAGAGCGAGGATGTCCACAATGTAATCGGCTATGTAGTGCTCGGCGCGCTGTCTCTGCGCATCGTCTGGGGCTTCATCGGCTCACGCCACGCGCGCTTTGCCGATTTCGTGCCGCGGCCGACGACGCTCGCAGCTTATCTCAAGGCCATGCTGGCCCGCCGCGAACCCCGCTACATCGGTCACAACCCGGCCGGATCGGTGATGATCATCGGCTTGCTTATGTTGCTGGCAACGCTGGGAGTTACAGGCTGGATGATGAGCCTTGATCGCTTCTGGGGCGTCCCCTGGGTCGAGAGCCTGCATGAGACCGCTGCCAACATCGTAATGGTGGCTGCTATCCTGCATGTCCTTGCCGCCATCTTCGAAAGCGTGCGTCACCGCGAAAACCTGCCATGGTCGATGGTAACTGGCACCAAGCGCGCCGCATCAGGAACGGATGTCGATCATGCGCCTCCTGCTCATTGAAGATAACCCGAGGCTGGCGGGCCTGATCCGCGATGGCCTGCAAGGCCAGGGCTTTGCCGTCGATTGGTGCGGCACCATTGCCGGCGCCGAAGCGGCGCAGAAGGTCAACAGCTATGACCTGCTGTTGCTCGATCTCGGCTTGCCGGATGGCGACGGTCTCGAATTGCTGCGCACGGTAAGGCGCCGCAAGGATGCAACGCCCATCCTGGTCCTGACGGCACGCGGCGGCCTTGACGATCGGGTCAGCGGTCTCGATGCCGGCGCCGATGACTATCTCGTCAAACCCTTCCAAATTCCGGAACTCGCTGCCCGCTGCCGGGCACTGATGCGCCGACCCGGCGCGGCGCTTGGCACCATCCTCGCTTGCGGCAACGTCATGCTCGACACGGTCGAGCGCAGCATCACCATCGGAGCGACGGCGATCGAAGCGCCACCGCGTGAAGTCGACCTGCTTGAGCATCTGCTGCGGCGCGCCGGGCATGTCGTCGCCAAGGCCGCGCTGGAAAACTCGCTCTATGCGATGGACGCCGAAGTCACCCCCAATGCGCTCGAAGCTGTCGTGTCACGGCTGCGCAAGCGCCTCGGTTCGGCGCATGCCGACGTGACGGTCCGCACCGTGCATGGCGTTGGCTACGCGCTGCTCGCGCCGCTTGCGGCGCCTGTAGCCACACAGGCTGAAAATGCCTGAACGGTCGGGCACCGGGCCATCGCTGTTCCGGCAGATCGCCAGACGCCTGCTTGTATTCACGCTGATCTTTGCGCTGCTCGATGTTGTCATCGTGCTGGTAACATACGCCCGGCAGCCGGAATCGCTCGCCCAGGAGCTGTTGGGGCTCGAAGCGCGTCGCGTGGCAGTCATCGACGATCCGATCAACGCCGTCCCCTTGACCGGCATGCGCAATTTCTCGGCGCGCTTTGTTCAACCCGATGTCGATGATGATGCCGTCCTGATCGACTGGACACGCCGCGAGCAGATCGAGGGCGGCTATCGGATCAGCGGTGTTCGCGCGCTCGATGATGGTGATGATCCGCGCTGGCTGTTCCTGCGCTTCGACGCCATCGGGATACGTCCGTTCCTGCCGGTCATCCGCAACGAACTCATCGAACATGTCGCCTTGCCGCTGGTGCCGCTGGCGGGTCTGCTGCTGCTGTTCAACATCGTCTCTGTACGGCGGACCCTGGCCCCGCTGCGGCGTGCCGAAACCGAAGTCGACGGCCTCGATCCGCAGGACATGTCGCTGCGCCTGACGATGCCGAGCCAACCGCGCGAGGTGAACACGCTGGTCAGGGCCGGCAATCGCGCGCTGGCCCGGCTTGAAGCTTCGGTCCTGACACTTCGCGACTTTACGGCAAACGCCGCCCATGAACTTCGCACGCCATTGGCCATCATGCAGCTCTCGCTGGAACGGCTTCCCGACGGTCCGATCAAGTCCGACCTGCAGACCGATGCCGACCATATGACGAGGCTGGTCGGCCAGATGCTCGATCTCGCCCAAGCGGATGCCCTTGTGGTTGACGAGTCCGTCGTCGTCGATCTCGCGGCAGTCGGACGCGCAGTCGTGACCCAGCTTGCACCCAAAAGCTTTGTCGCGGGCCGTGAACTCAGGTTTTCGGATCATGGCGGCTCAATGATCGATGGACATGCCGAGGCCGTGTTTCGCATTTACCGCAACCTCGTCGACAACGCGCTGGCGCATGCACCGGGCGCAACGCCGATCGAAGTGTCGGCCGGCCCGGGGCCGCAACTGGCCGTTCGCGACCATGGCCCCGGCATCCTGGCGGCTGACCAGCCCCATCTGTTCGAACGCTTCTGGCGCAATAACCGCAGCAGCGCCGATGGCGCCGGTCTTGGCTTCGGCATCGTGAAGAGGCTGGTCGATGCCCATGGCGGCACCATCGTGATCGAGACACCGGAAGGCGGAGGCGCATTGTTTCGAGTGGAGTTTCCGAACGCTGCGGCCACCGCCGGATAATCCACCGCCGTCAGGGATCGGTCAGCGGGCAGCGATAGTGAGAGGGTCTACTTCCAGGTTGAAGGAGACCGTCATGACCGAGATTGCCACGCTCGCCGGCGGCACGCCTGGGATGGCCAAAGCCTCGATGCCCGGCGTAAAAGTGTGGGATCTTCCACTAATGAGGTGGTCCCGGCGATTGCCAATGGCATTTACGCAGCGACCGGCAAGTGACTGCGCCACCTGCCGATGCGGCCGGACGATTTGAAACGCACCTGACCCGGCCTGGCAACGAGGCGCGATTGCCGCATGTCCGATACGCCAGGTCGTTGCGTGCCACGGTCCGCCACTATCCACTTGCCGGTCAATGGCCAGCAACGCTGGCAGCGGGTGCTGCCGCTTGCCCTATCGATGCAATCGATTGATTGTGGGAGCGCATGATGGACAGACGCCAGATATTCACCGGCGGCGCCGGGCTCGTCGGCCTTGGCAGCTTGCTGCCGATGTTGACATCGTCGGCGATGGCAGCACCAATGGCTGCCGCAACGGGCGCAGGCTTTAATCCGGCCGATCCGATGCAGAATGCCGAAGTTCTCGCCCGCATGAACCTCGGCATTGGCCCGCAAACCAATTATGGCTGGTTCAAGGGCCGGGTGTTTGCGGTGATGGGTGATGACCAGGTCATCCAGCCGCTGTTCGATCTTGAAGGCTTTGGCGCCAACCGGATGATGCCACTTGGCAATGCCCGCTATCAAAGCCTGCATCGTGAAGTCGGCTATTACAAGGATCTGCGCAGCGGCGCGATTCTGGAAAGCTGGAAAAATCCGTTTACCGACGAAATGGTCAAGGTTTCCCACATCCACAACGACCCGGTAAATGCCATCATCGGCCCCACGATCGAAGCCAAGCTGGGCGAAGGCATGGTGACCGAATTTCCGCTCGTCCTGCCTTGGACGATGATGGGCGACCTCGCCATGACCAGTTTCGATGTCAACACCCGTTGGAAAAACGTCCTCGATCCCAAGGAATGGCCGCGCGAAAGTGCCGGCGGCGAGTATGTCCGGGTCTCCGAATATCTGCAATTCTTTGCAAAACGCGCCGATCTCGAAAATTGGCGCGCGCTTGAGCGCATCCCCACCCATGGCAGTTGGCAACGGCTTGGCACCTGGCTGCCGTGGATGCTGATGGGCAATCGCCCCGGGCATCTTTTTTACCGCAGCCACACCAAGGTGCTGACATCGGCGGATGAACTGCCGAGCGATATTCGCGCCTATACCGAAAAGAATTTCCCCATCTTCATGGAAGCGCCAGCAAAATGGACGGCGCCGAATGTTACCAGCTTTGAAGTCTATAAACAGGAGAACAAGCCCAAGCCGATGTAGAGGCCCAGTCCTATCCCATTTTACTTGTCATGCCAGCTTTCGCTGGCATGACAAGTGCCTTAATCAGCGCGAAAATCCGCCGCCGCCTGCTGGTAATAAAGCTGGGTGAGATAGGTGATCGCCGCGTCGGGCGTCTCGCTCCAGCCGGTCAATTTCCAGCCGGTGGCGGTGCGGCGCAGCATGGCCAGCACATGATTGCTGCCGCCCATCGCCTTGCCGCGATGGTGAAATTCCATGCCATTGGCCAGCCGCGCGTCGCTTGAAAACCTTATGTCCCAGGTCATGGGAAATGCCGCCATGCGGATATCGGGGGCGATGACGATGTGCTGCATGGCGCCCAATCTGAGCCGGATCGCGTCGTGGAGCGCTTCGTTTTGCTGCCAATAAGCGGTGACCCGGGCAAAATCGGTATAAAATTCGCGAACCTCCTCGGCCTTGTAAAAGGCGAAATCCGCCACTGCCCAATGCGCCGGCAGCGCATCGGCGCGGTTGAGCAGCCACGCATCTGCATAGGCGCTGAGCGCCTGTTCAACCGCAGCAGCATCATCAGCCATGTTTCACCTGCCAATCGGGATAGCGCCCCAGCAACAGCAACAGGCTGGCGCCCAGCCCGAACAAGATCATCGCGAACTTGAGCATCAGATCATAGCTGCCGGTCGAATCGCGGATCGCGCCATACAGCACCGGCGACAGCGCCGAAAAAATCCCGAATGGCATGTAGAGCCAGCCATAGATGCGGCCATATTGCTTCATGCCGAAATAGCGCGACGCCAGATAAGCCACGACATCGGATTCGGCGCCCGCCGCAAAGCCGAGCATGAACCCCGCCACCAGCACCATCGTCAGCGTCGTCCCCGTCGTCAGCAGGATCGCCGCGGCAATGATCGGCATGGCAAGCACCGGAAACGCCACGCCGGGCGCCCAGAACCGATCGAATAACAGCCCGATGATGACCCTGCCCGACAAGATGCCCAGCGCCACCACGCTCATCACCGATACCGCCGTGCCTTGCGCAAAGCCCTTGAGCATGACGATCTGCACCATGTGGATATGCGCGCCGCCATAGGCGAGCGCGACCAGCGAAATCGAGGCGAACAGTACCCAGAAACGATAGCCGTGCATCGCCTCCCCCAGCGTCATGCCGCTCAGCGCACCGCTGGCATCGGCAATCTGTGCCGGTCGCTCGGCCACGCTCGGCTCACGAAACAGCGCCAGCGTGATCGGCAACGCCAGCAGCAGCGGCAGCAGCGCAACCACCGGAAACACCAGCCGCCAGCCATAGCGGCTTTCAATGAAATTGCTGAGCTGCGGCACAATCAACCCGGCGATGCTGGTGCCGAGCAGTAAAATGCCCAGCGCCAGGCCGCGATGGCGATAGAACCACATGTTGATTGCCCGGCTCCAGGTCACCGGCGTCGAACCGATGCCGACCAGCCCGACCAGCAGCCACAGGCCATAAAACCCCGGCAGCCAGTCCGGAATGAAATAGAGCAGCGCGAACGTCACCCCGAACGCCGCCAGCGACCCGATCGCCACCGGCCGCACCCCATGGCGATCAGCCAGCCCGCCGAACACCGGCGCCAGCAAGGCACCCACGATACCATACAGCGTGATTCCCAGGCTGATCGCTACGAACGACCAGCCGAATTCGGCATGGATCGGGCCAATGATGACCGGCAACACATTGAACGGCAGCGGCGATGACCCGCACGTCACCCCGATCAACCCGGCGAACAAGGGTTTCCAGCCGCGCGTAAATTCCGATCCTGCCGCCATTACCGCCCCTTGCCGCTGCCTGCCGATGGTTGGAGCTTATACCCGGCCCACAGCGTTCGGTCTTGCGTCACCTATCCGCTTGATGGACAAGTAGCGGGAAATTTCGGCTTTCCCGGCGCGCTTGTGGCGCTCAGGGCTGACACTGCAAAGGCGCAAGACATGGCGACGCAAACCAACTGGCCATCCAACACCGACCCTGGCGCTCTGGTAGCGCAACTTGGCGCCATTGTCGGCAGCGGCCACGTCAGCACCGATGCCGCCGCGCTGGCGCTGCACAGCGAAGATGTTTTTGCCACCAGCGGGCACCGCGTCAGCCTGATCGTGGCGCCGCAATCGACCGATCAACTCGCCGCCGTGATGGCCGCCGCCCATGCTGCCGGGGTTGCCGTCGCCCCGCGCGGCGCCGGCATGAGCTATACCAGCGGCTATATCCCGGCGACGGATAACGCCATCAGCCTCGATCTGTCGGCGATGAACCGCATCCTCGCCATCAGCGCCGATGACATGACGGTCACGGTCGAGGCCGGTTGCACCTGGGCGGCGCTCAATACGGCGCTGGCGGCGCAAGGGCTGCGCACGCCGTTCTGGGGGCCGATGTCGGGGATTTATTCGACCATTGGCGGCGGCATTTCGCAACTCAACGCCATGTTCGGCGCCGGCCATCATGGCACTTCGAGCGAGAGCGTCATCGCCATGACCATCATCCTCGCCGATGGCCGGGTGTTGCGCACCGGCGCCCGTGGCCCCGATGGCGACACGCCCTTTTATCGCCATTTCGGCCCCGATCTCGCCGGGCTGTTCTGTGGCGACTGCGGCACCTTGGGTATCAAGGCCGAAATCACCCTGCGCCTGATGCGCACCCCGGCGCATGAAGGCCATGCGTCGTTTTCGTTCAAAACCGGCCGCGACCTGCTCCTCGCCATGGCCGAAATGGCGCGCGCCGGCATCGCCTGTGAAATGTGCGCCTTTGACCCCGGGCTGACGAAAGTCCGCATGAAGCGCATGTCGCTGATGAGCGATGTAAAGACCTTGGGCGCGGTGATTTCCAAGGAAAAATCGGTCGGCAAGGGCCTGATGGCGGCGGCAAAGATCGCGCTGGGCGGCCGCAATTTCATCGAACCGACTGATTATCCGCTGCATGTGATTGCCGAAGGGCGATCAGCGACCGGCGTGGCCGAAGATATCGACGCCGCGCGCGCCATCGCCCGGCGCTTCGATGGCCATGAGATCGAAAACAGCATCGCCAAGGTCATCCGTGCCATGCCGTTCCCGCCGCCCAATTCCATGCTCGGCCCCGAAGGCGAAAGCTGGGCGCCGGTACATGGCTATGTCTCGCTATCGAACGCCCCGGCCTTTCACGCCGCCATCGAAGCGTATTTCGCCGAAATGGCCGCCGAATTTACAGCGCATGGCATTTACACCGGCTATTTGTTCACCTCGCTGTCAACAAACGCCCTGCTCATCGAGCCGGTCTTTTATTGGCCCAGCGGCTATCGCCCGATCCATGCCGCGATGATCGAGCCTGGCCATCTCGCCGGCCTGCCGCAATTGCCCGATAATCCGGTCGCCACGGCCATCGTCAAGCGCGCCCGCCAGAAGGTGGCCGAAATCGCCGCGAGTTTTGGCGGCGGGCATTTCCAGATCGGCCGGTCCTACCCCTATCGCGAAAGCCGCGACGCCGCCTCGCTGGCGCTGCTCGATGCGATCAAGGCCTTTGTCGATCAGGATGGCCAGTTGAACCCGGGGGGCCTTGGTTTCCCGCAATGACCGACACTTACCGGGCAATCCGGCTCGAACGCTTTGCCGATAGTTTTCGCGCTGCCACCGATATCGTCACCCTGCCGCTGACCGCGCCCGGCCCCGGCGAAATCCGGGTGCGAAATCGCTGGTGCGGGATCAACGGCATTTTCGACACCCAGATCGCCCGCAATGCCGTTGATTATGTGCCTGTCAAGCCGCCGAGCCTGACCGGCGTCGAAGCCATTGGCATCGTTGATGCCATCGGGCCGGGTGTAACCGAATTTGCCGTTGGCGATGCCGCCGTCACCGTGCGCTTTCCCGGTGGTTATCGCGAAGCAAACATCGCCGCGGCGGCAAACTTCGCCCCTGTTCCCGCCGCCAGCCGCGACTGGCTGGCGCTGGCATCGACCGGCGTTTCAGCGCTGCTGGCACTCGAACATATCGGCGCCGTCAAGGATGGCGAAACCGTCGCGATTTCGGCGGCCGCGGGCGGGCTCGGGCATTTTCTCGTACAACTGGCGCTGCTGCGCGGTTGCCATGTCATCGCGGTGTGCGGCGGCCCCGAAAAATCAGCCTTTGTCCGGCAATTGGGCGCCCACCGCGTCATCGATTATCGCGCCGAAAATGTCGGCGCGGTGCTCGCGGCCGAATATCCCGGCGCCATCGATGTTGCCATCGACAGCGTCAGCGGCGCCATCTTCGATGCGTTTCTCGCCAACATGGCGCACCATGGCCGAGTCGTGCTCGCCGGGGCCGCCACCGATCTTGATGGCAAACCCGAGCTCGTGACCGCGCCGCGCATCGTCCACAGCATCTATTATCGCGGCGTTTCGGTGCGCGGTTTCATGAACGGCCTATTGTCCGATCTCTGGCCGGCGGCACGCGAACGGGTATTTGGCCTCTACCGGTCTGGCCACCTTGCGGTCACCTTTGATGCCAGCGCGTTTCAGGGACTGGAAGGCGTGTATGACGCCGTTGAACGCTTGTTGTCCGGACAAAGCACGGGCAAAGTCGTTGTTGAACTTGCCGCTACGAAGGGAACCGAGCGATGACCGATGGTGCAACGAAAACCGGCGTGCGCGATGTGATGCCGATCCTCGCCAGCAACGAAGGCGTGTGGGAAGGCGTCTACCGCTATTATGATGCCAAGACCGGCGCGATGACCGATGAACATCTCTCGCGGCTGTTGTGCCGCCTCGTCGACGAAGGCGAGCATGAGCGCTATTATCAGACCAACCATTATTATTGGGCCGATGGCCGCCACGAAATCCGCGAATTTCCGGCGGAATATAAAAACGGCCGCGTCTGGTGGGATAATGATCTGATCAAGGGCTGGGCGGCGCATATGCAGCCCGATGATTTCAACCGCTCGACCTGCCTCAACTGGACCCGCCACAACGAGCCCGATGTTTATCTGTACGAGATGATCCAGAACAGCGACGATCGCCAGAATCGCGCCCGCACCTGGCAATGGTTCCGCAACGGCATCTGTTTCCAGCGCACGTTGATCGATGAAGTGTTCGTCAGCCGTGACTGGCAGAACTGGACCGATCACAGCCCGCCCAAAAGCTGAAAGACCCGCCATGAAAGCTTATGAAATCGGCCCCCAGACCGGGCTTGCCGGCCTGACGCCCGTATCGCGACCCGCCCCGGTGGCCGGGCCGGGCGAAGCGGTCATCAAGGTGCTCGAAATCTGCCTCAACCACCGCGATCTGCTGGTGCTCGAAGGCCGTTATGGCGCCGTGCGGCCCGAAACGCGGGTGCCGGTTTCCGAAGGCGTGGGCGAAGTCTTGGCGGTCGGGCCGGGAGTTACCAGCGTCCAGCCCGGTGACCGAGTGGTAGCGCCGCATTTCGTCACCTGGCTCGATGGGACATTCTCGCCCGCCGCCTTTGGCAGTGACTATGGCATCACCCATGATGGCTGGCTCGCCGAACAACTGGTCATGCCGGCGGCGGCGTTGATCGTCTTGCCCGATAGCGTCAGCACGCGGCAGGCAGCGCCGCTGGCGTCATCGGCACTCACCGCCTGGCACGCGCTGGTCGAAGTCGGCGGTATCAAGGCGGGCGATCTGGTGCTGGCGCTCGGCACCGGCGGCGTCTCGATCTTTGCCTTGCAGATCGCCAAAATGTGCGGCGCGCGCGTCGCCATCACCTCGTCAAGCGATGCCAAACTGGCGCAGGCGCGCGCGCTGGGCGCCGATATCACCATCAACTACGCCACGACTCCCGATTGGGCCGCGGCGCTTGCCGCCGCCAATGGTGGCAAGGGCGCCGACATTATCGTGGAAACCGGCGGCCTCGCGACGCTGCCGCAATCGATCAACGCCGCAGCGCCCAACGCCCGCATCATCGTCATCGGCGCGCTCGGTGGCCCGGCGGGCAGCGGCCTGCCCAATTATGGCGCCATCATCGGCAAGAACCTGACCCTGCGCGGTATCGCCGAAGGCAGTCGCGCCATGCTTGCCCGGCTGGTCGGCGCCATCGCTGCCAACGGGCTGGAACCGGTGATCGACAAGGAATTCGGCTTTGATGACGCCGCCGCCGCCTATGCCTATCTCAAATCGGGCGCGCATCTCGGCAAGGTGCTGATCAAGGTCGGCTGAGCTTTCTTGCCCGCGGCACTGGCGGGCGTATAAAGCGCTGATGGCCCCGCTCGCCCTTGTCGATGCGCCGCAACTGGCGCACCACCTGCTCGGCCGGCGCCAACCCGGCCAGCCGCTGCTCATCGGCATCACCGGCTCGGTCGCCGTCGGCAAGTCGACGCTGGCGGCGGCACTGGCGCAAAACTTTGGCAACTTGCGCGTCGATACCGTGGCAACCGATGGCTTTTTGCTGCCCAATGCCGTGCTCGATGCCGCCGGGCTGACGCTGCGCAAGGGCTTTCCCGAAAGTTTCGATACCGCTGGCCTGGCCGCAACCCTCGCGGCGCTGCGGCTCGGCGCGGCGCCGGTCCCGGGTTATTCGCACCAGATTTATGATATCGACCCGGCGCTGACCCGCACCATCGGCCCCGCCGATATTGTCATCATCGAAGGCCTCGGCCTTGCCCCCCAGGCGGGCGTCAACCCGGCAGCAGCGCTCGATGTGCTGGTCTATCTCGATGCCGATGAGGCCGATCTCGAACGCTGGTTCGTCGCGCGCTTCATGGGGCTGTGGCACGCGGCGGCTGATGACCCGACGTCATTCTACCGCCGCTTTCGCGACCTGACACCCGACGCAGCCGAGGTGTTCGCGCGCAGCGTCTGGGCCAATATCAACCTGCCCAATCTGCGCGACCATATTGGCGCGGCGCGCGACACGGCCGGAGTGGTCGTGCGCAAAGCGAGTGACCACGGCCTGATGCTGCTGCGGGCGTAAAGTCGTCCCGCATCGATACCCCCCTCTCCCGCCTGCGGGAGAGGCGAGACGCGCGGCGTCGCGGAGGCGACCTTCGTCGCGCGCGCCGGGTGAGGGTGTATCCAAATGACGACGCAAAAATAACACCCTCACCCGCTCGCCCAAGTGTGCGAGTCGCCTCTCCCGCAGGCGGGAGAGGAGGGCTCATTTACCGACGCATCCGCTCAATGCCGCCCCAGTTCCGCCCGCCCGACCACCATGTGATGCACTTCATCCGGCCCATCGGCAAAGCGCAGATGCCGGACATCGGTGTACATCTGCGATAGCGGGCTCCACTGCGAAACGCCGGTGGCGCCATGGATCTGCATTGCCTGGTCGATGATCGTTGCCACCCGTTCGGGTACCATCGCCTTCACCATGCTCACCCACACCCGCGCCTCGCGGTTGCCGAGCACATCCATGGCGCGCGCCGCCTTCAGCACCATCAACCGCATCGCCTCGATCTCGATCCGCGCCCGCGATACGGTTTCAAGGTTCTTGCCCAACTGGATGATCGGCTTGCCGAACGCCACCCGCGAGGTAGCGCGCGTCACCATCAGATCGAGTGCCTTTTCGGCCTGGCCGATGGCGCGCATGCAATGGTGAATCCGCCCCGGGCCCAGCCGCAACTGCGAAATTTCAAAGCCGCGCCCGGGCCCAAGCAGGATATTCTCCTCCGGCACCCGGACATTATCGAGCTGGATATGCATATGGCCGCGCGGCGCATGGTCATGGCCAAACACCGTCATCGGCCCCAGAATCTTCACCCCCGGTGTATCCATCGGCACCAGAATCTGGGATTGCTGGCCCGATGCGGGGCCATCAGGGTTGGTGCGCACCATGCAAATCATGATCTTGCAGCGTGGGTCGCCGGCCCCCGAAATATAATATTTCTCGCCGTTGATGACCCATTCGCCCTTTTCGAGGACGGCGCTGGTGCTGATGTTCTTTGCATCAGAGGACGCGACATTGGGCTCGGTCATTGCGTAGCACGACCGGATTTCACCGGCGAGCAGCGGCTTCAGCCAGCGTTCCTTCTGCGCCTCGGTGCCGACCCGTTCGAGCACTTCCATATTGCCGGTATCGGGCGCCGAACAGTTCAGCGTTTCCGAGGCCAGCGGCTGCTTGCCGAGTTCGGTGGCGATGTAAGCATAATCGAGATTGGTCAGCCCGCGACCGATTTCAGAATCGGGCAGGAAAAAATTCCACAATCCCGAAGCCTTTGCCTTGTTCTTGGCGATTTCGAGCAGTTCCAATTGCCCCGGCGCCCAGCTCCACCGGTCGGTGCGGCCTTCGCCGAGCCGGTAAAACTCCTCGGCAATCGGTTCGACATTATCGGCGATATGGCGCTTGACCGCATCGAACAGCGGCTGCGATTCGCGCGACATGGCAAGCTGATTGAGCGCGGCTTCGGTTTCGGGGCTGGTGGTGGGCAGAACATGGACCGTCATCAAGGTTTCCTGTTGCATCGAGAGGCGACACCCCACAGGCTGCGCCAATCGCACGCCAAGCGCCACCCGATAAATGGGCAGGGGAACCGAGACATCATGCAACTGACCGACAAGATCATCGTCATCACCGGCGCCGCCAGCGGCATCGGCGCCGCCCTAGCCCGGCGTTTTGCCGCCGAAGGTGCCAGATTGATCGTCTGCGCCGATATTGACGGTGATGGTGCCAAAGCCACTGCCGCTGCGGTCGGCGGCGTCAGCTTTCGCACCGATGTCGCGCAGGAAGCCGATATCCAGCACCTCATCGAGCGCGTCGAAGCCGATCATGGCCCCATCGACCTGTTCTGTTCCAATGCCGGCATCGGCATTGCCGGCGGCGCCGAAGCCGGCAATGACGGCTGGCAGAAAATCTGGGACATCAACGTCATGGCGCATGTCTGGGCCGCGCGCCACCTCGTGCCACGCATGGTCGCGCGCGGCGGTGGCTACCTCATGAACACCGCCAGCGCCGCCGGGCTGCTCTCGCAAATCGGCTCGGCCCCCTATGCCGTCACCAAGCACGCCGCCGTCGGCCTCGCCGAATGGCTGGCGCTGACGCACGGCGATGATGGCATCAAGGTCTCGGTGCTCTGCCCCCAGGCGGTGCGCACCGCAATGACCGCCGGCAACCCCGATGGCGTCGCCAGCATCAACGGCATGATGGAACCCGACGTGCTGGCGGAATGCTGTGTGCAGGCAATCGCGGCAGAGACGTTCCTGATCTTGCCGCACGCCGAAGTGCTCGATTACATGCGCAAGAAAACCGCCGATTATGACCGCTGGATCGGCGGCATGCGCAAGCTGAACCGGGCGTACCGGACGTAATCTCCTGTCATCCCGGGCTTGACCCGGGACCCAGTTTTTCTCTGTAACCAGGCGCGAAGAAGCTGGGTCCCGGGTCAAGCCCGGGATGACACATGCTTATTAGGGGCTCAGATCAACGCATCCGCCATCGCCGCGAGAATCGCCGCGCTATCCAGCCGATATTCCCCATATAAATCCGGCAAATCCCCCGTCTGGCCAAAGCGATCGACCCCCAGCGGCACCACCCGCTGCCCGCGCACCCCGCCGAGCCACGACAGCGCCGCCGGTGACCCATCGAGCAACGTCACCAGCCGTGCGCCGAGGGGCAGCGCACCGAGCAGGGTTTCGACATGCGAGCCCGCACCACCGCCGGTCCAGCGCGCCGCCCCGGCCGCACTCCAACCGCGGTGAAGCAAATCGGGTGACGTCACCACCAACAGCCCCAGCCCCGGCACATCGTCGGCCAGCGCTTCCCACGCCGCCAGCGCTTCGGGCAGCAACGCCCCCATCACCACAATCGCGGCCTCAGCCCCTGGCCCCGCCGGCTTCAACCAATAGCCGCCCGCCAGCGTACCGGCGCGCCAGCAATCGTCGCGACGCACCGGCTGCACCAGATTGCGTGTTGTCAGCCGCAGATAGACACTGCCGCCGTCATCCGCCTGCATATGCTCGAATGACCAGTGAATCAGCGCCGCCAGTTCATCGGCATAGGCCGGCTCGAACATCGTCAGCCCCGGCTGGCCCATGGCGATGAGCGGCGGGTTGATGCTCTGGTGCGCGCCGCCTTCGGGCGCCAGTGTCAGCCCTGATGGCGTCGCCACCAGCAAAAAGCGCGCATCCTGGTAACAAGCATAGTTCAGCGCATCGAGCCCGCGCGCGATGAACGGATCATAAACTGTGCCCACCGGCAACAGCCGCGTGCCGAACAAGGGCGCCGCCAGCCCCGCCGCCGCCAGCATCAGGAACAGGTTGTTTTCGGCGATCCCCAGTTCGATATGCTGGCCCGCTGCATCACCGCTCCATTTTTGCGGGCTGGGGATTTTGGCGGCGCGGAACACATCGGCGAGCGCGCTGCGCCGGAACAGCCCGCGCGCATTCACCCACGCCCCCAAATTGGTCGAAACCGTGACATCGGGCGAGGTCGTGACAATGCAATCGGCGAGCGGCCCGCCCGCCTTGGCGATTTCGAGCAAGATCCGCCCAAAGGCCGCCTGGGTTGATTGTTCATCACCATCCGGCGCGACAATCGCCGGCACTGGCACTGCCGCAAACGCCTTGTCGCGCGCCAGCCGCGCCGCCGGCGACGCAGCGACAAAGGCCTGCAACGCGCGGCGCTGATTATCGCCAAGCCCCGCCCAGGGTTCCCATTCATCCCCCTTGGCGATCCCCAGCGTGTCGCGCAGTGTCGCCATTTGCGGCGCATTCATCTGCCCGGCATGGTTATCCTTGTGCCCGGCCAGCGGCAGGCCCTTGCCCTTGACGGTATAGGCGATGATCAGCGCCGGTCGGTC
>JBBQMB010000069.1:0-14114 GCA_038328515.1 Sphingomonadales bacterium
AAAAACGGTGATCGCAGCATGAAACCGGCAACAATATCCTGGCCATTGACCGGAAACAGTCCGCGAATGCGCTGTTCGGAAGGATGGCTCGCCGCATATTCGTTGAGCCCCTGGGCATAGGCCTGCAACAGCGCGCGGGTATCCGCCGGCAATTCACCATAATGGGCGGCCGCGGTCTGGTTGGCCCCCAAAAGCGCGCCGGCGAAATCGATTTTGGCGCCGTCCTGGCCGGTAATGACACCACCGCGGCCGCGCACGGCAGCAACGACTTCCTCCAGGTTGCGAAAATCATCCTCGGCATGCGCCAATGCCAGCCCATAGGCGACATCGGCATCGGTCTTGCCGAAAATATGCGGTACACCCCAGCCATCGCGCACGATGCGCACCTCATGCGCGACCACCGGATCAGCCACCGAAGCTTGCGCCGTCAGCCCGTCCCAGCTTGCCAACCCGACAAAGCCGGTGGCGATCACCGCCGATACCGTCAGCAGCGCCTTTGCCCAGGTCCGCATGTCAGCGCGCGTCCCTGACCAGGGCTCCACCCTTGATGACCACCGGAACCGTCTGCAACACGCTGACATCGCGCAACGGATCACCCGCCACGGCAATCATGTCGGCATAGCGCCCGACGGCGATGGTGCCGACATCACCCGCCATACCGAGCGCTACGCCGGCGTTGCGGGTCGCCGCCTGAATCGCTTCAATCGGGGTCATGCCCCATTCGACCATCTTGGCAAATTGCCGGGCATTGTCGCCATGCGGGTAAACCCCGGCATCGGTACCGAACACCATCGTCACCCCGGCCTTGTGCGCCGCCTGAAACGTCTGGCGCTGTTTCAGGCCGATGGCGCGTTCCTTGGCGAGATTGGCTTCGGGAACGCCGTTTTTGGCGCCTTCGGCAAGGATGTAATCATCGTTGTAAATGTCCATCGAAAACGCCGTGCCGCGCTTTTTGGCGAGATCAAAGGCTTCGGCATCGGCCAGGCTGGCGTGTTCGATGGTGTCGGCGCCGGCGCGGATCGCGGCCTTTATGCCATCGGTGCCATGCGCGTGCACCGCTACTTTCATGCGCAGGCGGTGCGCTTCATCGATCAGCGCGTCCATTTCCTCTTGCGTCAACTGCTGACCATCGACGGTATCACGCGCCGAAAACACGCCCCCGGTGGCGCAGAACTTGATGACATCGGCGCCGAATTTATGCTGTTCGCGCACCTTTTCACGAAAACCCTGCGGGCCGCTGGCAACTCCGGTGCGATCAACGATAATGCCGGGGGGAAAGCGGTTGTCATCACAATGCCCGCCGGTCGCGCCAATCGCATAGCCCGCCGGCACGATGCGCGGGCCCCGTGCATAGCCCGCCTCGATACCCTGCTTCAGCCCGACATCGCCATAATCACCCGAACCGACATTGCGCACGGTGGTGAAACCCGCGTCGAGCGTGCGACCGGCGTTGGCCACCCCGACAACCATGTTGAATGCCGGCACATGGTCAAGATCGCTGTTATACCCCAGTCGCGCATCGCCGGTCAGGTGGACATGCATGTCGATCAGCCCGGGCAACAGCGTGAGGCCGGCAAGATCGATGCGTCTGGCGCCGGCCGGAATCGTGATGGTCGCGGCCGTGCCCACGGCGGTAATGCGGCCATCGGTGGCAATAACCACCGGATCGGTGACCACCCGCCCGGTCTCGACATCGATCATCCGCGCCGCCGTGACCGCCACTGTTTCGGCCGCCAATGGCGCGCCAAAACTCGCGGCTGAACTCATCGTCAACGCCATCATCGCCATTTTTGCCACGCGCATCGCCCGCTCCCCAAATCTGCTGGGCGACAGGTCGCAGCAAAATCGAAACGGCGCAAGATTCCAATGCAACCGGCGCCAACCGGCATCCGTATACATCCGAAGATAAAGGGGTCGATGGCGATGCGATGGAATGGCAATGGCGGGCGCGTACCACAGTTGCTGATCGGCGACACCCAGCCGTTGGTGGCTGATGCGCTGGCGGCACTGGCTTTGGAACGCGGTTATCAGGTGTTTTCGCGCGCGCACGACGTGGGTGCGGCAACGGCGGCGCTGCTCGATCAGGATATCGACATTGCCGTGCTCGCTGCCGATCTCATGACCGATGCGATGTTGGCCACCATTGCCCGTATGCGCGCCAACGGCCGGGTCGTCAGAATTGTGGTGACCGCCGCCAGCGCCGATGATGACAGTGTCGATGCGCTGCTAGGGGGATCATGCGATGGCGTGGTGTTGAAGGATGGCAGCAGCGATTGGCTGTTCCATTGCCTTGCCGCCAACCAAAGCGGTGGCCAATGGTTTGATCCGCGCGCCGTTGCTGCCGCCCGCAAGCGGCGCGAAACCGCCACGGCTGCCGGCGTGCTCACGCGCCGCGAAACCGAAATCGCCCGGCATGTCGCCAGTGGCCGCCGCAACCGCGATATCGCCGCCTGCCTCGGCATTTCCGAAGGCACCGTAAAAATGCACCTGCACAATGCTTATGCCAAGCTGGGGGTCGAAAGCCGCACCCAACTCGCCCTCGACGCCCGGGTGCAGATGCTGGCCTAGGCCGCCAACCCGGCCAGCGGCATATCGACTTCGGCCAGCGCTGCCAGAAACTGGTCGCACGATCGTTCCCAACTGAAAAGCGCGCCATAGGCGGCGCAATCATGCCGCCGTGCCGCCAACGCCGCGTGCATCGCGACACCCAGGTCATCATCGACCCCGCCAATCCGCGCGCGCATGCTGCCCTCGGTGCCCAACCCGTCGGCGCCCAATATGTCGAGCGGCCCCGGCACCGGATAGCCGGCAACCGGCGTGCCGCAGGCCAGCGCCTCGATAATGACCAGCCCGAATGTGTCGGTACGGCTGGGAAAGGCCAGAACATCGGCGCCGGCATAGGTCGATGCCAGCGCTTCGCCGTGCAACGCCCCGAGGAAATGCGCCTCGGGATAGCGCGCCATCAGGTCTTCCAGCGCCGGACCGTCGCCAACCACGACCTTCGATCCCGGCCAGTCGGTCGCCAGAAACGCCTCGATATTCTTTTCCACCGCCACCCGCCCGACATTTAGCGCCAACGGCCGCGGCAGGCCCGCAAAGGCCGGGTGCGGCGCACGATCGGTGGTGAACAACCCCAGATCGACGCCGCGCGTCCAGCGCCGTGTCCGAACCAGGCCATGGTCGGCGAGTTCCGCTGCCAGCCGCGCCGTCGCCACCAGCACATGGCTGGCCGGCCGGTGAAAGCGTTCGAGCATCCGCCAAAAAGGGCGCGGCGACAGGCCGGTGCGGGCCGCGACATAATCGGGAAAGCGCGTGTGGAACGAGGTGGTGAACGGCACGCCATGCGCGAGGCACCAGCTCCGCGCCAGCCAGCCCAGCGGCCCTTCGGTCGCAATATGCACGGCGTCGGGGTCAAAGCCGGCGATGGTCGCAGCGATCTTGCGCCGCGTCGTCAGCGCCAGCCGGATTTCGGGATAGCTCGGCATCGGCAGCGAAAAATAGCGATCGGGCGTGATGGTTTGCACGCGATGGCCGCGCGCCGTCGCAATGTCGATGATCGTCGAAAGTGTTCGCACGACACCGTTTACCTGCGGGCTCCAGGCATCGCTGACCAAGGTGATGCGCATCAGACCGGCTCCATTTCGGGCAGGGATTGCGGCACAGGCTGCGCATCGGTGCCAGCCGCGGCCAGATGCAGCGCCTTGGTCCGTGCGGCCCAGTCGAGGATTTCGATGCGACCATCGAAATGTTCGACCAGCGCCGTGCAACTTTCGACCCAATCACCGTCATTCATGTAAACAATGCCATCGAAATCGCGGATCTCGGCGGAATGGATATGACCGCAGATGACCCCATCAACACCGCGTTCGCGCGCCGCATGGGCAACGACTTCTTCGAACCGCGAAATGAAGGCGACGGCGTTTTTGACGCGATGCTTGATATAGGCCGACAATGACCAATAGGGCAGGCCGAACTGGCGGCGCACAGCGTTGAACCAGACGTTCATCCGCAGCAGCACCGAATAACCGACGTCACCCAGAAAGGCGAGCCAGCGGGCATAGAGCACTACGCCATCAAATTCGTCGCCATGCAGCACCAGCAGGCGCTTGCCATCGGCGGTGACATGGATCGCTTCCTGCATCACCTCGACGCCGCCAAACGCCAGCCCGGTATAATCGCGCAACGCCTCGTCATGGTTACCGGGGATGTAGACGACGCGGGTCCCCTTGTTGGCGAGCTTGAGGACGCGGCGGATGATGTCGTTGTGGCGCGCTGGCCAATACCAGCCGCGCTTCAGCCGCCAGCCATCGATGATGTCGCCCACCAGGTAGAGCGTGTCGGGTTTGATCGAATGCAGAAAATCATGGAGCAATTCGGCATTGCACCCCGCCGTGCCAAGATGCGTGTCACTGATCCAGACGGTACGGAATTTCAGCTTGCCGCGCGGCGCCAGTTGATCACCGCTGCGCCAGTGCCGGCGGCCCGGCGCCGGCGCCTGCTGATCATCACTGTCATCGTTGTCGGCAAGGTCGAACGACAGTGAAGGATGACGTGCCATCGGCCTGGTTTCCCATCGCTTCGGATGGCGACCCTCTATATGTTGCAGGTGACAGCTTCGTGTCAGCCCGGCATCTGGTGGCATCACCCTTCAGAAAGTCACCAATGGACATAAACGCCGCCTTCCCCGCCGACAGCCTGCAAGCCACGCTGGGCCAGCAACGCGTCCTTCGTTTCGAACCCGGCCATGCCGAAATCGAATATGCCTGCGGGCTGCACATGTGCCATTCGGGCGGGGTGGCGCAGGGCGGCTTTGTCGCCGGCTGGATCGATGCTGCCATGGCGCATGCCGTGATGGCGACCTGCGAACCCGGTATGGTGCCGATGTCGCTCGAATTGAAGGTCAGCTATTTTGCGCCGACCAACCCCGGGATCGTCATCGCACAGGCCTGGGTCGAAAGCGGTGGCGGTCGCACCTGGTTCGTCGAAGGCCGGTTGCGCGACAACGCTGGCAAGATACTCGCCAAGGCCAGCTCCACCGTGCGCCTGCTGCCGGCGAAAAAAGTCGCCGACACAATGACCGGGTGACTTTTATTTGTCCTTCATCACCCAAACGCCATCCCAATCCCCTAGTGGCGGCGTAGCGCGCAAGGTTTCGCAGCGGGCGACATAGGTTTTGGACAGCGCATCGCCAGGGTTGAGGCGCAGGCAGGTTTCAAACCGCCCGATGGCGCCATCCCATTTGCCGGCGCGGTAATCGCTGATGCCGTCGTTGAAATGCCCGACAACATCGGCAAGGTGCGGAAAGCTGGTGGCGTCGTGATAATCGAGCAATTCGAACACCCGCACCGGCTGGGTCTTGCCCTTGACGATGACGAGGTCGATGTCGCGCATCCGATAGGTGCCGCGCAGTTTCGATACGGTCGATTCGCTCGCCAAAATGCGTGCCGAATACGCTTTGCAGGCGCTTTCCAGCCGTGACGCGAGGTTCACACCATCGCCGATGACGGTGTAATCCATGCGCTTGGGGCTGCCGATATTGCCCGAAACCACCATGTCGGTATTCAGCCCGACCCCCATGTCGACGGTCTTGAGGCCATGCTGGCGGCGATCGGCGTTCCAGCGCCACATCTCGCTGATCATCGCAATTGCGGTGCGCGCCGCGCGGTCAGGGTCGTCGTCATGCGCCATCGGCAGGCCAAAACACGCCATGATGGCATCGCCGATGAACTTGTCGAGCATCCCGCCTTCCTTCGAGATACATTCGACCATCAGGCTGAAATATTCGTTGAGGAACGACACCGTGCCCTGTGCGCCATATTCCTCGGTTATGGTGGTGAAACCCCGCACATCGGTGAACATGATCGTCGCTTCCGCGCTCACGCCGCCGAGCAGATCATGCGCATCGCCATCGAGCATCTGCGCTGCAATCACCGGGTCCATGTAGCGCGACATGGTTGATTTCATGCGTTTTTCACTGCTGATATCTTCAAACATCAGCATCGATCCCAAATCCTTGCTGCCTTCACTGGCAAGCAGCGGCATCAACGTCAGGTTGACCGATTTCGCCATGCCGTTGATCGACAGTGCCGCATCGGGGAAGATGTCGCTGACCCCGCGCTGCTTGACCGTCGCCAGCCGTTCGACCAGCCACAGGCTTTCGGCAGCGACAAGTTCGTCGAGCCGCTTGCCGATCAGATCGCCGGGTTCGGCCCCCCAGATGCGACCACCAGCGGCGTTGCAGGTGACAATTTTCCCGTCCGGATCAAGCGTGATGACACCGTTCGACATGCTTTGCAGCATCGAATCATTATAGCCCTGCATCCGCCGCACATCATCGAACAATTTCGAATTTTCGAGCGCGATCGCAATCTGCGCGGTGAACGCCTTCAGCCGTTGTTCGTCCTCATCGGTGAACACCCCGCCCTTTTTATTGAGCACTTGGGTAACGCCGATAACCTTGCCAATTTTGTTAAAGATCGGCACGCAAAGTATTGATCTTGTGAAAAAACCCGTCTGCCGATCAAACGCCGGATTAAAGCGCAGATCGGCATAGGCATAGGGAATGTTCATCGTCTGCGCCGATGTATAAACGGCGCCGGCAATGCCCAGGTGCGACGGAAACCGGATTTCATTGAAATCGCTGCCACTGGCGACCCGCGAAAACAGCGTCTCGGTCGCCGGGTCATGCAGGAAAATGGTGGCGCGCTCGGCGCCGAGCATCCCGGTGGTCTCGACGACAACCCGGCCAAGCAGCGCCGACAGATCAAGCTCGGCACTGATTTCCGAAACCATTTCAAGGAACGCCATTTCCTTGATGCGGATACGGTCGATCTGTTCGACATAGCGCACGCTTTGCAGCGCAATCGCTGTCTGGCTGGTCATTTCGGCGAGGAGTTGCAGGTCGTCGCGGCTGAAATCACCCGCATGCTTGTTGAGGCTCTGCATCACGCCGATGATGTCGCCGGCCATGGTGCGCACCGGCACGCACAATATGTTGCGCGTGCGATAGCCGGTGCGTTCATCGACCGAAGCGTTGAAGCGCGGATCGCCATAGGGGTCATCGATAATCAGCCCCTCGCCGCTCTGGAAAACATGGCCGGCGATGCCACTGTTGTTCAAAATGCGGATTTCGCGCGTCAGATCGCCCTGGGCAACGCGTGAATAAAGCTCACCCGTTTCGGCATCGTTGAGAAACAGCGTGCCGCGATCGCAATCAAGCTCGCGTGAGGTCATTTCGATCAGCACGGCCAGAATATCATCGAGCCGCGTCGCCAGCGCACAGCGCCGCGACACTTCGAGCAGCACTTCGACCCGGCGCATTGCGAGATCCTTGCGAATGCGGCGCACGCGCCCGGCGTTGATCGCCGATCCTTCCCCCGTCATGCAAAACTTTCCAATTTGCCGCGCAGCATCTGTATCTGATCATGCAGTGTCGCGCGTTCCTGCTGCATTGCCGCTTGTGCCGCGGTTGCTGCCGCCTCACCGCGCTGGCGCTCATGTTCGAGTTCGCCGCGCAATGCGTTGACCGCGGCGCGCAACTGGCCAGCTTCGGCGACAGCCGCAGCCCGGACAGCCTGTTCGCCGGCGGCGGCTGCCGATGCCTGCGCTTCCAGCGTGTCGCGCAAGGCCGTTGCGGTCACCTTCAATTGGCTGATTTCATCGGCAAATGCCTGCTGGGCGCGCTGCACCGACGCCGCCGTCGCTGCGCCGGCCACTTCAAGCTCGGCACGCAATCGATCGATCGTCGCCTGGAGCTGCAGATTGACCGCGCGCAGATCGGTCAATTGCGCCGCGGCGTCCGCTGCCGCCGGACCACCGTCGTTTTCAAAGGTCATGCCCTTCCCCTTGGCACAACCCTAACCATTAGTTTTCGCTACGCATATGCCTGTTGAACGGCACGGCGCCAAAATCTTCAAGCCCGGCATTTTTGTGTTGCGCAAAATGTTGCCCCGATGCAAATTTTGACAGTCAATCTGCCATATCACCGCCAAGTTTGGAACCATGATCCTGTTACCCGCCGGCACCATTCGTGATTATCGCGGTGCACCGCTTGTCGGGTTCGGCGCGTGGCCGGCGCAGCCCCGGCCATCCGATCCCGCAACCGCCCTGGAGGCCTGAATGATATTTCGCACCACCCTGATAATTGCGGCGCTGGCAACGGCGATACCGGCCGTTGCCGCCGACATCAAAGCCAGCAAGGCCTGCGCCGCAACCCTCAGCCTTGAAGGGAAGTTGATGTATGATGCGGCGGCACCCAACGTAAAACCCGATTCAGAAATGCGCGACGTCATCCGTTCGGGCGCTATCGGCCTGGTCATGACCGGCAAGCTCAACCGCGAACAGGCACAGGCCAATGGCCCCGCCGTCGCGGGTTGCCTGTCGAAACTGAAATAGCCGAGCTCAGTTACCGCTGAATTGCGGCGGCCGTTTCTCGCGATAACTGGCGAAAGCTTCACGGAAATCATTCGTCGCGGTCGCCAGATCCTGTTCACGATCGGCGGCGGCAAACGCCGTCGTGTAATCCTCATCAAGCGCCGTCCACACTTGCGCCTTCATCGCCGCCAGCGCGCGCGGCGCCGAAAACGCAGCGATGTTGCGGGCATAGTCCATGACATTGGGCAGCAGCGCGTCATCGTCATAAACGGCGTTGACCAGCCCCAATCGTTCCGCCTCGACCCCATCGAAACGCCGCGCCGTATAGAGCAGGTCCATGGCGCGCGCCTGGCCGATATGGCGGGTCAGCAGCCAGGCCGAGCCTTTTTCGCCCGGCACGCCGATACGCGCAAAGGTCGCATTGAACAGCGCCGATTTCGCGGCAAAGCGAATGTCGCAATGCAGTGACAATATGAACCCCCAGCCAAAGGCCGGGCCGTTGACCGCGGCAATCGTCGGCTTGCGGCTGGTAATCAGCACGGGCCAGCCGCCGCTGTAATAAGGCGCCAGCGCCGGGCCGACTGCATCGCCCCATTGCGGGCTTTCGTCCGGGTGGGTGATCACCGTCGCGCCCGCGCCCTGCCCGATTAGCCCGAGATCGAGCCCGGCCGAAAAACTGCGCCCGGCGCCCGTCACCACGATCACCTTTGCCGCCGGGTCAGCGCTCGCCGCCGCAACGGCGGCAAAAAACTGGCTGAGCATAGCCGGCGTCAGCGCGTTGAGTTTTTCCGGCCGGTTGAGCGTGATCAGCGCCACGCCATCGGCGGTTTCGCTGAGCACCACGGCATCACTCATGACAAAAAGCCCGGCAGCCGCGTGCGGATGATCGCATTGGCTTCGTTCATGATATTGTCGATCAACTGTTGGCAGGTCGGGATATCGTGGATCAACCCGACGACCATCCCGCACGACCATGCGCCGGCCTCCATCGTGCCTTCGAGCATGATCTTGGGGTAAACGCCCGCAACTTCCTCGATGATGTCTTCAAATTTCAGGTTCGGCCCCAACGCCTTTTCCTTGGCGAGCAGGCGTTCGACCGCAGCATTGTTGAGCACCCGCTCGGTGTTGCGCAGCGGCCGCATGATGAGGCGGGTATCGAGTTCGGTTGCATTCAAGATCGCCTGCTTCACATTTTCATGCACCGGCGCTTCCTTGGTGGCGATAAAGCGCGTGCCCATGTTGATGCCATCGGCGCCCAGCGCCAGCGCCGCGACAAGCTGCTTGCCATTGGCGACACCGCCCGAGGCGACAAAGGGAATGGTCAATTCTTCGGCAGCGCGCGGCAGCAAAATCCAGTTCGGCACATCGTCTTCGCCAGGGTGGCCGCCGCATTCGAAACCATCGACCGACACCGCATCGCAGCCAATGCTTTGCGCCTTCAAACTATGGCGCACGCTGGTGCATTTGTGGATGACCTTGATGCCGGCTTCCTTGAGCACCGGCAGCCATTTCGCCGGATTATTGCCGGCGGTTTCCACTGCCTTCACGCCGCCATCGATGATCGCCTTGATATAGCCCGGGTAATCCGGCGTCGAAAGGCTCGGCAAAAACGTCAGGTTCACCCCGAACGGCTTGTCGGTCATCTCGCGGCAGCGCGCGATTTCGCGCGCCAGATCATCGGCGCTGCGTTGCGTCAGGCCGGTAATGATGCCCAGCCCGCCGGCGTTCGACACGGCAGCCGCCATTTCGGCAAATCCGACAAAGTGCATGCCACCCTGGATGATCGGATGTTCGATGCCGAACATTTCGGTAATACGAGTCTTCACAGCGCGTCTCCCCAAAAGCGATGGCAATTGGCTAACCCGACAGGCGCGGGGCTGCAACGGTCAATCCCGACAGGCCGATTTTTTTGTGCCGCCCTGCGACACGCTGTTGTCTTTGTGCCGCCCTGCGACACGGCGCGCGTCGCCGCGCCGCGCCTTGGCGGCTATGGTCGCAGAAATGGAAATCGTCTGGTTCAAACGTGATCTGCGGGTCCATGATCATGCGCCGCTGGTTGCCGCACGCGCCAGCGGCCGGGCGGTGCTGCCGCTTTACATCGTCGAACCCGCCTCATGGGCGCAACCCGATGCCAGTGGACGCCATTATGATTTCCTGTGTGAAACCCTCGCCGATCTCGATCGCAGCCTGCGCGCCCGGGGCAGCCATCTGGTGATACGCGTCGGCAGCGCCGTCGATGTGCTGCGCGATCTGCACGCGGCGCATGGCATCACCGGGCTCCACGCCCACGAAGAAACCGGCAACCAGTGGAGTTTCGAGCGTGATATCGCCGTGCGCCGCTGGGCGCGCGCGGCCGGTGTTCCGGTGCATGAAAAGCGCCAGCATGGTGTCTGGCGGGCACTCGAAACGCGCAACGGCTGGGCCGCGCGCTGGGACGCAATGATGGCCCTGCCCCGCCTCGCGGCACCAGCAGCGCTGCCGCCGGTTGCGGTTGCCGGCGACGCACCGCCCGCCGCAGCGGCGCTCGGCCTTGCCGATGACCCTTGCCCCGGCCGGCAGCGCGGTGGCCGCCGCGAAGCGTTGGCGACACTGGCCAGTTTCCTCGATCACCGCGGCCGTCGCTATCGTGCCGCGATGTCGGCGCCGGTCAGCGGTGCCGAACATTGCTCGCGCTTGTCACCGCATCTGGCGCTGGGGTCGCTGTCACTGCGCGAAGTTCATCAGGCGGCAGTGGCCGCCCGCGCGCGCTGGCGCGAGCAGAGTGATACGGGCTTCACCCGGTCGATCGACAGCTTCATCAGCCGGCTGCATTGGCACTGCCATTTCATCCAGAAGCTGGAGGATGCGCCGTGGCTGGCGACCCGCTGCCTGCACCCCGGCTATGGTGACCTGCCCCAACATGACGCGGCGCGACTCGCAGCGTGGCTAACCGGCCGCACCGGCTGGCCGTTTGTCGATGCCTGCATGCGCAGCCTGGCCGCGACCGGCTGGTTGAATTTTCGCATGCGGGCGATGGTGATGGCCGTCGCCAGCTATCATCTGCGGCTTGACTGGCGGGTGAGCGGCGTCGCGCTGGCGCGGCTGTTCACCGATTATGAACCCGGCATCCATTGGCCGCAGGTGCAGATGCAATCGGGCACCACCGGCACCAACATCCCGCGCATCTACAACCCCATAAAACAGGGCCATGACCAGGACCCGGAGGGTGATTTCATCCGGCGCTGGGTCCCTGAACTGGCGACGCTGCCGACCCCCTTGCTGCACGAACCCTGGACCGCATCCCCCGAAATACGGGCTGCGCTGGCCTATCCGGCGCCGTTCCTCGATCATGAAGACGCCGCCCGCGCTGCCCGCGCCGCGATAACCGCCGTGCGCCGCAACCCAGACCATTCCGCCCCGGCGCGCGCCATTATCGTCAAGCACGGCAGCCGCAAGGCCGGGCTGCCCGATGCCAATCGCCGCCGCGCCGCGCGTGCCCGCGCAACGACGCAAGGGCTGCTCGATCTGTGACAATGCCGATGGGCCGGAACCACTGGTCGGGGCGAGAGGATTCGAACCTCCGGCCTCTGCCTCCCGAAGACAGCGCTCTACCAGGCTGAGCTACGCCCCGACGACAGTGGAAGCGGGCATATAGCGGCGCCCGTAAAGCCGCGCAAGCCGATGATGACCGATATGGCCGGCAGCCTCATTTGTGCAAAGGCGCCAACATCTCGGCGACGCGCACCAGCTTTTCGCGCGGCGCGCCCGGACGCGCCCGCGCTACTTCGGCGGCGTCGAGCCGTTGCCAATGGCCGAAATCGGTTGCCCCCACGCCGCGGTCAGCGAGCAGCGCATCAAGCGCCGCTGCCGCATCACCGCCCCGGCCCGTTGCGACACCCTGGCCCGCCGCCATGCTCGCCGCCATGTCGGCCGCGATGGCATCGATGACCGAAAAGCCGTCGGGTCGGTTGGTGCCGATAGTGCCCGACGGGCCACGTCGCGCCCAGCCGCTGGCATATAGTCCGGGGAAGATGCGCCCCTGGTCGTCACACGCAAATCGCCCGAGTTCGGGCGCGTATGGCACACCGTCGATCGTGCTGGTGCGATAGCCGATACAGGCGATGACCAGCCCGCACGGAATGGCGTGCAATTCGCCCGTGCCGACCGCTCGAAGGCCGGCGGGGCCATCTTCAAGCCTTGTGGTTTCAACGATCAACCGCTCGGCTTTTCCGGCACCCTCCACCGCCACCGGCCGCCGGAAGAATTCGAAATTGATCGTCACCGGCTTGTCACCGCGTTCCAGCCCGGCAAACGAGCGCAAGTGCGTCACCATCTTGCGATGCCCCGGCTCGAGCGCGGCGTCCGCTTCGATCGGCGGCAGGTCACCGGGCCGCACGATCGGATGAGCGCGTTCAAGATGGCCGAGCTCGCCCGCCTCCTTGGTGGTGAAACTCGCTTGATGGGGCCCCCGCCTGCCAACAAGGTGAATATCGCGGATGGCGCTGTGCTGCAGCGCATCAACGGCGTGCTGGGCGATATCCGATACCGCCAGTTCGGGCACCGTCTTGGCCAGAATCCGGGCGCAATCGATGGCAACATTGCCATTGCCGATGATCGCGGCGCCATGGTGTGACAAGGGTACCGACAGGTCGGCAAAATCGGGGTGACCGTTATACCAGCCGACAAACGCCGCGCTGCCGATGACGCCCGGCAGATCATCCCCCGGAATCCCGATCGGTTTGTCATGCGGCGCGCCGACCGACAGGATAACAGCGTCATACAGCGCCAACAGCTCCGCCACCGAAACATCGCGCCCGACCATGACATTGCCGACAAAGCGCACGCCTGCCCCCAGGTTGGTGGCTTCATAACGCCGCGTTACCGCCTTGATCGATTGATGATCGGGCGCAACCCCGGCCCGGATCAGGCCATAAGGCGTCGGCAACCGATCGATGATGTCGATCCTTGCGGTGCCGCCCCACTGCTTCAATGCCGCCTCGGCGGCGTAATAGCCGGCAGGACCTGCCCCGATGATGGCGATGTTGAGGGTCAAGTCACGTCTCCGCTGCTACCCTGTGTCGATAATCGCCCGCCGCCGCCGCGGTCAAGCAAGCACGGCTTTACCGCTACAAAGCGAGCGCCCATATCGCCGCCCAGATCGCCGCCCACAACGCCGCTCACAACGCCGCATTGCCCTTGTCGTCCCCTCTGCTACACAGCGCGGCATGACCGCAGACATATCCCTCATCCGCAATTTTTCGATCATCGCGCACATCGATCACGGGAAATCCACCCTCGCCGACCGGTTGATCCAGACCACCGGCGGGCTGACGGCGCGTGAAATGTCGGAACAGGTGCTCGATAACATGGATATCGAGAAAGAACGCGGCATTACCATCAAGGCGCAGACGGTGCGGCTCGATTATCCGGCCAAGGATGGCAAGACCTATGTCCTCAACCTGATGGACACCCCGGGGCATGTCGATTTCGCCTATGAAGTGTCGCGCTCGCTCGCCGCCTGCGAAGGCGCGCTGCTGGTGGTCGATGCAGCGCAAGGGGTCGAGGCGCAGACGCTGGCCAACGTCTATCAATCAATCGAGCATGACCATGTCATCGTGCCCGTCATCAACAAGATCGACCTGCCCGCCGCCGAACCCGAGCGCGTCAAAAAGCAGATCGAGGATGTCATCGGGCTCGATACCGAACACGCCGTCCTCGCCAGCGCCAAATCGGGCATCGGCATCGAAGCGGTGCTCGAAGCC
>JBBQMB010000070.1:0-14057 GCA_038328515.1 Sphingomonadales bacterium
ACAGATGGCCAAAACCCCCACCCCGGCCCTCCCCACTCTCCGCTGCGCGGGGGGGGAGGGAGACACGGACACACTCATAGCGCAGCACCAGGACCGGATCGGTGCTCGCTGCCTTCCAGGCCGGATAGAGCGTCGCCAGAAACGACAGCAGCAACGCCAGCAAGACGATGCCGGCAACTTCCAGCGGGTCGGTCTTGGCCGGCAATTCGGTCAGATAGCGCACCGACGGGTCCCACAGATTGGCACCCGTCAGCTTCGAAACCCCGGCGACGATACCGGCGCGGAAATACAGCAGTGAAAACCCCAGCACACAGCCCAGCGCGATGCCGAGGCCGCCGATCAGCGTGCCAACCGTCATGAACACCCGCATCAGCGCGATCCGGCTGGCCCCCATGGTCCGCAGAATCGCGATATCGCGGGTCTTGGCGCGCACCAGCATGATCAGTGATGACAATATGTTGAACACCGCCACCAGGATGATGATCGACAGCACCCAGAACATTACCGTGCGTTCCACCACCAACGCCGAAAACAGCGCCGAATTGGTCGATTTCCAATCATTGATAACGGCCTGGCCAACGATAGCGGGGGCGATGGGCGCGAGAATTTCGCCGACCTTGTCGGGGTCATCGGTCACCACCTCGACCATGCCGACGGCATCGCCAAGTCGCAGCAGGGTCTGCGCATCGGCCATCGGCATGACAACGAACGCCTTGTCATATTCGAAAATGCCGACTTCGAACAACGCGACGATGCGATAGGCAACGATGCTCGGCACGGTGCCGAACGGCGTCGATTCGCCCTGCGGATTGATCAGCGAAATCTGGTCCCCCACCCCGGCGCCGAGCGCTTCGGCAAGCCGCGCCCCGATGGCGACGGTGTTGGTGCCGGGTTGCAGGTTCTTCAAATCACCGCGCACGATATTCTTGGCGATGACCGCGGTATTGGCGATATCGGCCACCGTCATGCCGCGCACCAGCACACCTTCGACACGGCCACCGAAACTGCCCATCAGCGGCTGTTCGATAAGCGGCGTCGCCGAAACCACGCCCGGCAGCGCCTTCAGCTTGGCCTGCAACGGCTGCCACGCCTCCAGCTTGCCGCCATAGCCCTGCACGACCGCATGGCCGTTGAGCCCCAGAATGCGATCGAACAGTTCGGCACGAAAGCCGTTCATCACGCTCATCACCGCGATCAACGCCGCCACGCCGAGCGCCACCGCCACGAGGCTGATGCTGGCGACGAGAAAGATGAAGCCCTCCCCCTGCCCCGGCAGCAGGTAGCGGCTGGCAATCATGCGTTCATAGCGGGTGATCAAGCGGTCAACCTCGCGATTGCCGCAGCGATGGCGAGCTCAATCTTGTCACCCCCACGGCGTTTCAATTCGACGACGCCACTGGCCAGACCCTTGGGCCCGACCACCAACTGCCACGGCACGCCGATCAAATCGGCCGTCGCAAATTTGGCACCGCCGCGTTCATCGCGATCATCATAAAGCACCTCGACCCCGGCCGCGGTTAGTTGCGCATAAAGATCATCCGCCGCTGCCGCGCACGCCGCGTCATCAACGCGCAGGTTGATCAGCGACACTTTATAAGGCGCCACCGCTTCAGGCCAGATAATGCCATCCTTGTCGTGGCTGGCTTCGATGATCGCGCCCATCAGCCGCGATACGCCGATGCCATAGCTGCCCATCAACGGCGTTACCGGCGTGCCATCGGGGCCGGTGACCGAAACCCCCATCGCCTTGGTGTATTTGTCGCCGAAATAGAAAACCTGGCCGACTTCGATGCCGCGCGACTGCTTCAGCGCGTGGCCGGCTTGCGCTTCGGCGGCGGCGTCGCGCTTTTCATCGGTGGCGGCATAATCCTGGTTCAGCCCGTCGATAAAGGCTTCGAGCGCCCCGGCATCATCGGCATCGATAGCGCTGGTATCATGGCCATTTTCCCAATTTTGGTGATAGAAAACATCGCTTTCGCCGGTGGGTGCGAGCACGATGAATTCATGGCTGAGATCGCCGCCAATCGGTCCTGTGTCAGCGCGCATCGGGATAGCATGAAGGCCCATACGGGCAAACGTACGCATATAAGCGATGAACATGCGATTATAGCTGTGCCGCGCGCCGGCAAAATCCATGTCGAAGCTATAGGCATCCTTCATCAGGAATTCGCGACCGCGCAGCACGCCAAAGCGCGGCCGGACTTCGTCGCGGAATTTCCACTGGATCTGGTACAGGTTGCGCGGCAGGTCGCGATAGCTGCGCGCGCCATTCTGGAAAATGACGGTGAACAATTCCTCGGCGGTCGGGCTGAACAGCATCTCGCGATCATGGCGATCGGTGATGCGCAGCATTTCGGGGCCATAGGCTTCATACCGCCCCGATTGCTTCCACAATTCAGCCGATTGGATGGTCGGCATCAACACTTCGATGGCGCCGGCACGGTCCTGTTCTTCACGCACGATGGTTTCGATCTTCTTGAGCACGCGCAGCCCCAACGGCAACCAGGCATAGATACCCGCAGCGGTCTGGCGGATCATGCCGGCACGCAGCATCAACTGGTGCGACACAACCTGGGCATCGCCCGGGGTTTCCTTGAGGACTGGCAAGAAGTAACGGGACAGGCGCACAGGCAGGCTCTTTGCAACAAAAGGGACGTGCGGCGTGTAGCATGGCCACCGCAAGGCGCAACGTCGGCCGTATAACGTGTAACGTCGGCCGTGCAGCGCGCAACCTCAAACGCATGTTGCTTGGCTGCAACACTTATCGGTAAATCTGGCGTTCAGCCTGCCACCTCTTACCGCAGGCGATGACATGAGCGCCCAAGGTCGCTATCAAGGCTATTGAACATCTTGCGAAAGCTCGGGGTTCAGGGAGAAGGGCCAATCGGCCCCGGACCATGCGGCCCGAAAGGGCCTGCGCGCAGAAAACCAGTGTGGGGGCACAGTCGGGTTTTCATGTTGCCGGTCCTGGGATCAAGGTCTCGTCACGGGAATACCCGGGTGCCAGCGCGCCCGGGTATTTTCGTTTTTGAAACAATCGATCCCAGCCGCAGTCCTTGCTTTTCGGCGGGACGCCCGCAGGCCCCTCTTTTTGGCGGGATGGTCGCCCGGCCCGCGCTCTGCCAGACTGTCGATGCCTTACCTCCGGAGCCCTTCCCCCATGCCTTATGAACACGCCAGCGTCGAACGCGACGGTCGCACCCTGATCGTTACCATCAACCGGCCCGACCGGATGAATGCGCTTCACCCGCCGGCCAATGCCGAGCTTGCGCAGATTTTCGATGATTTCGCCGCCGACCCCGAATTATGGGTGGCCATCCTGACCGGCGCCGGCGCGCGCGCCTTTTGCGCCGGCAATGATTTGCGCTGGCAGGCCGAAGGCAATGCCGTCACCGTCCCGCCAACCGGCTTTGCCGGGCTGACTTCGCGCTGGGATCTCGACAAGCCGGTGATCGCTGCTGTCAACGGTGTTGCCATGGGCGGCGGCTTTGAAATCGCGCTGGCGTGCGACATCATCCTCGCCGCCGATACCGCGATCTTTGCCCTGCCCGAGCCCAAGGTCGGGCTCGCTGCCCTGGCGGGCGGCCTGCACCGGTTGCCGCGCACCATCGGCGTCAAACGCGCCATGGCGATGATCCTGACCGGGCGCAACGTGCCGGCCGCCGAAGGCCAGGCGCTGGGGTTTGTCCATGAGGTTGTTGCC
Organism: Sphingomonadales bacterium; assembly: GCA_038328515.1. Taxonomy (GTDB): domain Bacteria; phylum Pseudomonadota; class Alphaproteobacteria; order Sphingomonadales; family Sphingomonadaceae; genus Sandarakinorhabdus. The sequence goes on from JBBQMB010000070.1 coordinate 3,704, forward strand.
GCCGATGAATTACTGAATGCGGCCAAGGCGCTGGCGGCACAAATCTGCGAATTGTCGCCGATGTCGGTCCGCGCTTCGAAACAGGTGGTCAGCCGCAGCCTCGACACCGCATCGCTGCAGGAAGCCTATGAGCGCCAGATGCAACACCCGGCGGTCAGCGCGTTGTGGAAATCCGAAGACCTGCGCGAAGGCCCGCTCGCCTTCGCCCAAAAGCGCAAGCCGGAGTGGAAAGGTCGGTAACGCTGCCACCGTCAACCGCGCGCAAAAAGGCCGCCGGGTTGCCCCGACGGCCTTTCACATTGCCGGATACGATCCGGAGATGGCGCTGATTCTCAGAGCGTTGCGATTCCCACCGCAACCACCAACGCACCGGACCGTAACGTGAGACAATGAGACATCCGACCACCTCCTTTCGATTTGTTGAACAAGACCTGCAATGTCAGATGTTAGTCGCCACAAGGCAAGATGGAAAATGATCGCACCAGGCAAAATTCTTGGCGTCCATATCGGCAGCATCGTGCGGATTGAAAATGCGGGGCCCGGGGGCAAGGGCCTGTTGACTGCCTATCGCAAACAACCGGTAATCGACGCGGTTCGTGTCGAAGCGCTCGGGATCATCGGCGACGCCCAGGCCAACCGCCGCGTCCATGGCGGGCCGGAAAAGGCGGTTTATGGCTATCCCGTATCGGGATATGCCGCGTGGCGCGCCGAATTTGCAGCAATAGCCGATCGCTTCGTGCCCGGCGCCATGGCGGAAAATCTGGTCGTCGCTGGCCAGGACGAAGCCAGCCTGTGCATCGGCGACATCATTCGCTGCGGCACCGCCACCTTGCAGATCGCCCAGATCCGCGAACCTTGCAGCACCTTTGCCGCGGTGCTCGGCACCAGCCGGGTGGTCAAGGCGATGACAAAATCGGGCCGTTGCGGTTGGTATTACCGCGTGCTCGAAGCCGGCATGATGGCGCCCGATGATGGCCATGACGTCATCGATCGCCCCAACCCCGATTGGAGCGTCGCCCGCTTTGCCGCTTTTGCCGCCGGTCGCAGCGGCACCATCGCGGCAATCACCGAATTGACCACCCTGACCGGCCTGACACCAGCGTGGCAAGCCCGCGCGCGCGCGGCATTGGTGGCGCAAACAGCCCCGTAGCGGCCGCCGTTACGCCATCACAACCCGGTTCCTGCCCTGTGCCTTGGCGGCATAAAGCGCGACATCGGCCGCCATCAGCCAGCTTTGCACCGTCTCGATCCCGGCGTGGAGTGGTGCCAGGCCGACGCTTACCGTCACCCCGGGCAGGCCGGGCACGCATGTGGCGGCAACCGCGGCGCGCAGCGCCTGCGCCAAGGCAATGGCGTCCTGCGGATGCGACGGAAACAGCAACACCCCGAATTCCTCGCCGCCCAACCGGCCTGCGGCGCCGGCAGTGCCCGGCACCGCCTCGGCAATGGCAGACCGCAGCGACTCGGCGACCGCCGCCAACACAACGTCGCCGCTGGCATGGCCATGACAATCGTTGATCTGCTTGAAATGATCGATGTCAAAAACGGCCATCGCCGCCGCCTTGCCCGATCGACGCTGGTCGGTGATGGCATCGAACGCCGCCTGGTTGAAGGCCCGCCGTGTCATCATGCCGGTCAGGCTGTCTTCACTGGCGATCAGCCGCAACTCCATTTGCAAGACGACGATATCGGAAAAGCGCCGGATGATTTCGCGGTCGGCGCTGGTAAACTGCCGGATTTGGTCGCTGATCACGCACAAAGCCCCGATTTGATAGCCATCGGGCGTGCGCAACGGCGCGCCCAGATAGCTGCGGATCTGCGGATTACCGGTAACGAGCGCAGTTGCAGCGAAGCGCGGATCGGCCAGCGCATCTTCCACCGCCAGACCGTCGGCGCTAGCAATCGTGTGGTGACAAAAACCACTCTGGCGCGGCGTTTCCGCCACCGCCAGCCCGCGCCGCGCCTTGAACCATTGTCGATCACTGTCGATCAGCGTGACAGCCGCCATCGGCGTGCCGAACACGCGCTGCACCAGTTGCACAATCTGTTCGAATTCGTCTTCGGCGCCGGTGTCGAGAATGTCATAGCGTTCCAGCGCGGCCTGCCGCCCGGCTTCGTCGTCAAGAATTACGTTAGTTGGCATCAAGGCCCCTGTTTACCGCTATCGCGCGGGGTCGAATTGCTTTTGATTGCCTAAATACGTCGATCGAAACCGAAAAGTCTCACGCCGGCCGCTGTCGTCGACGTCGCAGGGCCCGCCATTCCTGCCAGGCGATGACGCACAGACCAAGAAGGAAGGGTATATAGGTATAAATCAGCCGGAACATCACGAGCGCTGCCAACACACCCGCCTTGGGCGCGTCGGGCATCAACAACAAGATGACCCCCTCGAACACCCCCAGCCCCCCCGGCGAATGGCTAAGCGCACCGGTCACCATCGCGACCGCATAAATTGTCAGAAAGGTCAAAAGCCCCGGCGCCCCGACGTCGGGCAACAGCAGGAACAGCGCCCCGCCGGCAAAGACGAGATCGATGGCGCCGATGATGATCTGCCACATTGTTTCACGCCCATCGGGAATGAAGAAGCGATACGACCAGACTCGAAATTCGCGTCGCCAGACCGTCGCCAGCAACAGATAGGAGGCGGTGCCCGCGAGCAGAATCGCACCGGCCCAGCGCTCCGCACTCGGTGCAAGGTCCTTGAACGGCGTCGCCAGATCAGGGGCGATGACCAGCCCAAGCCCGGCGACAGCAACGATACCAAGCCAGAATGTCCAGCCGCACAATAGAATGATCATGGCGATATCGACGGGCTTCACCCCGGCGCGGGTATAGATGCGATAGCGCACCGTGCCGCCGGTGAGCACCGTGACCCCCAGCGTGTGACTCATCGTAAAGCTCGCAAAACTCGCCGCAGCAAGGGTCGACCAAGGCAGTTTATAACCAAGATGTCGCGTCGCCAGCCAATCGTAACCGACCAGCACGACATAGGACGCCGCCGCCGACAAGGCCGCTGCGATCAGCAAATGGCCTGGCGTATCGTGGATATCAGCCATGATCTCGGCTAATGTGACCTGGCCGGCGATCATCCTGATGCCCCAGATAGCAAGGCACAACACGACCAGCCCCAGCGCCGCGCCGATCCACTGCTTGAAACGGCCCGCCGGCTTGCCGGGCGAGATAGCAGGCGCGGGCGCGGTCGGTTCAGATTCCGGGGGAGATGTCGGGTCGGACAGCGAAAACTTCCTCGATCAATCCGCCGGTGGCGCCCGGAGGTCAAATAACGTCGACAGCAAGCCAATAGGTCGGGAATGCAGAATTGGCTAGGGTCAGGACCAATAGCCAGAACATAACGGTTGCGGCTAGAGCGACAGCAGACAGGGAGACGGTCGAGCACCTGTCGTAGCGAGATGCGACGCGCCGCCAGTCTTTGAGAAGACCGCAGCGTCGTTGTTATCGCTGACCTGGCCAGCCGTCATGGGAAAGCTGATGATAAAGCGGAAATGATTTGCGCATTTGCGGCCTCGGCATCAGCCGGCAAGGTGTGGCGCAATGAAGCGGCACAACGATCCCAGCAACCCAAGCGAATACAGCAAAATCAATCTATTAGATGACACTGGCTGGGGCGGCAGGATTCGAACCTACGAATGCCGGTACCAAAAACCGGTGCCTTACCGCTTGGCGACGCCCCATTGCAGGGGCAGCACGTAAGTCAGTGCGACGCTTGCGGCAACCCGAAACTTACTTGGTGCGGCATCATTCCGCCGGGCGGGCGCCGATTTGAATCGCCGCTGCTCGGGCCCATGACAGGGCACCGACATATAACAACAACGAAACGACCAGCCAGATCAAGCCGGTACCCGGCCAGACCAGCGCCCCGACATTGGGGGCAGCAACCATCAACAGATATACCATGAGCCCCATTGGCCAACCAATCCATTCGTGGAGGTGGTGATGCAGATGATCACGATCCCCTTCGAAAGGGGAGCGTCCACGGCGCACGCGCACGGCCATCAACCGCACGGTATCGAACACCGGTATGGCAAAGAGTACCGCCACATCATCGGCCCGCATCGTTTCGAAATCGTGATTATAGGCGTAAATGGCGAGCAACCCGAACAGCGTTGAAATCGCATAGCAACCGCCGTCACCCAGAAACAGCCGACCCGCCATGTTAAAGCCGCCGATGACGAACAGCGCCACCCCGGCCGCTGCCAGTACAGGCAGCATCGCCGCCGGGACATGCGCCGCCAGCACCAACGTCCAGATCAAGCCCATGCCGGCGACGATCCCGTTTTTACCATCGGCAAGGTTGACGGCGTTGAGCAGGCCCAACAAGCACAACAGCGTGAACACCGGGCCCAAAAGCCCAAGCAGCAGCAACTGATCCTGTCCGGCAAAGCGCAGGAACGCCAAACTGAAATCGGGCACATCACTGATCAACAGCACCAACACAACCAGCGCTGCGCCAAGCCGCAAGACCGGCGAAAGGTGAAAACGATCATCTATGGCGCCGATCAGGAACATCACCGACACGGCACCGGCCAGCCAGGCGAGATGCAGCGTTGGCGGCGGCAGCACGGCCCTGACAATCAGCGCGGCGGCAACCGACGCCGTGGCAACGGCAAGCCCACCGACAAGCGGTGTTATCCGGCCATGGCGTTTGCGGCCGCCGTCGGTATCGGGGTAATCGAGCAGGCCAAGCCCGGCGCCGATCCGCGCGGCATTCACGCCAACCAGCAGCGCAATCACCAGCGCCAGGGCAGCCATACCGGCGCAAAGCGCAACAATGGACAAATTCAGCCGTCCTTTTTCTCGCCAGCGACCATTTGAGTTGGCGACTGCGACGCCTTTTTCCTAGCCGCGAACGTGTTTCCAACGCAAGTACGTGGCGTATTTAAGGGAAGATGCCTGATGTTGGTCCTTGTTACCGGTGTTGCGGGCTTTATCGGCGCGCATGTCGCCAAGGTGTTGCTGGCCCGCGGTGACCACGTCATCGGCATCGACAATCTCAATGACTATTACTCAGTCGCGCTCAAACAGGCGCGGCTGGCACAACTTATCGGCGACACGCCCGGGTTTCGGTTCGTCCAGGCCGATTTCGCCAATCAGACTGCCCTGACGGCGGCATTGGGCGGTCAAGTCGTGGATGCGATTGTCCATATCGGCGCCCAGGCCGGGGTGCGCCATTCCATCGAGCAGCCGCGCGATTACGTTCATTCCAACCTGGTCGGCCAGTTGGAAATCCTTGAACTTGCCCGCCATGCCGGGGTGCGCCACCTCGTTTACGCCTCATCCTCGTCGGTCTATGGGAATGCAGCGACCCTGCCGCTCAATGCCGAAGCGCGCGCTGACTGGCCGGTCAGCTTTTATGCCGCGACCAAGAAATCCAACGAACTCATGGCTGAAAGCTATGCGCATCTTTATCGCATCCCCATGACCGGGTTGCGGTTCTTTACCGTCTACGGCCCGTGGGGGCGGCCCGACATGGCGCCGTGGCGGTTTGCCGAACGGGTGCTTGCGGGCGAGGCGCTGCCGATCTACAATTTCGGGCAGATGCAGCGTGATTTCACCTACATCGATGATATTGTCGCCGGCGTGATGGCGGCGCTCGATCGCCCGCCAGCCAATGATGGCGCGGCAAAGCCCGGCGGATCGCGCAGCCCCCACGCTGTCTATAATCTTGGCAATGGCCAGCCCGAGGCGTTGATCGATTTTGTCGGGCTGATCGGCAAGGCGTGCGGCATTGAACCCATTCTCGACCTGCAACCGATGCAACCGGGCGACGTGGTCGCCACCTGGGCCGATATAGCCCCGGCGCAGCGTGACCTTGGTTATGACCCGGCGACGCCGCTGACGGCGGGTATCCCGCGCTTTGTCGACTGGTATCGCGGCTGGTCCGGGGTTTGACCTGCACCACGCAACGCGCCACCCTGCGCAAATGAGCAAATCGCTTCGCCTTTCCGAAAAATGGTTCAACCGCGGGCTGTGGCTGATTGCGCTGGTGCTTGCCGGCTTTCTTATCGGTCTCGGCAATGTGATTGTCGGCGACTTGCCGCAGGTCGATGACGCGATTTCGCGCGAGACTTTCATCGATCATCGCGCTGTTGACCCGCTACGTCTCGCCCGCGACGCCGCCCAACGCGAGGCACAGGCTGCGCAAGCGCCGCTCGAACAGGCCGAATTAAAACTTCAGGCGGCGGCGCAAGCGTATCTGAGCGGGCGCGAAACCTTTGATAATTGGGTCGCCACGCGCACCGCAACGGCACAACCGGGGCAGGATGGCGAACTGATCAGCCGCACCAATGCACTCGATATGCTGAAGGCCGCCGAGGACAAGGCGCGCCTTGCAGCCGAGGCGCAGCGCCAGATCAGGCTGGATGCCGAACAGGCCGGCAACCGGGCGCGGGCCGCGCTGGAGCCCTATGAAATCAAGGCCGATCGGCAATATCAGGTCGCGCTGCGGGCGTCGGAACTGCGCGTCTTTGGCTATCGGCTGGCGCTGACCTTGCCGCTGCTGATCATCGCCGGCTATTTGTTCGTGCGCCAGCGCAAGGGCAAATATTGGCCCTTTGTCTGGGGCTTCATCATCTTTGCGCTGTTCGCGTTCTTTGTCGAACTGGTGCCCTATTTGCCGAGCTACGGCGGCTATGTGCGCTTCACCGTCGGCATTATCGTCACGCTGCTGGTTGGTCGCTACGCGATTGTCGCGCTCAATCGCTACCGCGCCGAAGCGTTGCTGGCCGAGGCCCAACCCGACAAAGTGCGCCGCGACGTGCTCAGCTATGATGCAGCACTCGCCCGGCTCGACAAGAAGGTCTGCCCCGGCTGCGAGCGCCCCGTCGATCTGAAGGACCCCGCGATCGACTTCTGCCCGCATTGCGGCATCGGCCTGTTCGATCATTGCCATGCCTGTGCAGCGCGCAAAAATACCTTTTCGCCGTTTTGCCATGCCTGCGGCGTGGCGGCTGCGCCGGCGGGGTAGCTACAGCAGCGCCGCCAGCGCCAGCACGCGGCGCGCCTCGACGACATGGATGACCTCGACCATCTTGCCCTTGAAGGTCGTCACACCAGCCCCGGCGGCCAGCCCTTCATCATAGGCGGCAACCAGTGCGGCAGCATCGGCGACTTCGGCGGGCGATGGCGAAAACACCCGGTTGACCACCTCGATCTGCGCCGGGTGAATGAGCGTCTTGCCATCGAAGCCCAGCATCAGCCCGTGCCGCGCTTCGGCTTCGAGCCCTTCGAGATCGTGGATCGCGGTGAACACGCCATCAAACACCAGCCTGCCCGATGCGCGCGCCGCCAGCACGATCGCCGACAGCGCATAGAGCAGCGGTGTGCGCGCTGCATCGGGGCGAGCGCGCAGATCCTTGGCGAGATCGGCCATGCCGGCGACCAGCGCCGACACGCCGGGCACCGCTGCGATTTCGGGTGCCGCCAGCACGCCGCGCGGGGTTTCGATCATCGCCCAGACCGGCAGACCAGCCGCCGCTGCCACCGCGGCTCGCGCTTCGGCAACGCTTTCCACCTTGGGGACGACAAGGGCATCGAAACCGGCACCGACCGCCGCGGCAAAATCCGCCATGGCATCCGGGGTCGACATGCCATTGACCCGCAACAACAGTTCACGCTGCCCCCAGCCGCCGGCCTGAGACGCGGCGACCGCTGCCGCGCGCGCCGCTGGCTTGGCATCGGGCTGCACCGCGTCCTCCAGATCGAGGATGACACAGTCACTGGCCAGTATCCGCGCTTTGGCAATGGCGCTTTCCCGGTTGGCGGGCAGATAGAGCACGGATCGGCGCGGGCGCGGGCGCGGGCTGTCGGTCATTCGGATCCTTTCGTCCCGCTGCTGTCTAACCGCATCAACCGGCAAAGCGAAGCGGCAGGTGCATAGAATCGCGCCTGGCCTTTGCGGCGCCAGATCAGAAACCGCATTGCGTTGGCGGCCTGCCCCGGCAACACTGAAGGTAACAGTACCGCAAAAAACCAGGGGATGTATGCGCGGTCGAGTCGATCCGGGACCAACGTCCAACGGCAGCGTGGTGGTGCGCATCTACCGACCGCAGTTGCGATTGCAGCCCTATGTGACCTTTTTCTATTTCGTCGAAGCAGGCGGTCCGCTCACCGATTTTCTCTATCCCGAATGGGGCAATGTCCGCTTTGCGATCAACGGGAATTGGCATGTCGCAATGCCGGGTTTCGACAATTCGGCGCAGCAAACTGCGGTGCTGTTCGGCCCGACCGACCGGCATGGCAAGATCGTGACCGACGGCGGCAAGACCATCGGTTTTGGCCTTACCCCCATCGGTTGGCACCGCTTGATCGGTCGCGACGCCGGCGGCATGGCCAATCGCGTTGCGCCGATCGGCGACCGGCTTGGCATCGATGGCGCACTATTGCGCGGTCAGTTGCAAGGCGATGCCGGCGATGCCGACAGTATCGCCCGCCTGGAAGCACTGGTTATCAGTTTGCTCGATCGCCGCCCACCGGTCAGTGCGCTGGTTCTGGCTGCCGACCAGGCACTGCGCACCCGCCCCGCGACAACGCTGGATTTCGCCCGCGCCGCGCGCGTTTCCGAACGCACGCTACACCGCATCTGTCTTGATGCCTTTGTTTTTCCGCCCAAACGGTTGTTGCGGCTGCAGCGCTTTCTCGATACCATGGGGCGGGTGCGCACCGCGGTCGGCGAGGCCCTGGGCTCGGCGATCGACACCGCCTATTTCGATCAATCGCATTTCTACCGCGATTTCCGCGATTTCATGGCAATGACCCCGCGCACCTATTTCGGCGCACCGCGCCCGTTGATGGCCGCCGCCGCCGAAGCCCAGGTGCGCGCCGGGGTAACCCTGTCGTTCAAGGTGCCGCCGCCGCCGGCGAATTGATCGCCAGGCCTTCCGGCACGATGGCGGATTTTTACAATACCCGGCATTAACCCCTGCCTAACCTGTTGGCGGAACTGTCGGCAATGGCAGGTCTGCGCAACGCCACACGCGACCGAACGGTGGCGCCAGAGGGGGCAATTTCGCATGACAATCAAACCAATGATGATCGCGGCAGCACTGGCGATGGGGTTGGCAGCCCCGCTGGCGGCGGCCGATTTCAACTTTGCCTACACGTCCAACACCGGCACGATTTTCACCGGGGCATTTTCGGGCACAAGGTCGGGCAATCTCGTCACCGACATCGGCGCCATTGCCGTATCGATCAACGGCACGGCCTTCGACGGCACGATCAACGCCTATGGCTATGCCGGCTATAACGGCCCGGGCGGTCCCAACACGACGGCGCCGGGTGACTTTGTGCTCGATGCCGCAACGCTATCCTTCGATCCGCTGCTGAACAATTTTCTGTTCCTCAACAGGCCGCCGGCGATCGGGCAGGACGATGATGTGTTCTACATCATCCCCTGGACCAATGGCCCGGGTAACCAGGTGGCGACACAGGGTGCGCTGAATGGCAGCGTCACCAATTTCTTCAACGGCGATTACGTTCCGGCGAACTGGTCGCTGTCGGAAGTCATGGTGCCCGGCCCCGGCGGGGTGCCGGAACCGGCGACCTGGGCCATGCTGCTTGCCGGCTTCGGCCTGGTCGGCGTGATGTCGCGCCGCCGCGCGGCGACCGTTACCGCCTGATCGTTTAGCGCCCGATTGGGGCGGCGCGCGCCGACAACTGCGCGCGCCGCGCTCAATCATCAGTATCCCAACCGCCGAGCTTGCCGCGCAATTTCCCCAGCGCCGCCTTTTTGATCTGACAAACCCGTGCCGCACCCACACCGAGCACCTGGCCGATTTCTTCCAGGTTCAGTTCCTCGACGAAATAGAGTTGCAGCACCATCGCCTCGCGCTCGGGCAGCGTGCTGACTGCGGCGGCAATCGCCTTTTGCATGGTCTTTTGCTGCAACTGGGCATGGGCATCAGGCGTATCATCGGCGAACCAGTCGCTGTGATCGGAATAGACATCATCGATCGATTCGATATGCGCGGCATGGGTTTGCGCCATGGCACTGCGATAGGCTTCGACAGAGACTTCAAGCTTTTCGGCCATTTCGGCATCGGTTGCCGCCCGGCCCAGGCCGTTTTCCAGCGTCGCCCGCACCTGCCCCCATTCGCGCCGCCGCCGCATCGCCGATCGCACCAGCGTCGCGCCCTTGCGCAACTGATCGATCATCGCGCCGCGGATGCGCACCGTTGCATAGGTCGCGAACGCCGCATGGCCGCGATCTTCAAACGCCCGCGCCGCTTCGATCAGGCTGATCATGCCGATCTGCACCAGATCCTCGATATCGATCGCCGACGATACCCGGCCATGAACATGCCAGGCGATCTTGCGGACCAGCCCAAGGTGCGATGAC
>JBBQMB010000071.1:0-13988 GCA_038328515.1 Sphingomonadales bacterium
CGAGCGTTGCAAGCGCTTCGCCTTCGACATCTTCAGCGATGATCAGCAGCGGGCGGCCCGACTGGACGACCGCTTCGAGCACCGGCAACAGCGCCTGGAGGTTCGACAGCTTCTTTTCGTGGATCAGAATGTGCGGGTTATCGAGTTCGACCTGCATCTTTTCCGGGTTGGTGATGAAGTAGGGCGACAGGTAACCACGGTCGAACTGCATGCCTTCAACGACATCGAGCTCGCTCTCCATGCCCTTGGCTTCTTCGACGGTGATGACGCCTTCCTTGCCGACCTTTTCCATGGCCTTGGCGATCATGTCACCGATTTCGCTCTCGCCATTGGCGGAAATCGTGCCGACCTGAGCGATTTCCGACGTGCCGGCGACCGGCTTGGAACGCGCCTTGAGATCGGCAACAACCTTGCCAACCGCAAGATCGATGCCGCGCTTCAGGTCCATCGGGTTCATGCCGGCGGCAACCGACTTCATGCCTTCGCGGATGATCGCCTGGGCGAGCACGGTCGCGGTGGTGGTGCCGTCGCCGGCAACATCATTGGTCTTGGAAGCGACTTCGCGAACCATCTGGGCGCCGAGATTTTCGAACTTGTCCTTGAGTTCGATTTCCTTGGCGACGGTGACGCCGTCCTTGGTGATGCGCGGCGCACCGAACGACTTTTCGATAACGACGTTACGGCCCTTGGGACCGAGCGTTACCTTGACCGCATCGGCAAGAATATCGACGCCGCGCAGAATGCGTTCACGCGCGTCACGGCCGAATTTTACGTCTTTGGCTGCCATGGTGTTAATTCCTTTGTCTGAATGTTGAGCGAATTCGGGTCAGGCGAGCGCGAGGCTCAGCTCAGGATCCCGAGAATGTCGCTTTCCTTCATGATGATCAGGTCTTCGCCGCCAACCTTGACTTCGGTGCCCGACCATTTGCCGAACAGGATCTTGTCACCGGCCTTGACTTCGAGTGGATGGACGGTGCCGTCATCGCCGCGCGCGCCGGTGCCCGCCGAAACGACGATGCCTTCCTGCGGCTTTTCCTTGGCGGTATCGGGGATAATGATGCCCCCGGCGGTTTTTTCTTCGGCTTCGATGCGGCGAACAAGCACGCGATCGTGGAGCGGACGGAAAGTCATATGAGCCCTCACTTCTGGTTGAAATCTGGCCGCTGGCACTCATACGATACGAGTGCCAACAGTGAGCCGCATATGGGTCTGCCACCTGCCAGCGTCAAGGCCTTGCCGCATGACAATTTGGCGACAGCAAGCCTGAAATCGCGTGGCAGCAGCCAAACTTTGGGCTAGGGTGTGCCATGACCCTGCACCCCACCATCGCCGCGGTAACCGACCGCATCATCACCCGCAGCCGTCCCGGCCGCGCCGCCTATCTCGCGCTTATCGACCGCGAGGGCGCCACCGGCATCGACCGCCCGCGCCTGTCGTGCGGCAATCTCGCCCATGGCATGGCGGCAGCGCTCACCGACACCGCCGCCATCCGCAGCGGCCGCGCGATGAACATCGGCATCGTCACCGCCTTCAACGACATGCTGTCGGCCCATCAGCCCTATGGCCGCTACCCCGAACAGATGAAGCTGTTCGCCCGCGAAGTCGGCGCGACGGCGCAGGTCGCCGGCGGCGTGCCCGCCATGTGCGATGGCGTCACGCAAGGCCAGACCGGCATGGAACTATCGCTGTTCAGCCGCGACACGATTGCGCTGTCGACCGCCATCGCCCTGTCGCACGGCATGTTCGAAGGCATGGCGCTGCTCGGCATCTGCGACAAGATCGTGCCCGGCCTGATCATCGGCGCGTTGCGTTTCGGCCATCTCCCCGCCATCCTCATCCCATCCGGGCCGATGCCATCGGGCCTTCCCAACAAGGAAAAGCAACGCGTCCGCCAGCTTTATGCCGAAGGCAAGATCGGCCGCGAAGAACTGCTCGATGCCGAAACCGCCAGCTATCATTCGCCCGGCACCTGCACCTTTTACGGCACCGCCAATTCCAACCAGATGCTGATGGAGGTGATGGGCCTGCACATGCCCGGCGCCGCCTTCATCAACCCCGGCACGAAATTGCGCGACCGGCTGACTCGCGCCGCCGTCCACCGCCTCACCGAGATCGGCCGCGGCGGCGATGATTATCGCCCGCTCGGCCGCTGCATCGATGAACGCGCCATCGTCAACGCCGCCGTTGGTTTGCTCGCCACCGGCGGTTCGACCAACCATGCCATCCATATTCCCGCCATGGCGCGCGCCGCCGGCATTCGCATCGATTGGACGGACATCGACCAACTCTCCAGCATCGTGCCGCTGATCGCGCGGGTTTATCCAAATGGCTCGGGCGATGTGAACCATTACGAAGCCGCCGGCGGCATTGGCTACACGATCAAGACGCTGCTCGAAGCCGGCTTGCTCCATGACGATATCATGACCGTCGCCGGCACCTGCCTGGCCGATCATAGCCGCCGCCCGGCGTTGGAAGATGACGCGCTGGTCTGGCACGACGCCCCGGCGCAATCATTGGATACCAGCATCCTGCGCAGCGCCGCCGACCCCTTTGCCCCCGATGGTGGCATGCGGCTGGTCACCGGCAATCTGGGCCGCGGCACCTTCAAAACCAGCGCCGTCGATGCCTCGCGCTACACCATCGAAGCCCCGGCGGCGGTGTTCACCAGCCAAGATGATGTTGTCGCCGCCTTCAAGGCCGGTGCGCTCGATCGTGATGTCATCGTCGTTGTGCGCTTCCAGGGACCGCGCGCCAATGGCATGCCCGAATTGCACAAGCTGACCCCGCCTTTGGGCGTGTTGCAGGACAAGGGATTCAAGGTCGCACTCGTCACCGATGGCCGCATGTCGGGCGCCAGCGGCAAAGTGCCCGCCGCCATTCACATCTGCCCCGAAGCCGCCAATGGTGGCCCGCTGGCGCTGGTGCATGATGGCGACATCATCCGCCTGTGCGGCCATGACGGCACGCTGGAATTAAAAGTCGCCCCTGAAATCCTCGCCGCGCGCACTGCCGCTGCGCAACCGCCGGCAACCGATGGCACCGGCCGCGAACTCTTCGCCCTGCTCCGCCTCACCGCCGATGATGCCGAACACGGCGCGTCAGCAATGCTGGTCGCCGCCGGGCTCTAGGCTCGATAACATCGGCGTTGAACTGTCATCCCGGGCTTGACCCGGGATGACAAGCCCCAGCCGCCGACCCTACCCCTGCCGGAACTTGCCGCGCTGCGTCGGGTTGTTCGGTCCCGGGCGCGGCCCACGCGGGCCGGCGGGCTTGCCGGCAAAGCCACCAGGGCTCGGCGCCCGCGCCAGAACCGGGCGGTTGGGCCGGCCAGCACCGGCACCACGCGGCGGCGGGCCGCCAGCCGGGATGATGCGGATGCCGCCTTCGGGGCTGCGATCCTCGCCCTCGGTCCGCCGCAACGCATCGACAAAGCGATCAGCCAGCGCGCGCGGAATTTCGAACATGGTTTCTTCCGGGCCAATTTTAATGGCGCCGATTTCGGTTTTCGTGACATGGCCCCGCCGGCAGATCAGCGGCAGCAACCAGCGCGGATCGGCATTGAGCCGCCGGCCGACATCCATGCGGAACCACACCGTATCATCAAAGCCCTCGCGCGGCGCATCGCGCATACCGCGATCAACGCGCGGCGGCGGCCCGCTGTTGTCGAGCAATTCTTCAACGCTTGGCATTTTTGATCGGTGCATGCGCACCAGCGCCATCGCCACATCTTCGGGCGAGCGTTCGAGCAGCAACCGCTGCGCCAGCGCGCGGTCTTCCTCATCGGTTTCCACCGGCACTTCCATCAGCGCGGTAAGCAGGCGCTCGTGATCGTTGCGGCGAATATCTTCCGGCCCCGGCACTGGCAACCATTCGGCGTTGATCTTGGCGCCGCGCAGCATGCCATCAACGCGCCGCCGCGCCGGATAAGGCACGATCAAAATCGCCGTGCCCTTTTTGCCGGCCCGCCCGGTACGCCCCGAACGGTGCTGCAAAATCTCGGCATCGCGCGGCAGTTCGACATGGATGACCAGCGACAGATTGGGCAGATCGATCCCGCGTGACGCAACATCGGTGGCCACGCAAATCCGCGCCCGGCGATCGCGCAGCGCCTGCAACGCCTGGTTGCGCTCGCTCTGTGAATGCTCACCCGAAAGCGCCACGGCATCAAAGCCGCGTTCGATCAGGCTGGCATGGAGGTGGCGAACATTGTCGCGCGTCGCGCAAAACAGCATCGCCGTCGGCGCTTCGTGAAACCGCAGCAAATTAACGACAGCATTTTCGATATCGGCTGGCGCGACGGTGACCGCCTGATAGGCAATATCACCATGGCCGCGATCTTCGCCCACTGTCGAAATGCGCAACGCATTGCGCTGGTAACGTTTGGCCAGCGCCACAATCGGCTTGGGAATCGTTGCCGAAAACATGAAGGTGCGCCGCGCTTCGGGGGTCGCATCGAGGATCTGTTCGAGATCATCGCGGAAGCCCATGTCGAGCATTTCATCGGCTTCATCGAGGATCGCGACCTTGATCTGGCCAAGTTGCAGCGCGCCGCGCTCAAGGTGATCGCGCAACCGCCCCGGGGTGCCGACGACGATATGCGCGCCCTGCCCGAGCAGCTTGCGTTCCTTGCTGGCATCCATGCCGCCAACACAAGTCGCGATGCGCGCGCCGGTCTTGCCATAAAGCCAGATCAGCTCGCGGCTGACCTGAAGCGCCAATTCGCGCGTTGGCGCGATGACCAGCGCCAGCGGCGCCCCGGCGCGTTCGGCCCGGCCATCTTCGCCGAGCAGCTGCGCCGCCATGGCGACCCCAAAAGCGACGGTCTTGCCCGAACCGGTCTGGGCGGAGACAAGCAGGTCGCGCCCTTCGGCATCCGGCTGCAGGACAGCGGCCTGGACCGGCGTGGGCGCGGCATAGCCACGGGCGGAGAGAGCTTCGGCAAGAAGCGGCGGCAAATTTTCAAACGACATATTTTCAACAGACATGGCGCACCCATGCCCTAGTTCAGCGCAAAACGCCACGCTTATGCTGCAAATGCGAAATACCAGGTAAAACTAACCCGGTTTCACAGGACTTCATCGACCTGTCATGCCGGCTTTCGCTGGCATGACAATCGGATTCGCGGTTCAGCTTGCGCCAAGCCCCACCCGACCGAGGGAAGGCTCTGGCGCAAGCGCAACCGGTTCAGGGAGCAGCCGTCGCCACAGTCGTCACTTTGGCGAGCCGTTCGAACTGCGATGCACAACCGCTTTCGAGCAGGGCGGCACCAAGCTCATCGACCGCAGTCGGTACCGTTGCCAGCACCTTGACCATCAGTGTCGCGGGCGCGCCGGCGCCGGCGACCATGAAGGTGCCGCCGCTGCCGGCCACGCTGGTTGGCCAGTTTGCCACGGCCTGTCCGGCGGCAAAGGGCAAGGTGGCCACCTTGCCATCGGCGACACGGGTGATCGTCATGCTGCCAGCGGCCATCGGTTCGGCGCGCCATACCGACAGCTTGCCGGCATCGATGGCGCAAACGGTGCCACCGGCGGCGGCATCAATCGCCCAAATGCCCGGGGGGGTCGGCTTGCCGGCCATTTCGCCACCCGAGCCGCGCACGGCCCCGATGCGGGCGCGACGTTCCGATTTTTGAGTCAATAGTTCGGCAAAGGCTGTTGGCGCGGCAGCCGCAGTGCTGGCCTGGTCGAAACGGAAACTGCCTGGGCCGGTAAAGCTGCGCGTGCCCTTGGCATCGAGCACCGTCAGCATGTCGCCGGCCTTGAGCACCAGCGTCGCTGTATCCGACAATTTCTGGCCCGGCTTATAGGCGGCGGCCGATGGGCCAACGGCGCGCACGACCATTGGCGCTGCAACCGCCGCAACCGGCAGCGCAACAAGAACGGCAGCAAGCGCCACAAATGACAATGTGCGTGCGCCCTGGTTTTCAGTCGAGTTCATGGCTTCCTCCTGGTCCCGCTTTTTCGAGACGTTTTATGAGATACGCAAGTGCGATGTCATCCGGTGCACCGATTGAACGCGCGCGTAAATCTTCCAATGCAGCATGGTCGCCTGAATCGAAGCGCGCGTAAAGGGCTGCAAACACCGGATCGGCAACGGCGGTGCCAACCCCCAGCGGTTCATAGACTTCGATGGGGGCTTCGCGGCCGCGCACCTGCACCCGCCCCATCGGCCGAAACTTGTCCAATCCATGGCGTTCTGCGGCTTCGCGGCTGACCAGCACGGCGGTTTTCAACTGCTTGTTGGCGCCCTCCAGCCGCGCCGCGACGTTCATGCTATCGCCCAGCGCCGTATATTGAATGCGACCTTCGCCACCAAAATTGCCGACGATCGCCGCGCCAAAATGCAAGCCGACCCGCGTGCGGCCGAGCTTTTTACCGTCGGCGACTTCCTTCATCAGCGCCTTGCCGGCATTGCTCATGGCAACCGCGCATTGCGCGGCGCGGCTGGCATCATCGGGGCGCGAAAGTGGCGCACCCCAGAACGCCACCACCGCATCGCCGACAAATTTGTCGATGGTGCCGCCATATTTGAGGATGGTGACGCACATCACCTCGAGATATTCGTTGAGCATCGTCGCGACGATTGCCGGGTCGAGGGTCTGGCACAGGCTGGTAAAGCCTTCGATATCGGTGAACAGCGCATAGATTTCGCGGCGTTCGCCGTGCAAGGCGAGATTGCCGGGCTCACGCAAAATCTGCTGCGCAACGTCGCGCGGCAGATATTTGCCAAGCGCCCCTTGCGCAAATCGCCGCTGTTCCGAACCGATTATCCGCGCCGTGGTGCTCGCGGCAATCACCGATAAAAGCCAGCCCAGCCCCAGGCCAAAGGCCGGCAGGCCATCGGTGTCGATATGACGGGTATTTTGAAGCAGGAACGGCACAACCGTAATGCCGATAACCTGCACCAACCCCATTGGGACAACGATACGGATCGGCAGATCAAAGCCACCGGTAATGGCCGCCAGCAGCACCACCAGTCCCGCCGCCAGCCACAGATACACGCCCGGAATCGGTGTCAGCTTCACGCCATCGAGCGCCTGCGCGACAAGCGTGGCATGGAGTTCGACGCCGGAGGTCGTAGGCAAAGTCCCCAAACTGCCCGGGACCTGGCTGTTATTGGCCGGCAAGCGGCTGAGCGGCGTAAGAAAGCGGTCTGCCTCGGGCAGATCGGCGCCGATCAGCACGATCTTGCCCGCAATCTGATCACGCAATCCCTCGGCAATCGCCGGATCACTGAACAGGTCTATCGGGAATTTGGCGAACACCGGGCGTTCCCGATCGACCGGTCGGCGAAACACGACAGCGCCCGAAAATTTTTCGTAGCCCAGGCTCTTGCCCGCCGTCGCCGTCAGTGCGTTGACGAGCAGCGGCGGCGGTCCCTTGGCGGGGTTCGGCCATATCCGCCAGGCATCATCGTCATCGACATCAAGCCGGATCGACGCCGGCCGCACGGGGCCGTTCGCCAGCTTGGCGAACAGATCGCGCATATGCTCTTCCTGATAGGTCATCACCTGCAGGCCATTGTCAGCGATGGTCGAGAAGGCAAAATAGGTCGGCGTCTTGAGCGTCGCCAGATCGGCCATCAACGCCGGGTCTTCGGGCTGCGGCGAATCGATGAGAATATCGACCCCGATCGACCGCGGCTTCAGCTTGTCGAGATTGACCAGCGCCTTGCCGAGCAGCACCCGATCGAGCGGGGATCGCTTGCCGGTGGCCTGGATCGTATCTTCGGTAAAGGTCACGATGACGATGCGATTGTCCTGTTCGACGCGCGGCGCTGTCACGGCCACGCGCACATCATACAGCGCGCGTTCGAACCCGACGGTCAGCGGCAATTCCCAACTGAGCCGGCCCACAACCACGGCAAAAGCCAGCACGCCGAGCGTCGCGACAAGCCGCACCCAGCCGGCCTGAACCAACGCACTGCGCAAGACTTTCAGCCGCTGCGTGATGACTTTGCCGTCCATGATCGACTGATGCCCGCCCCCGCTTGTGTCGCGCCGCAATTGTTAACGGCAGCAATCTCGAATGTCAGCAGGGCGCCATCAATTTCCTGCGACACTCGCCGTCCGGGTGGCGCCGGACAGTGGTTTGGCAGCATCCCCGACGATCGCAAAGCCCGACCAGTAATAAGGATGCGACGTATCGAGCGCATCCATCAGCCGGACCTGCGACAGGCGCAAGGCCTCACCAACACTCTGCCCGCCGGCATCGGTAAACAAGCCGGTGATCAGCGTTTTGGTGGCATCATAGCTATCGGGCACCGGCCAATGGCTGGCGATGACGGCGCGGGCACCGGCGCCGACAAAGGCGCGCACCAGGCCATCGAGCGCAAAATTGCCCCCGGTCGCCACCCCGGCGTCGCGGGTGGCAGCCGCTGTCGCTGTGCCGGCGGTATCGCACGCCGACAGGATGATCGTATCGGCATCGAGCGACAGGTCGAAAATCTCGCGGAACGACAGCAATCCGTCCGATCCGGCCTTGCCAAAGGAGGTGAGCAGCGCCGGCCGCGCCGGGCATTCCGGGCGCGGCGCTGTAACAAGGCCATGGGTCGCAAAATGGATGATACGGAAATCACGCAGGTCAGTGCGCGCCATCAGCGCCGTATCCGTAAAGGCAGCGCCCGTCATCACGTCGGCCGTGCCGCGGCCGATAAGGCTGGCGCCGATGGTCAGTTCCACCCGCGAAATCGGGTTGCGCCATTCGCTCAATGGCCAGTCACACCGGTCACGAACTGGCCCGGTGTCAGCCGCAACCACGTCGGGCCGGACATTTTCACCAAGGCCAAGATAGGCGCGGCTGCCACGCGACGGCGGCAAGTCGCGCACATCCAGAAAAGACCGGGGGCTGACGGCGGTGGAAACAATCCGGGTGCGGCCCAGCCAGGCAATGCCGCGCATGTCGAACGGATCACCATCGGCCGCGGCGAGGCGCTTTTCATAGGCCGAAAGCCCGTCATCGCTGGTGATCAGCAGGTTGACCGGCAATTGCAACAGGGCACCATCGGGTTCGAACACCAGGTGGCGCACCGTCGCCATCGCCGCATCGATCGGGCCGAACATCGCCAGATAAAGCCGGCGTGCCGCCAGCGCATCAAAGGGATAGGTCGCGGGCCGGCCATTTTCAAACTTGACGATGGTGTCGCGCAACGATGCGACAATGCTGCCGAGTTCGGCGGTGCTGGCGCCGACCTTCACGATGCGCGCCTCGGCGCCGGTGGTGAACAACGCATAGGCATCGTCGCCGACGAGCACCAGCTTGTAATAAGCTTCGCCACTGCGCAATTTCGACTGGAGATCGGCAAGCGTGACGACATTGTTGGTGACGCTGCGATAGCGCGGAAATTCCGAAAGTTTCGCCAGAACGGCGGTCTGATCACTGCTGAGCGCGTCGCGCCGCGCCTGCAGCGCCGCAGATTGCGCCGCGTCATCGGGGGCGGACACCGTCTTGGCCGCGAGCGCTGCAATTTCACCATCAACCCGCACGATATCGCGCGACAGGGTCAATGACTGGCGGAACAGGCTGGCGGTCGCATCGCTGCCGCCTGACAATTCGCGCGCCAGCACCGCCTGGGTTTGTGCAACACCCGGGCGCACCAGGATCTGGCTGGCATCGAAAAAATCTGCCGCCGCGCCGCTGTTGCCCTTGGCGCTACTGTCGATCAGCAGCGCGAAATATGGCCCGACCAGCGCCCGTATCGCCTGGCCGGCACCCGGCGTATCGGGGCTGGCCTTGATGATATCGCGGTATATCCGTGTCGCGCCGTCGGCATCGCCCTGCCGCGCCAGCAGCGCCGCCAGCCGCGCCTGCGCCACGAGATAGGCCGCCGATCCCGGAAATTCCGCGCCATACAGCGCCGCCGCCGCGGTCAGCGACGCCCGCGCCGCATCAGCCTGGCCCGCCCGTTCTTCGATTATCGCGCGTTCGGTTTCCACGCTGGCCTTCAGCCAGCCCGAGCTTTTGACCTGGCCCTGCCGCACGGCATCAAGCCGGCGCACACTGTCCGCCAGCGCCGTGCGGGCTTGCGCATCACGGCGCAGGCTGCGCAGCGCGGCGCCTTTGAGATATTCCCCCTGGGCATCGAGAATGGCGCTGCGTTCGGCCGGGGTCAGCCGCGCTTGCGTCTTTGAAAGACTGCCCAACCCTATCTCATCGCTATTGAGCTTTTGCGACATGGGCACGTCGATAAAGCCGATCGCCACGCGTTCGCGGTCCAGCCCCGACAGATCGACCGTGCGGGTTGTTTCGAGCGCGGTCAGCGCTGCCTCCGGCCGCCGCCGGTTGAGTTCATGCATGGCGCGAAAATTGCGATCGAGCCGCAACACCACCGCGTCGGACCGATCGAGCACGGCACCGGCGCGGGCAAACAACGCATCGGCTTCGGCAAAATTGCCAAGATTGGATTGCTGCAACGCCTGGTTGATCAGATATTCGGCACTGCGGTTGAACCCCGGGCTGCCCTGGCGATTGCGCTCGACCAGCAGGTCGAAAAATTCCGATGCTTCGGCATAGCTGCCGGCGTTGTTGCGGACATAGCCTTCGGCCAGCGCCTGCGCCGGATCAAGGCTGCCGGCCTGGATGCGCGCGAAAGCCGCCGGGTCGCCCGCCGCTGTCGATGCGACTTCGACATCGCCGGCCACTGGAGCATCGGCCACCAGCGCGCGCAACGCCAGGCGCAGCGCCGAGCCATAACCGGTCAGCCCTTCGGCGACATACAGCGTGTTATCGCGCCTGACGGTGTAGACCGAATAGGCCAGCCCGTCCTGCTGACACACCGCGCGCCGGGCATCGGCAAGCTCGGGGACATCGGCGGGCCCGGGCGCCGCACAGCTGATATCGGCACTGCGCCCCGCCGCCAACCGCGCTGCCAGGCTCGCCTCGGTCGCATCGCGCCCGCTGCCCAACCGCAGCGCGAACACCCGGCCAACCGGCGCCGCCGCATCGCGGCAGGTGATGCGATAGCCGCGATCGAACATGCTCGCCAGCACCGGATCGGCGACCCGGTTCTGCGCCGTGCACAACACGCCGCCGCTGCCGATGCGAAAACTATCGGCCAGTTTCAACCCAGCCGCCGCCGCCGGCTGCGGCAATGCGGCCATAGCAGCAAGCGCCGCGCCAGCAGCCAGCGCCCGCAAGCGCATGATATTGCCCGCGCGCCAGCGTTTTATCATGGCTGCACCCCGCCACCGGCCGGCAGATCGAGCCAAAGCGCCGGGTTGCCGCCGCCGGTAACCGGTTCGGTGATCGACACATCCTCGATCGCGCTCGACAGGTCGACCAGCCGGCTGATGCGCATCTGCGGCAGTTTTTCAGCGGCTTGCCGCGCTTCTTCTTCCTGCTCCTCGGGCGTTTTTGCGGTGTTCTCGATCAATCCTTGCAGGTTGGTGACGATATTGCCCACTTCCATCCCGCCTGCTTCGGGCGCCAATCCGCAGATATTGCCGATGATGCAGCCATTGACCGTCGATGTCGCGGTAAAGCCTGCCGGCGCATCGCTGGCGCTGGCAAAACGGATGACCTCGATCGTCTTCTGGTTGGTCTGGAAGTTGCCCGCAGCATCCTGGGCGCGGCCGTTGACCACCACATCGAGCGGCGCTGTCCCGCTGGGCCGGATGGTGAAACCACCCGTACCGGCGCTGAAACCGGCCTTTTGGGCAAGGCTGCCGCTGTTCTGAATGAGGAAGCTCGCCCGCGCTGAAACCAGGATGCGGTCGCCCGCCAGCGCCCCGGCCAGATCGGGCGTCGTTGCCGCCGTCGCGAGCGCGGCATTGCGCCCGGCAAAGCCGACATCGGTGGCAAGCTGACCCAGCAGCGCGCTGCTGCCAAACCAGATATTGGCCGCGGCAAGATCGATGAAGCCGCCCAAAACCCCGTTCGCACTGTCGCCACTCGCCGTCGCGACGATCTTGCCACCGCCGTCGGTGGCGACTTCGATCCGCTGCCCGGCCTGCAGGCGCAACGTATCGCCAGCGCCAGCGCCGGTCAGCGCCAGCGCGCCATTGACCCGAATGTTGCCGCCTGTCGTCAGGCTGAGGGTGCGACCGTTGCTGGCCAGGCCGCTGCCGGCAAAATTCAGCGCCTGCACAGTCATTGTCGGCGGTTCGCTGCCCAGCGCCGCAATGGTCAGCGCCTTGCTGCTGATCCGCCCGGCTTCGGCACTGCCCAGCACATAGCCGCTGACGCCGTTGGCGCTGCCGCCGCTGCCGCTGTCAGCGCTGCCACCGATGGTGATGGCGCTGGCGTTCGATGCGATGTTGAGCGTGACCGCCGTGGTCGCCGAATTGCCGATCGCGCCCGTGCTGGCGATGGCGATATCGGCCGAGGTAACGGTAATCACCGGCGCTGCCACGGTGCCGCCAAAGCTGGCCAGCGCGCCGCTGTCGATGCTTGCTGCTGAGCCGGCGCTGATGCCCGCCAGCGTCACCGCGCCCGCTGCTGCCGCCACGAACTGCCCCGTGCTAGCCGCGCCGGTCAGAGTCACCGGCCCGCCGATGCGTACCGGCGTCAGCGCAAACAAAGGTGCAAAATCAAAGCCCGACGCTGGCCCAAGTGCATCCAGCCTGTCGGCAAACGCTGTGAACATGCTGGCATTGGCGATCAACAGGCTGCCCTGTGTTCCCGTGGCGATGCTGGTGCCGGTAAAGCCTGTTGCCGCCAATCCGGCGAACGACGCTGCCGTGCTGATCGCCCCGCTGCTGATGCTGCCCGCCGCTGATCGGATGCCGATATTGCCACGGGCATTGATCGCGCCGGTGGTAACCGCGCCCAACCCGCCAATGCCGATTTGATAGGCCGCACCCTGGCTTTGCGATGCACGCAGAATGCCAGCGTCGATCGCGCCGGTTGTCAGCGACGCGCCGGCCACCGCCGCCGCACCAAAGCCGATCGCCACCGAATCCCCGGCGCTGATCGCGCCAATGGTGATCGTGTTGCCAGCCTCCAACCCGATATCGCCCTCGCTGCGCACCGCCCCGAGCATCAGAGTGCCGGTGCCGCGAATGTCGAGCGCACCGCCGGCGTTGATTGCGCCCAGCGCCAGCGACCCCGACCGGATGGTCACCGCGCCCGCCGCATTGATCGCGGCGCTGCCCGTCACCGTGCCGGTCGTCGCGATGCGCAGCGCGCCGGTATCGATTGTGCCGCCGAGTGCCACCGGCCCGGCCAGCGCCACCGGTGTCGCGGTTACCAGCCCGGTGTAATTGGCGTTGCCATTGGCATCCTCGGTGACCAGCGCTGCCATTGTATCGGCGGCGATCAGCGTCAAGCCGTTGCCGCCGGTGCCGGTGCTGACGCCGGTGCGGATGCTGCCGACGCTGACGCCGCTGCGCGCCAGCAATGCCAGCGATTCGCCGGTGGTTATCGCGCCAACGCTGATGCTGCTGCCCAGCGCCGCCAGCCCGACCGGGCCGCGCGCATTGATACCGGCAATCGCAATCGCCCCGGCACTGCGCACGCCAACACCATATTGCGCCAGCGGATCGATCGATGCTGCCGTGATACCGGCGCTGATCGCCTGCGTTGTCACCCCGGCAGCGATCAAGTTGACCGAATCCCCGGCGCTCAATGTGCCGGTGGTCAACAGCCCGCCGCTGGTCAGGTCGATATCGCCCTCGGCGCGCAGATCGCCCAACGTCAGGGCGCTGTCGCTGATAAGTTCAAGGTTGGCGCCAGCGGTAATGCTGCCCAGCGCCAGCGCGGCGCCATCGATGTAGATATCGCTCGCCGCCGTCAGCTCGGCGATGGTCACCGTGCCGGTTGCCGCCGCCTTGAACAGGCCGGTAGTCACCGGGCCATTAATGCTTAGGTCGCCAACCAGCCGCATCGGCGTTGCCGCGAACAAGGCCGCATAGTCCGGATTGCCCGGTAAATCGAAGCTGATCAGCGGGGCCTGGAGGTGCGACGAAATGAAGACGCCTCCCGCCGTCGGGGTGGTGATCGCGCCGGTGGTGATCCCCAGCCCGTCAAGCAGCGTGATCGACGTGCCCGCTA
>JBBQMB010000072.1:0-13946 GCA_038328515.1 Sphingomonadales bacterium
ATGCTGGGCTGGATGCTGGAAGGCAAATTGAAGACCCGGCAGGATATCCGCCCCGGGCTGGAGAACGCCGCGACCGCCGTGAAGGACCTGTATTCGGGCGGGAATTTCGGCAAATTGCTGGTCGAGGTGACGCCGCCTTGATCTGCCCCCTCTCCCGCTTGCGGGAGAGGGGTTTTTTTAGGCGCGCCAGATTTGCGCGCCGTCGTCCCCAACGCTGACCGTCCCCGCATCGCCCACGGGCGACCGGTCGAGCGCCAGCAACTGATCGAGCGTTGCCGCATCATCGCCCATGACCTTGCCGAAAACGCGGGTGCCAGCGGCGGTGCGGCCGATCACCCCGCCATAGGCCGCGGCGCCATCACGATCATACACCACGCTGAAGGTTTCGATCGTCGCCGCCCCGGCATAGCCAAGATCGAGCGGCGGCACTGGATCACGCCGCGATTCCGCATCGTCCTGGGCATCCTTGGGCAGCATCAAGCTGGCGGGCTCAGCCGCTTCGCTGCCGATGACGAGGGCGTGGTGCTTGGTGACATAGCCGCCCTGGCCATAAAGCAGCGCGCGGGCGGCGGGGGCGGCGCGCAGCGATCGCACCATCGCGCAGGTGGCTTGCAGCATGTAGCAATTTAGCCCGGCACCAGCAAAGCTGAGGCCGCCGGTTACGCTGAACACCCGGTCAGCCGGCAGCCCCAGCGTGCGCCGCGCCATTTTGGGGACAGTCGGGAAACACGAATAAAGCTCGACCCGGTCAAAACCATCCGGCGCCATGCGCACCGCTTGCGCCAGCACGGCATTTTGCGCCACCGAATGGCTGAACTGGTCACGCGCCAGATAGTCCATCGGCTCGGCGGCCGCAGCACCGCCATGGACGTGAATGATCCGGTCTTCGGCGATGCCGGCAGCCCGGGCGATGGCAAGGCTGGTCATCAGCACGGCGCCAGCCTGGTTGACCGTGTTGTTGGCGACCATGCGCTTGGTATAGGGCCAGGCGATCATGCGATTGTCGGGCGTGGCAGTGGTGATTTCAGCGGCGCTGAACGATTTGCGGCCCCAGGCGTGCGGATTGCCGGCGGCGACCTGCGAGATCGCGGCATAGGCGGCGCCGCTTTCGGCGAGCGCTTGTGCCGGCGTCAGCCCCCAGGCGGCGGTGGTGGCATTTTCATAGAGCGGGTAGATGTGCACCGGCGCCATGATGCCGCTGCGCACCGCAATCGGCGTGACATGATCGCTGGCAACAATCGGATTTTCGGGGGTGGCAGCGGGCGGTGTCCACGGCAAATCGATCCCGGCGGCGCGCGCCTTGCCGACCGCGTTCATCGCTTCGCCGCCGGTGATGACGGCGACCATCGAATTGCCGTTCATGATGCGCAACGCGGCTTCGTGGATGCGCGTGGTCGGGGTTTCGCCGCCGACAATGCCATAAACGGCGCGCGCCGGGTTGATGCCGAGCCGATCGGTCAGCCGCTGCGCGACGCGATCATAGCGCCACGAAACAAGCTGGATGACATCGACCGAATCGATACGATCGAGAAAACCGCCACCCGCATCCACATCGGCAGCGCGCACGGCTGCTGCCATCAGCGCCAAAGGTTCGATCGCCAGCGCCGGATCGGCCGGGCGGTCGATAATTTCGCCGACGCCGATGATGACGGGCGTGCGGTCGGCAGGAAGGGCCATTATTGTCTCCGGATTGGGTAATTTATCGCGCGGTCCAACCGCCGTCGATGACAAGTTCGCTGCCGGTCATATAACGCGATTCGTCCGACGCGAGGAAGACGATGCCATCGGCGATATCGCTCGGCAGGCCGGCAAAACCCAAGGGCGTGCCGCCCGCCGCGATAACATCGGCATGGGGGGCGTTCGACCCTGGCGGCACGATATTGTTGAGCGCGCCGCCGGCATCGATCTTGCTCCAGATTGCCGTGTCGATGATGCCGGGGTGGACCGAATTGCAGCGAATCCCATCACGCGCTTCGGCGCATTCCATCGCGACCGCCTTGGTAAGTAACCGCACCCCGCCCTTGGTGGCGCAATAGCCGGCGAGCCCGGGCGCACCCGCCAGCCCCGCGACCGACGAGATGTTGATGATCGAGCCGCCGCGATAATCGCCCGCGGGTTTATCAGCCCGCATTGCCGGAATGGCGTGCTTGATACCAAGAAACACGCCGGTCATGTTGATCGCCAATTGGCGGTTCCACTGGTCAAGGCTCATCTCCAGCAACGGCCCACCAATGGCGATGCCGGCATTATTGACGAGAATATCGAGCCGGCCAAACAGCGCCATGGTGCGCTTCACCAGTTCGGCCCAGCGGTCTTCCTCGATCACATCCTGGCCGCGCGCCTGCACCGAGCCGCCGGCAGCGGTGATGATCGCTGCGGTTTCACGCAAAGCGGGCATATCGATATCGGTGATGAACACCCCGGCGCCTTCGCGCGCCAGCGCAATCGCTGCGGCACGGCCGATACCAGCCGCAGCCCCGGTTACGAACGCGACGCGCCCTTGCAGCCGTGCCATCTTTCATCTCCCCCGTATTTGGCAAAAGGTTAGCGTCGCAGGCCCGGTCTGGCCAGCTACCAGAACTGGCTGCCCGGGATGCCTTTGAAAGGCCCTGCAACATCGCGGGTGATCCAGCCGCCGTAAAAGCCGCCGGGCTGCGGGCGCACGGCCTCGCCATCGATTGTCACACTATCAAAAGGCGCCGCATAAAAGGCGACATGATCCTTCAGCGCCGCAAACCCCGGTGTTGGTGATGCGTAGCGCCAGCCGACCGCTGCCAGCACCGCATCACTAACGACGATGTCGCAATAGGCGGCGCGACCCTTCCATTCGCAAAAGCTGCTGCCGGCGGCGGCGCGCAGATGCTCGGGGGCGATATCGGCGGGCGGGATATACCAGCTTGGCGGGTGGCTGGTTTCCAGCAACCGCAGCGCGCGGCGGCTATCGGCGATGGTTACGCCCTTGTGAACGATACGCACGTGCCGCGCCGAAGCCTCCAACCGCGGCGGGCGCGGGTAATCCCATACGCTTTCCTGCCCGGGCCCGACCGGATCAGGTGTGACCATCACGATATCAGCGTGGACACAGCGCCGTAGCCGGCGGCGACAATGAGCACGAGCGTTGCCAGCATGGTAATACCAAAGCCCGGCCCGCGCTTGGTGGGATCGGCATAATAGCCGCGCGCATAAATGATGCGGCCCAGGCTCCACACCAGCCCGGTGACGGCCGTGATCAGGTCACCCAGCACCGGTGCGGCAAGGAAAATCGCCGGCAGGAACAGCGCCAGTTGCTCAAGCGTATTGATATGGACCCGGTTGCGCTTGTCGAATTCGACATGGCCGGTCGGCAGCGGTGCCGGCACATTATATTTGGCGCGCGCCGCCCCGACGAGGCCGCCCAGCACAAAATACAAAACGATAGCGACGATGATCGCCAATGTGGTCAACGGAAATGCAGCCATGATGAACCCCCCGGATCGCAGAATTTGAGCAGCACGCAATTGCTAGGGCGGCGGCAGCAAATTGGCAAGCGCCGCACCCGAGGTTTCACAACAGTTGACGCCACCCGCTGGTCTGTGGCCTTGTTGACAAGCGGGCGTTCGCCCGGCGGGGTTGACACGCGGGCGTTCGCCCGGCGGGAAACGGGGGCACCCATGTTGTGGAACAGGCGCGAGACACCGGGCGCGCTGGTCGGGCGGCCAGAGGGCCGGGTCGATGAAAGCAACTGGAGCGAGTTTGCCGGCTATCTGAGCGCCGCCATCGCCGACGCCACCGGACGGCAGTTGATCATCGATCTGGGTGGCGTCGACTATATGTCATCACGCGGGTTGCGCGCGCTCAGCACGGCGCTGGCGCTGGCGAAAAAAGCGGGCGTTGGCATGGCGCTGGCGGCGCCAGGCCCCGCGATGCGCGAAATTCTGGCGATCAGCCGCTATGACAAATTATTTGTCGTGCATGCCAGCGTCGAAACCGCGCTGGGCTGAAGGGGAGGCGACCAATGCGTGTGCGTTTCTGGGGAACACGGGGCTCGCTGCCAGTCGCGATGCGCGCCGATACGGTACGCGACAAGCTGGTCAGCGGCGTGCTGGCGGCATCGGGACGCCATTTTGCCGATCGGGCGGCGGCGGCGGCCTTTGTCGATGACGAGCTGGATTTTGCCGTGCGCGGCAGTTTTGGCGGCGCGTCATCCTGTGTCGAGATCGAGGCCGGTGACGGCAATTTCATCGTTTGCGACCTTGGGTCAGGCCTGCGCGAATTCGGACTCGACGCGATGCGCCGCGCCGCCGACGGCCATCCGCGCCGCTACCACATCTTTTTGTCGCACCTGCACTGGGACCATATCATGGGCTTCCCGTTTTTCGTGCCGGCGTTCGACCCCGAAGCAACGATCATCATCCACAGCGGCCATGCCGATGCCGAAACCGCATTGCGCCGCCAGCAGGAGGAAATCTCCTTTCCCGTCGCTTTTGACTGGCTGCGCGCCCGCATCGAATTCGTCACGCTCGCCGCCGATGTGCCGCACCGCATCGGCGGCGTCGACGTGACGTTGATGGAGCAATATCATTCGCACAAATCCTACGGCTATCGCTTCGATTCCGGCGGCAAATCGGTCGTCTATTCGACCGACAGCGAGCATCGTTCCGACCAGATGGACACCGAGGAACGCTTTGAAGCATTTTTTTCACGTGCCGACCTAGTCGTCTGCGACACCATGTATTCATTGGGTGACACGGTTTCGTTGAAGCAGGATTGGGGCCATTCGAGCAGCCTGGTGGCCATCGATCTGTGTCGGATGGCGCGCGCCGGCACGCTGGCGTTGTTCCACCATGAACCAACCTATAGCGACGCCCAACTGCAGACGATCCATGCCGAAGCGATCAGCTATGAAGCGCTGACGCGCGGCGATGCCGCACAGGTCGCGGTGATCTGCGCCTATGACGGGCTGGAAGTCGAGGTTTGAGCGCCGGCGTGCGCCTGAACCGGGTGCGCTTGATCGGGCTGACAGCGGCTTTTCTCGTCGCAGCGCTACTCGCCGCTTTCACCGGCGCGCTGTTCGCCGAGCCCTTGTTCGACCGCTATCAGCGCTGGTCGCCGCACCCGATCGCCGCCGATACGCGGGTCCATATCGTGCGCATCGATGCCGAAAGCCTGCGGGCGCCGCCGCAGGGCCTTGGCCGCTGGCCATGGCCGCGCTCGTATCTCGCTCTGTTGACCGATCGGCTGCGCGCTGCCGGTGCCGTCGCCATTGGCTATGACATCGTCTTTGCCGAAGCCGATCCGGCGACCGACCAGGCCCGGATCGATGATGTTTACGCGACCTTGTCACCGGCAGCGCGCGCGGAAATTATCGCCATCCCTTCGCTTGACCAACGGTTTGGCGATGCGCTTGGCCGGGCGCCGACAGTGGTGGCGCGTACCGCGTTGCAGGCAAATGATGCCGAAGCGCAGGGGCTCACGGCTGCCGGCACCGCCGCGCTTGCCTTTGATGATCCGTTCACCACGGCACTGCCGGCGACGGTGCCGTCGTTCGAACTGGCGCTCGCCAATGTCATCGACATCGATTTCAATGCGCAGGGGCACGGCCTGATCAACGGCAACCCCGATAATGACGGCGTCACGCGGCGGCTGCCGATGGTCGCGCTGGTGGCCGGCCATGCCATGCCGTCGCTCTCGCTGGAGTTGGCGCGCATTGCGACCAAGGCCGACGCCATCACCCCGGTGATGACGGGCGGCGCCTTGACCGCGCTGCAACTTGGCCGCCACCGGATTCCGGTAAGCGATCGCGGCGAGGCGCGGTTGCACTTTGGCACCCTGCCCGATGGCAGCGAGACATCGGCGGCAAACATCATCCGCCAACCGCGCAAGCCCGGCGCGCTGGCCGGCAAGATCGTGCTGATCGGCCCGGCCAGCGTCGGGCTTGGCGATGTGCGATCGACGCCGCTGGGGCGCACCGAATATGGCGTGCGCTTTCATGCCCAGGCGATAGATGCGATCCTCAACCAAGGCTGGCTGGTGCGGCCGCGCTGGGCGCTGACGGCGGAATGGGGGCTGGGCATGGTGCTGGCGGCGCTGGCCATCATCGGGCTGCCGCGCCTGCGCTGGCGCTGGCTGATCATCTTGCCGGCGTTGGCCGTCGTGGTGATTTTCGGTGGCAGCATGGCGGCGTTCCTGTGGAGCCAGACGCTGCTCGATCCGCTGCGACCATTGTTGATCGGCGGGGTGACGGCGCTCACCATCACGGCGGCGCTTTTTGCCGAAACCACCCGGCTGGCCAAGCAGCTACGCGAAGCAGCGCTGGCGCAGGCCGGCGAAATGAAAGCTGCGCGCGAGATTCAGCGCGCCATGCTGCCCGATGCAGCGATGCTGGCGAGGCTCGACCCGCGGCTTGATCTTGATGCCGTGCTCGAACCTGCTCAGGCGATTGGCGGCGATCTCTATGATGCCTTTGCGCTGCCCGACGGGCGCATCGTCTTTCTGGTCGGCGATGTCACCGGCAAGGGGCCATCGGCGGCACTGTTCATGGCGGTATCAAAGGCGCTGGCGCACAGCCTGTTGCGGCGCGGCGGGGCACCGCTCGATGCCATCATCGGCGCGCTCAACGACGAATTGCAAAGCGATGGCGAAAACTTCGTCGAAGTCACCTTGTTGTGCGGCATCATCGATCTGGCCAACGGCCGGGTTGATCTGGTCAACGCGGGCCATGAAAACCCGCTGGTGCGCCGCGCCGACGGCACGCTGGAAGATGTGGTGATGGAAGGCGGGCTGCCGTTGTGCACGATGCCGGGCTATGCCTATCCATTGGAAAGCCTGGCACTCGCTCCGGGCGATGGGCTGGTGATCATCACCGATGGCGTGCGCGAGGCGCAGAACGACTCCGGCGGATTCTTCGGCAGCGACCGGACACGCGACGTGCTGCTAGCCTGGGGCGATGGCCCAGCAGGTGCGGCGACCCGCGCGCTGATTACGGCGGTGCGCGCCTTTGAAGATGGCGCGCCGGCGAGCGATGATCTGACCGTGATGGCGCTGCGGTATCGGGGGTAGCGCGAATGTCATCCCGGGCTTGACCCGGGACCCAGCTTTGCTTTGACTGCCGAGTTGCGCGAAGAAAACCAGGTCCCGGGTCAAGCCCGGGATGACAGGGTTGTCTTGCGATCGGCGCTACCGCACCACGACTTCCACCCGCCGATTGGCCGGGTCTTCGACATTGTCGGCGGTGGCATGGCCAGGCAAGGGCGCGCGTTCGCCGCGACCAACAGTGCGGGTGGTGTCGGTATCAAGCCCCAGCCCGACGAGCATGTCGCGCGCCGCATCGGCGCGGCGTTTCGACAGGATGACATTATCGGCAGCATCGCCCACGCGATCGGTATGGCCTTCGATCTGCACCGCGACACCGGGCCCGCGGCGTTTGATCTCAGCGAACAGGGCATCGCGAACGATCACCGATTCGGGCGTAATGTTGGTGCTGCCTTCGGGGAAATACAAAATGAAGCGTGCCGGCGGTTCGGGCAGGCCGGCCAGCAGCGCGGCATAGCGCGCCTCGGCGGCAGCGGCATCAGTGCTGCGCACGCCGGTCCGCGCACCATCAACGGTGACCGCCGTGCCGGCGGTATCGATGACGCGCACATCATCGCCGGTTTTGGGGTCGAGGACCGCGACTGCGCCGACCGGGTTCGTGCCCTCGCCGTTGAGCAGCGTGACCGTTGAACTGGCACAGCCCGCAACCGCGAGCGCCAGCACGACCGACAGCGTTGCGACGGGTTTCATTTCACATCGACCACAAAGCGGGTACCGCGCACACCGAGCACCGACGTCGGCGTCTGCACGGTCATGCCCTTGGGATTTTCATGGGCGATCTGGCCCGAAACAATGGCGAGCGCGCCTTTTTCGACGCGAGTCGACGATTGGCCCTGGTGGGAGACATCATCGAAATCAAACTTGGTCAGCCGAATGCGACTGGCCGGGCCGACCGAAAATCGTGAATCATCGATGAAGGTCACGCTGATACGGCCATCCTTGCCGGTGCTGAGCAGATCGCCGACTTCCAGCCGGGTACCCGCCGCGACGGGCAATGGCTTTTTGCCGCGCTCGATACTGGCACTGCCCTGCACGCGCTTGACGGTGGCGATCTGACCCGGCGCCGCTTGTCCCGGTGCCGCAGCGCCAGCGCCAAGCGCAACGATCAGCAGATATTTCGACACAGACATGTTTTGCCCCTTTTGGCCAATGGCACTAGGCTAGGCCGCAAGATGAATTCTGGCAATCCGATTACCGCGGTGTTGACAATGGCCGGCGATGCCGCTGCCGTCGGTGTGGCGCTGGCGGGGGCGCAACAGTTTTCGGTTGCCGCCGGGTTGGCAATCACCCCATCGCGGCGGCTCGCCATCATCGTCGAAGAACTGGTCGCCAATCTGCGCGATCACGCCGGCCTGGGGGCTGCCGACACGATCGAAATGCACCTGTCACACGATGCTGATGGCACAATCCTCGTGTTGACCGATCCGGCGGCACCGTTCGACCCGCGGCTCGCGCCTGCCCCGACGGGCCTTCCCCCCGAAAGCGGCGGCGGGGCCGGGCTGGCGCTGGTTCGCGCCTTTGCCGCATCCATCGATTATGATCATATTGCCGGGCGTAACCGGTTGACCGTGCACATCGCTGGCTGACCGGCACCGGCGTGGCCAGCGCGATTACAAAGCGCTATTATAGGGCGCTTTTACAGCGCGCGTTCAAAAACCCGATAGGTACGCGTCACCTTGCATTCGAGAGCATCGGCGATCGATCGCATTGGGCCATTATCATCGAGAATCCAGCCGATTTCCCCTTCGGTGGCACCATAGTCGGCAATCGCATCGCGGCGGATATATTCGATCATCTGAAACGCCATCAACGAAGCGACGCGATGGCCCTGCAGCGACTTTCGGATGCCCATCAACGGCACACGGATGCGACGCACCTTGGGCGCGCGCAGTCGCCACAACAGTTTCGCCCAGCCAAAGGGAAACAGCCGCCCACCAAGGTCACGGGTGAGTTCGTTGATATCGGGGAGTGCGATCATGAAGCCGACGGGCACGCCTTCATATTCGGCTATGCGGATCAGATCTTCAAAAACGATGGGTTTCAGTTTTTTGCCGACAAAGGCGACTTCGGCTGGCGTCAGCGGCACAAAGCCCCAATTGGTCGACCAGGCATCGTTGAGAATATCGAGGATAAGCGCTGCTTCCTCGGCAAAGCGCGCCTTGTCGACCTTGCGCGTTTTCAGCTTGGCATTGCGTTCACTGGCCGCGACGATGCGCTGGACCATCTCGGGAAAGGCGTGATCGATACGCAGCCCCCAAGTGTGCAAGTCCTTGATGCCGACATAGCCGCGCGCTTCGATATGCCGGGCGTAATAGGGTAGATGATGCCCCATCATCACGGCTGGGGCCTGATCGAAGCCATCGACAAGCAGGCCGGGTTCATCCCAGATCGAAATGCTGAACGGGCCTTGCGCAACGGTCATGCCCTCACCGCGCAGCCAGTCTTCGGCGGTTTCGAGCAACAGCGTGGAAACTTCGGCATCATCGACGCATTCGAACAGCCCCCAATGGCCGGTCGTCGGGCCGATATGTTGCAGCACGAGATTATCGACCTGCGCCGAGATGCGGCCGACAACCGTTTTACCACGCAGCGCCAGCCACATTTTCGACCGGCCGTGTTCGAACCATGGATTGCCCTTGATGCCGCTTATCAACGCCAGCGCCTCGCTGCGCAGCGGCGGCACAAAATGCGGATCATGCGCGTAAAGCGCATAGGGCAGTTCGATGAACCGTTCGCGGTCGGCTGCGGTTTCGACGGGCTGGATGGTCAGCGCGATCACGCCTGTCGTTCCGCTGGATATGCGTTGAATGTCACCAAAAGCCCCTTTTTGCAGCGTCGGCCTAATGCGCCATTGCGGCCAATTTGGGACAGGCTATTCCTCGGTGCGGATCAGCACGGCCTCGCCGATCAACAGGAACAGCAGGAACGGCGCCCAGGCCGCCATCGCCGGCGGCACCGCGCCAAAATTGCCCATCGCCAGCATGAAATTATCGGCCACGAAAAACGCAAAGCCAAGGAACATGCCGATAACGGCGCGCACGAACAAACGGCCGGAGCGCGCCAGCCCGAACGCCGCCACGGCCCCCAGCAACGGCATCAGCACGGTCGACAATGGCCCCGAAATCTTGTGCCAGGCGGCGGCAACCAGCGTGTCCACCGATTTGCCGGCGGCGCGCTGTTCGGCAATCTGCGGCCATAATTCCCACAGCGGCATCCACGCCGGATTGATGTTGGCAGTGGTGAACTGGCGCGGCACCACACTGCTGGCGAAGGCAAGGCCGGGCAACGCAGTCAGGGTGCCACGCGCCACGTCGAACACCCGCACGCCCGATAATTGCCAGCCGGTCGGGCTTGGTTGCGCGCTGTCGGCCATGACGACGCGCAGCAGCCGATTGTCGGCACGGTCATAAATCGTCACGCCACTCAGCCTTGTCGCAGCGCCGGTGCCGGTGAAGGAGGCGGCGCGGAAAAGATCATCGCCGCCGCGCACCCAGCTTTCATTCAGGGGTTTTCGTTCGGCCGGGGTGTGGCGATATTCATTGTCCTGCCAGATTTTCAGCCGCTGGGTGGCGTGGGTGGTGACGCTTTCGTTAAAGGCGAAATTGACCGCAGCGATCGCCAGCGCGGCGATGAACAGCGGCGCCAGTATCTGGTGAGCCGAAATGCCAGCGGCCTTGAAAATCACCACTTCGCTGTTTTGGTTGAGCGTTGCCAGCGTCACCAGCGTGGCGAGCAGCACCGAAAACGGCAGGAACAATTGCACCAGTTGCGGCACGCGCAGCGAAACATAGACCCATAGATCAGCCTCGCTATTGCCGGCGGCCGCCAGGATCTTGCCCGATTCGCCGAGCAGATCGAGCGATTCAAGGATGACGATCAGTCCGAACAGAAACGCCGCCGAGCGGACGATGAACATCCGGGCGGTGTACCAGGCGATGGTGCGCGAGGGGAAAAGCTTCACCTCAACCTGCCGACAGCGCATCATCGCGCCAGTTTTCACGCCGCACCAGCCGCGCCGCGAGCCGCGAGGCAAAAGAACCTATGCGCGCGAACCAGCGATCGAGCGCGCCGATCGGCTGCCCACCGGGCACCGTGGCAAGGATACGGTAGAGCCACAGCGACAGCGCAATAAAGCCGATGAATGGCACCCATTGCGCCAGCACCGGATCGATACGGCCCAATTGCCCCATGCGCTCGCCATATTCGGTCATCTTGTGGAAGGTCACCAGCCCGATGATGCTGATGAACACGCCGAGCGACGAGGTCGAGCGTTTGGGTGGCACCGCCAGCGCCACGGCAAGGAACGGCAGGACGAACATGACAAGGCATTGCACCAGCCGGCGATTGAAGGTGGCCGAGGCGCTGCGCCGGTCTTCGGGGCTCAGTTTGGCGTTGAGCATGGCACTGCCGAGCTCCGGCAAGGTGCGTTCCAGATTGCCTTCGCCGCGCTTGCGGAAATTGGTCATCGCCGGCAAATTGACCGGCAGATCATGCTGATCGAACGACAGCACGCGCGGCACGCCACTGGCGGTGGGGGTGTGAACCAGCGTGCCGTGCTTGAGACGCAACAGGATCACATCGGGGTCATCGGTCGACAAGAAGGTGCCCTGCGCCGCGGTGACCGCCACGCTCTGCCCATCCTTGCCATCGGCGCGGACGAACAACCCGCGCAAATCGGCGCCCTGGTTCTGGCTTTCTTCGACCCGCAGCGTCATGCCTTTGCCGAGATTGGCAAATTCGCCAACCTTTATCGATGCGCCGAGCGCCCCGGAGCGCAGTTCGAAGCGCAAGTTTTCATAGGCATAACGCGACACCGGCTGCAAAAAACCGACGATACCGAAATTTACCAGGGCAAAGAAAATGGCGAACAGGAACGGCACCCGCAACAAGCGATTATAGCTGATGCCGACGGCGCGCAGGGCATCGAGTTCGGACGATAGCGCCAGTTTGCGGAACGCCATCAAGATACCCATCATCACCCCGATGGGAATACCCAGCGACAGATATTCGGGCAGCAGATTGCCCAGCATCCGCCACACCACGCTGACCGGGCCGCCCTCGTTCATGACAAAATCGAACAGCCGCAGCATGCGATCGAGCAACAACAGCATCGCGGCGATGACCAGCGACGCGAACAGCGGCACGATGATCAACCGGACAAGGTAGCGGTCAAAGCGGGTCAGGGCGATCAAAATGCGCTTTTTCCGTTCCCGTCCCTTGATGTCGACACTGCCGCGCCCAAGTTTCGCCGCAAGCCTGCACCATAGCTGATGTTGTCGGCTGGATGGCTCCCATCCGACATTTCCTCACTCTATAGCCCGGTGAAACATCAAGGTCATGGCAAAATCACACTTGCAGGCGATATCTGTCGCCAGCGCACTCCTGCTGTCACTGCTGGCGGCCCCGGCTTTGGCCCAGGGGCCGGTCGTGTTTGGCGATACCGCGGCCTGCCGGCCAGGCGCCGATGGCACGGCCGCATTGATCACCGTGCATGGTTTCAAGGACCGCAATGGCCAGTTGCGCATCCAGAATTACACCGGCGCCAAGGATGAATTTCTCGAAAGCGGCAAATTTTTGCGCCGCCATGATGTGCCGATGCCGGTGATGACCAGCGTCGCTGGCACAAATGCGCCGATCGGCGACATGACGGTCTGCCTCATCCTGCCCGGCCCCGGCCGTTATGTCATCGTCGCGCTGCATGATCGCGATACCAATGGCAAATTGTCGGTGTGGTCGGATGGCATCGGCTTGAGCAACAATCCCCACCTGCGCCTCGCCAAGCCGACCCCGGAAGAAACTTTGGTCAACTTTGGCCCCGGCGTTACGCCGGTGCGGATCGTCATGAACTATCGCCGCGGTTTTTCAGTAAAGCCGCTCGATCAATAAACGGCTGCCGAGGCCAGCCCCGGCAGATTGCCAGGGGCGGCTATTCAGCAGCCTGCGCGAAAAGCCCGACCGCGGCACTGGCCATGGCAAATCGTTCGAGCACGGTATCAAGCTGCGCCGCCGAATGTTCGGCGCACAAGGAACAGCGCAGAAGGAACACGCCCGCCGGAGTTGCCGGTGGCCGCGACATGTTCACATAAACACCCAATTCCAGCATCGCCTGCCACATGCGCACAGTCGTTTCCTGATCGGGCATCAGCACTGAAACAATGGCGCTTTCGGGGGTTTGCGTGGCGAGCCGGAAGCCGCGCGCCTGCAACCCACCATGCAGCTTGCGGGTCATTTCCCATAGCCGGGCGCGCTTGTCGCCGGCGTGCATCAACTTGCGGATGCTCGTCGCGGCGCAGGCAACAACCGCCGGCGGCAGCGACGCGGTGAAGGTATAGGGGCGGCATACCAGCCGCAGGATTTCAAACTTGGGGTGGTTCGACACGCAAAAGCCGCCGACCGTTCCAACCGATTTGGAAAATGTGCCGACGACAAAATCGACGTCGTCAGCAACACCTGCGGCTTCATAAACGCCGCGGCCGTTTTCACCAAAAAAGCCCATGCCATGCGCTTCATCGACCAGCACCATCGCGCCATGCGCCTTGGCGATGGCGACAAGCTCCTTCAGCGGCGCAATATCACCGAGCATCGAATAGACGCCCTCGAGGATCACCAGCTTGCCAGCTTCAGGCGGCAGGCGGCGCAGGCGCTTTTCCAGATCTTCGGCGCTGTTGTGCTTGAAGCGGACAATATCGGCATTGCCGAGATAGCAGCCATCATAGATCGACGCATGGCTGTCTGCATCGAGGATGATGAAATCGCCCTTGCCGGCCAGCGTGGCGACCATGCCGAGATTGGCCTGATAACCGGTGGAAAAGACCATCGCATGGTCCATCCCGTAAAATTCCTTCAGCGCGTCCTCACATTCCTTATGGCCCTGA
>JBBQMB010000073.1:0-13783 GCA_038328515.1 Sphingomonadales bacterium
GGTAACCAGCCACAACCGCACCTGCCATTTGTGCGAAGCCAATTGCGGCGTCATCATCACGACCGAGGGGCGCAACATCCTCTCGATCAAGGGCGACCCCGAAAACCCGCTGTCGCGCGGCCATGTCTGCCCCAAATCGCAAGCGCTTGCCGATCTGGAAAATGATCCTGACCGGTTGCGCACCCCCGTCAAGCGCGTCGGCAGCGAATGGGTGCCGATCGGCTGGGAAGCCGCCTATGCCGAAATCGCTGCGCGGATGGCAAATATCCGCAGCGCCGGTGGCGAAGCCGCGCTGTATCTCGGCAACCCGACCGCGCATAATTACAGCATCTCGCCGCAAGTGCCGGCGCTCAAGAAAGCCCTGGGCGCCAAGGCCGCGTTTTCGGCATCGACCGTCGATCAGATCCCGCACCAGCTCGTCCAGTTGCTGATGCTCGGCCATAACGCGCTGTTCCCGATTCCCGATATCGACCGGACGCAGCAGATGGTCATCATCGGCGGCAACCCGCTGGCGTCGAACGGCAGCGTCTGGACGGTGCCCGATGTCAAAAAACGCCTCCAGGCGCTGCAAGCCCGCGGCGGCCGGCTGACCGTGATCGATCCGCGCCGCACCGAAACCGCCCAGATTGCCGATGCGCATCATTTCATCCGCCCCGGCAGCGACCCGGCCCTGCTGGTGGCGCTACTGCTGGCGCTCGACGAGGCGGGTCTGGTCAATCCCGGCCGGCTCGGCTCCATGCTTGATGGCTGGGATAGTGTCTGGGAAGCGCTGCGCCTCTTCGAGATCGCGGCGCTCGCCACCGCCTGCGGCATCGATGCCGACGCCATTCGCGCCCTTGCGGCGGAGCTCGGCAATGGCGAACCCGCTATCGTTTATGGCCGAATCGGTGTTTCGACAGCCGAATTCGGCACGCTCAACCAATGGCTGATCATGCTGCTCAACATCGCTACCGGCAATCTTGATCGCATCGGCGGCGCCATGTTCTCGTCGCCAGCGGTCGATATCGTCGGCCAGACCGGATCGGGATCGCAGGGGCGTTTTCACAGCCGCGTCTCGGGCCACCCCGAACTCCTCGGCGAATTTCCCGCCGTCGCCATGGCCGAAGAAATCGCCACCCCCGGCCCCGGCCAGGTCAAGGCGCTGTTCACCATCGCCGGCAACCCGGTCCTGTCGGTGCCCGATGGCGGCGCACTCGATGCGGCACTGGACACGCTCGACCTGATGGTCAGCATCGACATGTATGTCACGGCCACCAGCGCCCATGCCGATTATATCCTGCCCCCCTGCGGCCCGCTGGAAAAAGACCATTACCCGCTGTTCCTCGCGCCAATTGCGGTCAGGAATTTCGCCAAATATTCGCCGCCGGTGTTCACGGCGACGCCCGGCACCAAAAGCGATTGGGAAATCGTCGCCGAGCTTGCCCGCGCCATTGGTGCCGCCACCGGTGAAACCCTGCCCAACATCGTCACCCCGCGCGAAACCCTCGACCGGATGCTCAAGAATTCGCCGCGCGGGCTGTCGCTCGCCGATATCGAGGCGCACCCGCACGGGCTTGATCTTGGCGCGCTCGAACCCCGCCTGCCCGAACGCCTGCGCACGCCTGACAAGCACATCGCCTGTGGGCCGCCAGCACTGCTTGCCGATCTGACCGGCCGTTTTGCCGATTGGCTGGCGGCAGCGCCTGGCGAATGCCTGGTGCTGATCGGTCGCCGCCATGTTCGCAACAACAATAGCTGGCTGGCCAATTCGCACCGCCTCGCCAAAGGCCCGGCACGCTGCACGCTGATGATCGCGCCCGCCGATGCGCTCGCGCGTGACATCGCCGATGGCAGCGATGTGACCATCACCAGTGCGACCGGCAGCGTTACCGTCGCTGCCGAAATCAGCGATGCAATGATGCCGGGCGTCGTCTCCCTGCCGCATGGCTTTGGCCATGATCGCCCCGGCATCAAACTCTCGGTCGCCGCACAGCGCCCCGGCGTGTCGCACAACGACCTGACCGCGCGCAGCCGGATCGACCCGCTATCGGGCAATGCCGCGCTGGTCGGCACGCCGGTATCGGTGGCACCGGCATCACAAGCAGTTGCAGCGGAATAGAGAGACGGCTAAGGAGCGCCGCATATGGCATTCAAACTCCCCGATCACCTCGACCGCGCCAAAGCGGCCGCTGAAGCCCGCAAGGCCAAACTCGACAAGTTCCGCAGCGCCCCGCCGCCGAACGAGGATGCGCTCGCCGCCCGCGCCCGCGCCGCCGAAAAGCGCGCCGAACGCGAAGAACAGCGCAAGGTCGAACGCGCCGAAGCTGCCGTTCGGGCCGAAGAAATGCGGCTTGCAAAGGAAGCCGAAGCAGTGGTCAAGGCCGAACAGGATCGGCTCGTCGCCATCGCCCGTGAAGCCGCGCAAAAAGCGGCGCGTGACGCGCGCTACGCGGCCCGCAAAAAGGGGCGGTAAGCCATCTCTCCCGCCTGCGGGAGACGCGACTCGCCCGCTTGGACGAGCGCGTGAGGGTGTTTCTCATGTGGTAACGTGAGGGATCACCTTCACCCGCCGCGCCAGCCACGAAAGTGACCTTCGAGCCGCCACCCCGCAGGCGGGAGATGGGGGTTTAATCGCCTTCAAAATCAACGAGTACGTGCACCGCAACTCCTGCTGCCCGCAACCGCGCCGCGCCGCCCAGATCTGGCAAGTCGATCACGAAGCTTGCCCCCGATACCACCGCCCCTGCCCCGCGCAGCAGTTCGACACCGGCGAGCGCCGTGCCGCCGGTGGCGATCAGATCATCAACCAGCAGCACCCGCGCCCCCGGCGCCACGGCGTCGCTGTGCATCTCGATCCTGTCCTGGCCATATTCGAGGGCATAGTTGATGCCGGTCACCCTGCCCGGCAGCTTGTTCTGCTTCCTGAGCAGCACCAGCCCGCAGCCCAGCCGACAGGCGATCGCTGCGCCAAAGATGAAGCCCCGCGCTTCGATGCCGGCGATGAGGTCGGGGGGCTCACCGACCTGCGCCGCCATGCGCTCGATGGTGGCGGCAAAACCCGGCCCGTCGAGCAGCAGCGTCGTGATGTCGCGAAAGGCGATCCCGGGTTTTGGATAATCGGGAACGGTGCGAATCAGCGCCTTCAGATCATCGTTCATATCGTCCCCATCAAAAAAAGGCGGCCGTTCCGCGTTGGAACGACCGCCCTTTTGAACGTGTTGGCCGCTATCAGGCGGGCTTGCGCTTCAGATCGGCCCAGACCTTTTTGTAGCTGAGATAGCCCAGCCCGGTCATGATCAGCAGGAAGATGATCGCCGCCATGCCGGTTTCCTTGCGGGCTTCCAGCTTGGGTTCGGCGGTCCAGGTCAGGAACACCGCGATATCCTTGGCATATTGTTCCTTGGTCGATTTGGTCCCATCGACATAGGTAATCTGCTCATCCGCTGCGAGCGGCGGCGGCATCGCGATGTTGAGCGACTTGAAATAGGGGTTGTAATAAAGCCCGTCGGGCACCGTCCAGCTTGCTGGCGCATCGGCATAGCCGTTGATCAGCGAGTGGATATAGTTGGTACCGCCCTCGCGCGCCTTGACGATCAACGACAGATCGGGCGGCAACGCGCCATTCTGGGCAGCACGGGCAGCGATTTCATTCGGGTAGACGAGCGGGAACTTGTCTGCCGGGGTGCCCGGCCGGGTGGCGGGCTCACCGGTCTTGTCATCGATCGAAGGCACTTCGTAACTGGCCGCGATCGCCTTGATCTCGGGCGCCGTGA
Source organism: Sphingomonadales bacterium (assembly GCA_038328515.1). GTDB lineage: Bacteria > Pseudomonadota > Alphaproteobacteria > Sphingomonadales > Sphingomonadaceae > Sandarakinorhabdus. Next base: position 3,753 of record JBBQMB010000073.1, read on the forward strand.
ACCCAAGGTCAGCAAGATCGCGGAAGGCAACGCGGTTGATCGAATGGCAGGCCGAACAGACCTCCTTGTACACCTGAAAGCCGCGCTGGAGTTGCTTGCGATCAAATGTACCGGTGATCCCGATATTGCCGGCACCGTTGTGCACCCACGATATCTCGTGCGGATGCTTGTACAGCGCCTTGACCGGATCGGGCACCACCGCGTCACGCGGCTGCACCGCGCCCCACAGGACGGCGACGACGAAGAAGGAGCCAACGCCAAGGGCGCCGAGACGAACGACTGACATTTACCTTACTCCGCCGGCTGGGCCATGGCACCCGAGGCGCCATTGCCGAATTTGGCCAAAACCGCTTCCGAAATCGACCGCGGCAGCGGCTTGGTCTTTTCAAACCGGCTGACCAGCGGGATGATGATCAGAAAGTGTGCGAAGTAATAGGCAGTGAAAACCTGGCTGATCAGGACCCAAGGCTCTTCGGCTGGCTTGCCGCCCGCCACACCCAAGACCAGCGCGACGGCCACGAACACCCAGAACAGGATGCGATTGAGCGGACGATAGCTGTTCGACCGCACCGGCGACGTGTCCAGCCAGGGCAGGAAGAACAGCAGCAAGATGGCAGCGAACATGGCGAGCACGCCCATCAGCTTGGCCGGAATGAAGAAGAAATCGACCGTGAAGGCGCGCAGGATCGCGTAGAATGGCCAGAAATACCATTCGGGAACGATGTGCGCCGGGGTCGAAAGCGGGTTGGCAGGGATGTAGTTATCGACTTCACCAAGCAAATTCGGCGCGAAGAACACCATCGCCGCGAACAGCGTGAGATAGACTCCGAGACCAAAGAAATCCTTGGCAGTGTAATATGGGTGAAATGGTATCGTATCGGCTTCGGTCTTCACAGCGATACCACTCGGGTTATTCGAACCCGGAATGTGCAGCGCCCAGACGTGCAGGATGATAACCCCGAAAATCACGAACGGCAGCAGATAGTGGAGCGAGAAAAAGCGGTTGAGCGTCGCGTTATCAGGCGAGAACCCGCCGAGCAGCAGTGTCTGGATGTAGCTGCCGACAACCGGGATCGCCGAGAACAGCCCGGTGATGACGGTCGCGCCCCAAAAGCTCATCTGACCCCAAACGAGAACATAGCCCATGAACGCGGTGGCCATCATCAAGAGGAAAATGACCAGGCCGAGCATCCACAACACTTCGCGTGGCGGCTTGTACGAGCCGTAATACAGCCCGCGGAAGATGTGGACATAAACCACACCAAAGAAGAACGAAGCGCCCACCGCGTGCATGTAACGCAGCATCCAGCCACCGTTCACATCGCGCATGATATGCTCGACCGAATCGAACGCCACCTTGGTATCGGCGGCATAATGCATGCCCAGCACCACACCGGTGATGATCTGGATGACCAGCGCAACGCCGGCGAGGACGCCGAAATTATAGAAATAATTCAAATTCTTCGGTGTCGGATAACCCGCCCCCAGCGCGCCATAAATGAAACGCGGCAGCGGTAGCTGTTTGTCGAAAAATTTACCGATCTCGGTGGTCGGTTGATAGGTCTTGGCCCAGGGAAAGCTCATTTTATCCTCCTCAGCCGATCGTCACGGACGTTGGCGTCTTGAACACATAGGCCGGTACCTCGAGGTTTTTCGGGGCAGGCCCTTTGCGAACGCGGGCAGCGGTATCGTAATGCGAGCCGTGGCACGGGCAGAAATAGCCGCCGAAATCGCCGCGAACTTCACCTTCGCCGGCACCCAGCGGCACGCAGCCCAGATGGGTGCAGACACCCAGGGTGATCAGCCATTCGGCTTTGTCCGGCTTGGTCCGCTCAGCCAGCGTCTGCGGGTCGCGCAGGGTCGAAATATCGACCTTGTTGGCCGACGCGATTTCTTCGGGCGTCAGGTGCCGGGCGAAAACCGGCTTGCCGCGCCAGCTCACCTTGATCGCCTGGCCCGGCTGTACCGCCGAAATATCAAGATCGATCGATGCCAGCGCCAGCACATCGGCCGACGGGTTCATCTGGTTGATCAGCGGCCAGACGACCGCACCGGCACCGACAGCGGCAACCGAAGCGGTGGCGACGTAAAGAAAGTCGCGCCGGCGTTCGCCCTCCGGGGGCAATTGGGTATCGAAGGGCCGTGTTTCGGTCGCCATCTGGAACCTCTGTTATCTGTGACTGCAGGGAAAAGCCCAAGCTCACCCCTCGTTCTCACGCCATAGCCGCGACAGCGCCGGTAACGCAACGGCGATTTTGGAGACATATTGGCGCAAGGGGGCCCAACGGCCCACGTCGCCACCCACGTCGCCACCCACGTCGGCACCCGCAAAATCGGACAAATTTACAGGGTTTCACTGGCGCGGCTGATGCGGTTAAAGAGTGGTCATGTACACACTCGACGACCAACAAACCGCCGCGCAAAGCTGGTTCCGATCCTTGCGCGATCAAATCTGCGCCGCGCTTGAAACCCTTGAGGACGAAAGTGGCGCCGCTGGCCCGGCCTGCCGCTTCGAACGCACGGCGTGGGACCGCCCCGATGCGTCGGGCGCGCACGGCGGCGGCGGCGTCATGTCGGTGTTGAAGGGCCGGGTCTTTGAAAAGGCCGGGGTCAACATCTCCACCGTTCACGGGGAATTTTCCCCCGATTTCGCCAAACAGATCAACGGCGCCGCCGAAGACCCGCGATTTTTCGCCACGGGCATCAGTCTCGTCATCCACCCGGCCAACCCGCTGGTACCCGCCATCCACATGAACACGCGCTTTCTGGTCACGACCAAGCGCTGGTTCGGTGGCGGCGTCGATCTCAACCCGGCGCTGCCCGACGATGCCGAAACCACGCTGTTTCACGATACCGTCAAGGCGATGTGCGATGCCCATGATCCGGCGCATTACCCCGCCTTCAAAAAATGGGCCGAAGACTATTTCTGGGTGCCGCACCGCAACCGCCATCGCGGCGTCGGCGGCATTTTCTACGATCATCTCGCCAGCGACTGGGACAAGGATTTTGCCTTCACCCAGGATGTCGGCAAGACCTTCGTCAAATTATATCCGCAGCTCGTGCGCGCCAAGATGCATCAGGATTTCAGCGCCGAGCAGCGCTTGCAGCAACTGCGCTATCGCGGTCTTTATGCCGAATTCAACCTTGTCTACGACCGCGGCACGACCTTTGGCCTCAAGACCGGCGGCAATGTCGATGCTATCCTGATGAGCCTGCCCCCCGAAGCGCGCTGGGATTGACCATCGTCTCGCATAGCGTGCCGCCGGGTCATCTCGGTTCGGTGGTCACCAGCCTTGAAATGCTGGCGCCGCCACCACTGCGCCCGCCGGTCAAATCGGCCCTGCGGCTCGAACGCTGGCTGGCGCCGGTCGATCGCGACCGTTACCGCGCCCTGTTCCGCCAGATCGGCGAGGAATGGTTGTGGCTGGGTCGGCTGGTGATTGATGACGCCCGGCTGGCCAGCATCATCGACGCACCGAGCACCGAAATCCATATCCCGTCCCGGCGCGACGGTGTTCCGGTCGGCCTCCTCGAGCTTGATTTTTCCGTGCCCGGCGAAGTCGAACTGGCCTATTTCGGGCTGGTACCGGGCATGACCGGCAACGGCCATGGCGGCTGGTTGATGGCGCATGCGCTGCGGCTGGCGTGGCGCCCTGGTATCAAGCGAGTCTGGGTGCACACCTGCGACCTCGATCACCCCGGTGCGCTGGGCTTTTACCAGGCGCAGGGCTTTGTGCCGTTTGCGCGCGCCGTTGAAATCCTGCCCGATCCCCGGGTGATGGGTATCCACCCGCGCTCGGCGGCGCCACGCATCGCTATTCTTTGATTTCGAGGCGCAACCGCAGGTAAATTTGCGTCGCCGCAATCGCACTGCCGATGGAAAACACGCAGGCAAGCAAGGCATTGGCAAGATTGGCGACAAAAACGCCGACCGATTTCAACCCGGCGAGCGTCAACACCGACGCCAGCGCACCGCCAACGCCGGCAGCAATCAGGCTGGCGCCCAACAGCAGCAGAATCGACAAAAGCATGATCCAGGCGATAGCCCAGCCGCGCCCGGCGGTAAGCAGCCAACTTCGCCGCAAGATCGCTGCCGGGCCAATCGATTCGGCAACCGCAGCGCCGACCATGGGGTAGCAACGCGCCGCCACATACAGGCCGGGAATCACCAACAGCACGGCCGCCCAACGCAGCGCCGGAATCGCGAATATCATGCCGCCGATGATGCCGGTCGGCCAGGCGATGAGCAGCACTGCCATCAAAAACAACGGCAAGCGACGCAGCGCCACGGCCAGCGCTGCCCGCGGCGGCTGGTCGGGAACCGCCGTCAGGCGCGCAACGCAAAGCTGGGCAATAACCCCGATCAACGCCGGCAACAGAACAAGGATGAGCGCGACCCGGGGGGTCAGCTCCGCCACCGTCTTTGGCTGTGGCGGCCCGAATTGTGCCAGTGCCATGTCGATCAGCACCGTGAAGGGCGCCGCGACGGCAAAATACGTCCAGAAATCGCGCCGAAACGCCCCCAGCACCGCCTGCCAGATACCGCCTGCCGAAAGATCAGGCGCCGCTGCGGTCATCGGATCAGGCGGCGGAGCGCGAAATGCCGGCCTGTTCCAGCATCGCGGTCAATTCGCCGGCCTGGAACATTTCCATCATGATATCCGAACCGCCGACAAATTCACCGCCGATATAAAGCTGCGGCACCGTCGGCCAATCGGAATATTCCTTGACGCCCTGGCGGATCGCCGGATCGGCCAGCACATCGACGCCCTGGAACGCGTCGCTATCGAGATCGACGCCCAGCCGATCGAGAATGGCGACCGCCGTCGATGAAAAACCGCATTGCGGAAACATCGGCGTGCCCTTCATGAACAGCACGACGGGGGTCGATTTGACCAGTGTAGCAATGCGATCGTGGATCGTGTCGGTCATCACATGGTTCCTTCAGGCTGCGGCGGTCACGCCGGAATAGTGGTCAATTGCAAGGCGTGGAGGACGCCGCCCATGCGCCCGCCCAGCGCATTATAGACAAGCTGGTGCTGCTTGACACGCGACATGCCGGCAAATTGTGCCGCGGTCACCTTGGCAGCATAATGATCACCATCGCCGGCAAGATCGGTGATCTCGACGGCGGCGCCGGGCAGTGCGGCAATAATCGCAGCTTCGATATCAACAGCGGCCATCGGCATCAGTCGGTTCCCAATATCTGCTGGCGCGCAGTTTCGGTGCGGGCGTAGAGCGCCGCGCGAATTTCGGTCTCGCCAATGCCGATCGGCGCCAGATCAGCGACCAGCTTGCGCATGACATCTTCATGGCCGGCTTCTTCAAGATCGGCAATGATGATCGATTTGGCATAGGCATCGGCGGTATCGCCGACGAGCCCGAGCTTTTCCGCAGCCCATAGGCCAACCAGCTTGTCGCGCCGGGCGTTGACCTGAAACTGCACATCGGCATCGCGTGCAAACTTGTTTTCAAACGCATTTTCACGGTTGTCGAAGGTGGTCATGTATGTGGCTCCCGATGGCGTGTCGCGCCCTAGATAGGGGCGATGGCAAAAGCGTTCAACTCGCTACGGCCGCATTTGCCGGCTGGCAACCCGGCGCAAGCCGCGCTATGGGGAAATGACTGCCCCGGGTGCGCCCTAACCAGCGACTCCGGGGCTTTGTAGTTCCAACAGGCCGGCTTGCCCTAAGCCGCCCATCAGGAGGGAAGCCATGACCCGGCGCCGCCAGATTTACGAGGGCAAGGCCAAGATCCTCTATGAGGGGCCAGAACCCGGCACGATCATCCAGTATTTCAAGGATGATGCCACCGCTTTCAATGCCCAGAAAAAGGGCACGATCAGCGGCAAGGGCGTGCTCAACAACCGCATTTCCGAGCATCTTTTCACGCTGCTCGCCACCATCGGCATCCCGACGCATTTCATTCGCCGCCTCAACATGCGCGAGCAATTGGTGCGCCAGGTCGAGATCATCCCCATCGAAGTCGTCGTGCGCAATGTCGTCGCCGGCAGCCTCGCCAAGCGTTTCGGGCTGGAAGAAGGCGCGCAGCTGCCGCGCACGATTCTCGAATTTTATTACAAGGACGATGCGCTCAACGATCCGCTCGTCACCGAGGAACATATCGCTGCCTTCGGCTGGGCCAGCCAGGAGGAAATGCACGATATTTCCGACATGGCAATCCGGGTGAATGACTTCATGGCGGGGCTGTTTGCCGGCATCGGCATCCGGCTGGTTGATTTCAAACTCGAATTCGGCCGGTTGTTCGATGGCGATTTCGCCCGCGTCATCCTCGCCGATGAAATCAGCCCCGATGGCTGCCGGCTGTGGGACATGAAGACCAACGAAAAGCTCGACAAGGACCGTTTCCGCCGCGATCTCGGCGGCGAAGTCGAAGCCTATCAGGAAGTCGCGCGCCGCCTCGGCCTGATGCCCGAAGACGAATCTGCCGTGCTCGACCTCGAAGAACATCGCAAAACAAGAGGCAAGTAATCCTCCCCTCCCGCTCGCGGTAGGGGCGACTCGGCGAAGCCGGCGGGGGTGGGGCGCGCCAGGCGCAATCTTACCCGCGCGTCCCCCAATCCTCCGCCACAACCTTGGGCACGCCAAGCGCAAACACCACAGCGCCGGCCAAAATCACCACCGCCGTCAGCCCAAACGCCGGCCCATAACCCGCCGCATCGACAATCGCCCCGGTAATCACCGGCCCGGTAATCCCCGCCAGATTGCCAATCGCCGATTGCACGCCGATCCAGCGCCCTGCCGAAGCCGGCCCCGCCAGCGTCTGCCCGACAACGAACAACACCCCCGTCACCGCGCCAAAACACAGGCTGGTCAGCACCAGCCACACCATCAGCGCCGCGGTCGTATCGGTCCGCGCGATCGCCAGCACCCCGATTGTGCCGACAACCGAGCCAATCACCCCGGTCGCCCGCCGCACCGCCGACGCCGACCGCCCGCCGGCAATCAACCGATCCCCCAGCGCCGCCGATCCGGCCGCGCCAAAAGTCTGGCCGAGGTAAAACAGCGAGGTCAGCAGCGCCATGTCGGTAATATCATAGCCGCGCACCTTGACGAGATAGAGCGGCAACCAGGCAATGATGAAATACAGCGCATAAGTGCCCGAAAAATGATAGGCCGAAACCGCCCATAGCGCGCGTGATCTCAACAACTTGCCATAAACGACCGCCACGCCGTCATCGCTGCCCAAGGGCGTATCGACCTCGCGGCGAACCCGCAACCACGGCAGCAGCCACAACAGCGTGATGGCGCCAAAAACGATGAACATCGGCCGCCAGCCATAGGCCGCCAGAATCACCCCGCCAGCCAGCGTGCCGACCAGCGGCCCCAGCGCCAGCCCGCCCGACAGCGCGATATTGGCAGTCGCGCGCCGTGCCTCGGGCGCCCGCGCCATCAGTTTGGAGCCGCTGGGAAAAGCGACGCCCTCGCCCACTCCCATCGCCAGCCGCATGACGACCAGCGCGGTCAGCCCGCCGGCAAACCCCATGCACAAGGTCGCCAGCGCCCAGACCGCGACCCCGCCGGCCATCAGTTTCCACACCGAAACCCGATCAGCCAGCCAGCCTGCGAACACCAGCACCGGCACATAAGTCCAGAAAAATGCCGATACCACCAGGCCATAGGCGGTGGCAGACAGCCCCATTTCATCCTTGATCAACGGTGCCGCGATCGAAACCGCGCCGCGATCGATGTAATTCAGCATGATCGCCGCCCCGACCGCGACGATCAACCCGGTTGAAAGCGTTCGCGGCGACGCGGAAATTGTCGGAGATGTCATGCCCCAACGCTCGCACAGTTTTCGTGAAAGTCAACGCAGGCCAAGGGCTCCAAAACCCTAGCCAGCGCCCGATTTTCACCCTAGAGGCTGGCGCATGAAAGCCCTTGTCACCATCACCCTCAAACCCGGCGTGCTCGATCCGCAGGGGCGCGCCATCCAGAACGCGCTCGGCGGCCTCGGCTTCGCCGGCGTCAGCGGCGCCCGCCAGGGCAAGTTGATCGAGCTCGATCTCGCTGATGGCACCAGCGCAGCCGATATCGAAGCGATGTGCCGACAATTGCTCGCCAACACGGTCATCGAAAACTACCGGATCGAGATCCTGTGAAATCGGCGGTCATCGTCTTTCCGGGATCGAACTGCGACCGCGACCTCGCCGTCGCCATCGAAGCCATCACCGGCACCGCGCCAGTGATGGTCTGGCACCGCGACACCGTGCTACCGGATGGGCTCGACCTGATCGCCCTGCCCGGCGGCTTTTCTTATGGTGACTATCTGCGCTCTGGCGCCATGAGCGCGCGTTCGCCGGTCATGGCCGCCGTCACCGCCGCCGCTGGCGAAGGCCGCGCCGTGCTCGGCGTGTGCAACGGTTTCCAGGTGCTCACCGAAGCCGGGCTGCTGCCGGGCGCACTGATGCGCAACGCAGGGCTTGATTTCATCTGCCGCGATGTCAGCCTGACGGTCGAAAACGCCGCCACGATGTTCAGCGCGCATTACGCCGCCGGTTCAACGATCCGCATCCCCGTCGCGCATCACGATGGCAATTATGTCGCCGATACCGAAACGCTCGACCGGCTGGAGGGCGATGGCCGCATCGTGTTCCGCTATGCCGAAAACGTCAACGGCTCGGCGCGCAACATCGCCGGCATCATCAACGACGCCGGCAATGTGCTGGGCCTCATGCCCCACCCCGAACGCCTGATCGAAGCCGAACAGGGCGGCACCGATGGTCGCGCCATGTTCGAGGCGCTCCACGCGGCGCTGGGTTGAGCGCGACGAGCGCCAAATCAAAGCGCGCATAACACCCCGCAAAGCTCAGCGTGAGCGGTTTCCGGCCGCCTGCACGCGACCTTAAAGCCGCGTCCGGAACAGGCTGAAATCCGTCTTCACGTCAAACACATCAAGCCCTTCGGCCCGCTTGAAAAAAGCCACGACCTTGTAGGTAACCGGCGTCAGCGTCACCTCCCAAAGCACTTTAAGCAAATAATTGGTGATCAACACCTTGATAACCAAACTCGTTTCCCACACCCCGGCGAACGCCAGCGGGTAGAAAATCAAACTGTCCACCCCCTGCCCCACCACCGTTGACCCGATGGTCCGCGTCCACAGCATCCGCCCGCCGGTCAGCACCTTCATCCGCGCCATCACAAACGCATTGGCCATCTCGCCGGCCCAGAACGCCGCAATCGACGCCAGAAAAATCCGCGGCACCTGGCCAAAGACTTCCGCCAGCGCCGCCTGGCCCGTCCAATCGGGCGACGGCGGCAGGCTGACGACCACGAACGACATGGCGGCAGCAAACAGCGAGGCGCCAAACCCCGCCCACACCACCCGCCGCGCCCGCGCAAAGCCATAAACTTCGGTCAGCACATCGCCGAGCACATAGCTCAGCGGGAAAAACAAAATTCCTGCCCCAAATGTCACCGTGCCAATCACCGGCAACACCAATTGCGCCGGCTTGGCCGCCCCGATCAAATTCGAGCATATCAAAATGACGCAGAACGCCGCCATGGCGAAATCATAATAGCGCAATTGCTTGCCGACGAGGGTATCGGCCTCGACAGCGACAATGCCCTTGGGCTCCACGGTATCGGCAATATCCATCGTTGGTCGGTCCCCTGTGCGGCGGCGATAGTAGCGGCTGCGGGGCGGCAGAAAAGGATGATTTTGTCGCGGCATAACTCCCCCCGCCGGGGGGAGGTCGAGAGACGGCGAAGCCGGCCCGGGAGAGGGGTTTGCAGCGCCCCTATCCCGGGCCGCGGCAAGCGCCGCGTCTCTCGACCTCTCCCCGGCGGGGAGAGGTGACCCCTCCAGCCTGTTCCCATTTCGTTCCAAACCTGCTACCCAACTCCCATGGCCGAGTCGCCTCCCCTTCGCTGGCTGTATCTCGATCTCAACAGCTATTTTGCGAGTGTCGAGCAACAGCTTGATCCGGCGCTGCGCGGTCGCCCCGTAGTCGTGGCCCCGGTCAACACCGACGCCACCAGCGCCATCGCCGCCAGCTACGAAGCCAAGGC
>JBBQMB010000074.1:0-13566 GCA_038328515.1 Sphingomonadales bacterium
CCGAGATAGGTGATACCGAAATCGACCCACAACAGATCGCCGGGCTGGATCACCGCGTCACCATCGATCGTTCCCGGCGTGCCGGCACGCGTGATGTTGACCGATGGCTGGAACCAGGTCGCCAGCTTCAAGCCGGCAATACGTTCGCGATACCACCACATCACGTCATCGGTCGTCGTCGTGCCCGGCGTGATGACCTTCCCCGAAAACCCTTCCGCGATGATCCCATGCGCGGTGCGGACGATATCGGGATAAACCGCCATTTCGGCCGGAATCCGGGTTTCCAGCCAGCCGATGGCGAGCGGTTCGGCCGGCACCACCCGAGCGCGCAGTTCCGGCGACAGCGCGCCCAGCACGCCATCGCGCTGGCTGGCGGTCAGGCCGTCGGCAAAGGCCGATAGCGCCGAAACATTGAGCGCAATCTTTTTGGGGTTTCGCGCCGCGATGATCTCGGCGAGCGCCGCCCATTGGTCGGGCTGTTTTTCGGGGTTCCACTTCGGCTCGAACAAGCCGGCCAGGCCATAACGGCTGACGGTGAAGCGTTCGATCGGCTGGCCCTCCAGCCCGGAGGGCGCTTTACCAGCGCCGGAGTCGAAGAACACCAGAATGGTCCGCCGTCGCGCGCTGAAACTTTCCGCGTCGAGCATCGTCGCGACCACCGGATCTTCCAGATATTCGCGCGCCACCAGCACCCACATGTCGATGCCATGCTCGCGCATCAGCTTGGGAACGACACTATCGAGACGCTGCTTGAGCCAGCCATCCTGCAACGCCGCCCGGTCCTTTAGCGCCAATATGGCCGGCAGTGCCGGGTCAGATGCCTCGGTTTGGCACATCGGCGAGGCGGACGCCAACAGCGCTGCTAGCGTCAAAAGCATTCCACGGTCCTTATCGATAGCGGCTGCCAGAAGCGCAGGGCTGGGTTAATGGCCGGAAATCAGCATGTCGAGTGCATTTATAATATCGCCATCCGCGCTCGCCAGTGAGGCGACCACTGGTCCGCAATCACGCAGCGCAATCGCCGCCGCGAATTGCGTGACCAGCACATAATCCTGATCATCGATGCAGAATACCGGATTTAGGCGGCGAGCCGGTTGCGGCGCCAGATCCCGCCGCATCAGCGGCACGACAAAGCGTGTGTTGAGATCACGCAAAGGGTCCGACTGGCAATCGAGCAGCAGATCGGCACCCGCGACCCCGCGATACACGTCAAAGCGAGCCATCAGAACAGACGATGACCGGCCAGCGGGAGCCCGTGTGCGTCAACATGCGTGTTTGATGATGCCAGCGCATCGCAATTCTCGTCGCGCCAACGCGCCGCGCGAGTCTCGGCAACTTGCGCGATAACGCCGCGCTCACACGCCTGTGACAGGTTTACCCCCAAGGCCCGCGCTTCATCAACAAGCGCGCTGTCGAGCGAGACGTTGGTCGGCCGCCGCGCGGCGCGCCCGGTGCGGGCGGCAGACGATATCAGCGTGCTCATGTGCGGGCCTTTGCGCATTTAGGATACGCATATTGCTTGTGGATGCGATCCTGCACAAGAGCGGTTCAAAAGCCCAGTTTGACCAACAGCGCCGCTCGCGCCGCCCAGGCCTGCTCCCAAAGCGCCGGGTTGCCGAGATCATCGGGGCCGATGGTTTCGGGCCAGTGCGCGGTGACCAGCGCCTCCAGCCGATCAGCCTTGGCGGCATCGAGCAGGAAGCGCGGGTCGATGGTGGCAGGGTCGGCGACGACGCGCAGCCGCAGACAGGCCGGGCCGCCGCCGTTGCGCATCGATTCGCGGACCTGGACATAATGGACGGCGCGGATGGGGCCGTTGCCGGCGACCAGCGCATCGAGATACGCCTTTACCGGTGCGCAGTCGTGCGCCTCCATCGGCAGAATGAGCGCCATGCTGCCGTCCGGGAGCGTGACCAATTGCGAGTTGAACAGGTACGACCGGATGGCATCGGCAAGGCTGACGGCACTGGCAGGGACTTCGACATAGGCGTGGCCGGGCATCATCCGGGCGAGGTCGGCCTTTAGCGCGCCCGCATCGGCAAAGGCGTGTTCATGGGCGAACAGCACATGTTCATTGGCGACCGCGACGACATCATTGTGAAAGGCGCCGGCATCGATGGCGATCTGGCTTTGCGCGACGAACAGCGTGGCGGCGGGATCGAGGCCGTGGCGGCGGGCGACGGCTTCGCTGGCGCGGCGGTTCTGTCGCGCGGGGAATTTGCCGCCGTCTTCGCCATAAACGAATATTTCGACACCAGGTTCACCATGACCAGCTGTCAGCCGCATGTGATTGGCAGCGCCTTCATCGCCAAAGGTTGCGGGCACGGCGGCGTGGACAGCAAAGGCCGGGTGGGCGAAGGCGAGCCGCAATTGGCTTTCTGTTTCGAGGTGTTCGGTGCTGCGGTGGGTCATCCGCGACAGGTTGGCGGTGCTGATATGGCTCCGGCCGTCGGCGCAATCGCTGGCCGGCGAGACGGTGCCGGCGTTGGCGGTCCACATCGATGACGCCGAGCAGGCCTGCGCGAACAGCCGCGGATCGGCGGCGTTCGCTGCGGCACAGACGTGCGCATCGCTGCCGGCAAAGCCCAGTTCACGCAGCCAGCGCGTGTTTGGGCGTTCGAGCGGCAGCAAAAAGCCCTGTGTGAGGCCGAGCCCCATGGCAAAGCGCATCTTGGCGAGGCCTTGCAGCGCCGCATCGCGTGGGCGTGACGTGGCGCCGGCGTTCGTCGCGCTGGCGAGATTGCCAAAGCTGAGCGCGGCGTAATTATGCGTTGGGCCGATGAGGCCGTCGAAGTTGATTTCGCGGATCATGCGCGCTCCTGTCTTTTACGCGGCTATGCGCGAAGCCCCACCGCAATGCCGCCCTCTGGCGTATCCGCCTCAAGGCTGGCGACCGGCCAGGCGGTGTAATCGGCGGCGTAATAGGCGCTGGGGCGGTGATTGCCCGAAAGCCCGATGCCGCCAAAGGGCGCGTTGGAGGCGGCGCCATTGGTCGGGCGGTTCCAGTTGACCACCCCGGCACGGCTGGCCGCCCAAAAGCTGTCGTATAACGCCGCATCACCGCCGATCAGCCCGGCGCAAAGCCCGAATTGCGTCGCATTGGCAGCAGCTATCGCGGCATCCCAATCTGCCACCCGGGTCAATTGCAGCACCGGCCCGAACAATTCGGTATCGGGCAGGCCCGACAGGCCCGTAACATCGAACAGCGCCGGCGTGAGGAAGGGCCGGTCGTCCCGCGCCCGATCGAGCGAGCGGATGGCCCGCGCGCCCTTGGCCAATAACGCCGCCGCGCCGGCCATCAGCCCATCGGCAGCGCGGTTGGCGATAACCGGGCCCATGAAGGGTTGCGGATCATCGAACGGTGCGCCGACAATGATGCGATCGATCAACGCGGTGACGCGATCGAGCAACGGACCTTCGCTGCCATCACGGACAATCAGCCGCCGCGCGCAGGTGCAGCGTTGGCCGGCTGAGAGATACGCCGATTGCACGACAAGCGCCGCGACGGCATCAAGCGTCTCGGGCGCCGCATCCCAGACGATCAACGGGTTGTTGCCGCCCATTTCAAGCGCCAGAATCTTGCCCGGGGTCGCCGAAAACTGCCGGGCAAGGGCTGCGCCGACATGCGCCGAGCCGGTGAACAACAGCCCGTCGATATCGGCCGCCGCCAGGTCGCGCCCCGTATCTCCGCCGCCATGAACGACGCTGAGCACGCCAGCGGGAAGCCCCGCCGCCGCCCAGCAATCGGCCATGAATTCGGCGACGGCCGGCGTCAATTCCGATGGTTTGAAGACGATGCTATTGCCCGCCAGCAGCGCCGGAACGATATGGCCATTGGGCAGATGCGCCGGGAAATTATACGGCCCGAGCACGGCGAGCACACCGTGCGGTTTGTGGCGCAACACCTGCCGCACGCCGCCGACATCGCCGCTGCGCGTGCCCGAGCGCTCGGCCTGCGAGGTTATCGAGATATCGACCTTGGCGGCGACGCTGGCGGCTTCGGTCCGGGTTTCCCACAAGGGCTTGCCGGTTTCGATGGCGATCAGCCGGGCAAACGCATCGGCGCGGTCTTGAACCACGGCCTTGAAGGCGCGCACGATGGCGATGCGGTCAGCGAGCGGCGTCAGCGCCCAGCCGGGCAGTGCGGCCCGCGCGCGCGCAACGGCGGCGGCAACATCACCGGCGGCGCCCTGCCAGATGACATCACCGGTGCAGGGATTGATCGATTCAAAAGCCGACATGACGCACTTCGTCTCCGATGCTGATGCCCATGGCGCTGGCCTCGGCGGCCGGCAGGCTGCAACCGCTGGCCGCGCTGCCGACATGCCCGATAAAGGCCTGAAACGCCGAAAGCCGGCCGTGCGCAACCAGCGAGCGTTCGCCGCCAGCGCCGAACGCCGCCACCGGCGCGGCGCGCGAATCGCGAATGCTGCGAAGCTGGTCGGTGCGCGCCGTCACGGTTGGCCCACCATCGAAAATGTCGACGTAATTATCAAACACGAAACCTTCGCTTTCGAGCATCGCCAATGCGGCGCGGCCCTTGCCATGCGGCTGGCCGATCACCGCGCGCGCCGTTTCGGGCAGCAGCGCCGTGTAAATCGGGTGCTTCGGCATCAGATCGGCGATGAACTGGCTGCCGTTGATCGCATTGAAATGATCGGCCTCGGGGAAGGTCATGCCGAAAAATTGCCGGCCGAGCGCATCCCAGAATGGCGAATTGCCATCATCGTCGAGCACGCCGCGCAACTCGGCGAGCATCTTGTCGCCAAAGCGCGCCCGATGCTGGGCGACGAACAGATAGCGCGATCGGGCAAGCAGCCGCCCCAGCCCGCCACGGCGCAGATCGGGATGGAGGAAAAGCCCGCCCACCTCGCTGGCGCCGTCATGATCGGTGGTCAGGCTGAGAAAGGGCAACGCAAAGGTGCGGCCAAGCTCACGCGACGCCTGGCTGAGCGTGCCCAGTTTATAGCTGTAAAACGGCCATTCGACCCCGATACGGCTGAACACCATGCCGCAGCCGCCGATGCGGCCAGTGCCGACCTCTTCGAGCAGCAGGATATAAAGCTCGTGGAGGGGCGCATCGGCGCTGCGGGCAAAGCTGGCATCGGACCAGGCGAGACGTTCGGCCAGCGACGTGCGATCGGCCGGCAGGTTGGTGAAACCACCGCCGGTCAATTTCGCGAGGTCAAGCAAGGCATCGACGTCGCTGCCCCGCGCCGCGCGGATATGCCAGTCCATCGTCAAAGCTCCCGTGTCCAGCCGTGCTGCGCCAGGCGCATCAACAGCAACGCCGAAAGCCGGGCGCGCTCCTCAAGCGAATCGGCACATAAAAACTCATCGGCCGAATGAATGGCACCCCCGCGCGGGCCAAGGGTATCGACAACCGCCAGACCTGTCGCGGCAAGATTATTGCCATCGCAGACACCGCCGGTATCGCGCCAACCAATCGGCAGGCCGATGGCGGCGCCGGTATCCCTGACCAGATCGAACAGCCGGCGCTGGTTGGCGTCCATCGGCTTGGGCGGCCGGGCAAAGCTGCCATGGACATGGATGGCGACGTCGTGTGCGACCTCTATTTCGCGCGCCAGTGCGGCGATGGCGGTGTCGGCGCGTGCTTGTGCCGCTGGCGTTGACGGCCGCATGTTCCAGCGCAGAACGGCAAGGTCGGGGACGATATTGTTCGGCCCGCCGCCATCGATTTTTGCCGGGTTGACGGTCAGATCATCAGCGGTCAGCGCTTTTAGCCGCAGCGCCAGATCGGCGGCGGCGAGCAGCGCATTACGACCCTTTTCCGGTTCGCGGCCGGCATGGGCGGCAAGGCCGGTAATAGCGGCCGAAAAATTGCCCGAGCCCTTGCGCCCGCCCGCCAGCGTGCCATCGGGCAGCGCCGGTTCATAGGTCAGGCCAAGGTGACAACGCCGCGCCGCCGCCGCCAGCAGCGGCGCCGAACCCGGCGATGACACTTCTTCATCGCTGTTGATGATGATTTCCCAGCCGAGACGATCTGCAAAAGGCGAACCTTCAAAAGCGGTCAATGCCGCCAGCATGACCGCGAGCCCGCCCTTCATATCAGCCGTGCCGGGGCCATTCAGCGTATCGGCATCGAGCCAGCGGCACCGCTGAAACGGGTGATCCACGCCGAATACCGTGTCCATATGGCCCGTCAGCAACACACGCACCGGCGCATCGGGACGCTTGATGATGTGCACGTTGCGACCATGCGTCAGCGCCGCCATTTGGCCGGTCGCATTCATTATCGTCACCGGCGCCGGGTCGCCTGGCTGCGCTGCGCCGCCAAGCGCCGCAAATGCGCCGGCCAGATTGTCCGCCATGATTGCCAGCCCGGCAAGGTTGCGGCTGCCGCTGTTGATCGCCGACCAGGCCTGTACCTGCGCCAGCATGGGGCCCCGGGCACCGGCCAGCGTTGCCAGCGCGGCGGCTTCGGCCGGCCCCGGCGGGCGCTGTGCAGCGGTATTGTCGGTCGCGATCATCGGCGCTGCCATAGCCGAGTTGGCTGGAAATCGCCAGCCGCCGTGTCGGAAAACATAACACAAATCACTCCATGTGATTTACCGAACGCAAGTTCGCCGTGGTTGTGTGTTGCGCCCGGTCATAACGCCCCGTCGCAGCGCCCGGCGGCAATACTGGATCCGGCCTTGACCCGAGATGAAACTCCTTGCTCTATGGCGGCAATCGATACGGCCATGATGAGGCGAAGCGTCCGCATGGCACTTGAAGGGGAAATTTCTTGGCAAACTGGCGTATAAAGTCGCTCGATTCGATCCTGGCGACAGCAGAGAAGAAAGCGCTCACCCGCTCGCTCGGGGCTTTCCAGCTGACGATGCTCGGCATCGGCGGCATCATCGGCACCGGCATTTTCGTCCTCACCGCCGAAGCGGCGCAAGTGGCCGGCCCGGCAATGCTGATCAGCTTCGTGCTCGCCGCAACGGTCTGCGGGCTGGCGGCGCTTTGTTATGCCGAACTGGCATCCATGGTACCGGTCTCGGGCTCGGCCTATACCTACAGTTATGCGACCTTTGGCGAAATTCTCGCCTGGGTGGTGGGCTGGGCATTGGTGCTCGAATATGCGGTCGCGGCTTCGGCCGTTGCGGTCGGCTGGTCGGGCTATGCCGTCGGCGTGCTTGAAAATTTCGCCGGGATCGCGTTGCCAACGGCGCTGGTCAACGGGCCGTATGCCGGCGGGTTGATCAACCTGCCCGCGGTCATCATCTCGCTCGCCGTCACCGCGTTGCTGGTCGTCGGCACCAAGGAAAGCGCCACGGTCAACGCGGTGCTCGTCGTCGTCAAGGTGCTGGCGTTGACTGCCTTTGTCGCGTTGGCGGTGCCGGCGGTGAAGTCCGAAAACTTCGTGCCCTTCATGCCGCTGGGTGCCGGCAGCGCGATTGGCGCAGCGTCGATCATCTTTTTCGCCTTTGTCGGGTTCGATGCCGTTTCGACCGCGGCTGAAGAAACCAAGGACCCGCAGCGCAACATCCCCATCGGGCTGATCGCGAGCCTGGTCATCTGCACGATCTTCTATCTGCTCGTCGGCACCGGCGTCATCGGCAGCTATGGCGCCCAGCCGGTGCTCGATGCGGCCGGCAAGGCGATGATGCCGGGTTCGATGGAACTGACCTCGGCCTGCACCGCGCTCGGCGATGCCCCGGTTGTCTGCTCCAAGGAAGCGCTGGCGCATGTCCTGCGCGAAATCGGTTATCCAGGTGTCGGCAATCTGCTCGGGCTGGCGGCGGGCTTTGCCCTGCCATCGGTGGTGCTGATGATGATGTTTGCCCAGACGCGGGTGTTCTTCGTGATGTCGCGCGATGGCCTGCTGCCGCGCGGCCTGTCGAAAATCCATCCCCGGTTCAAGACCCCGCACATCGTGACCATGGTGACCGGTGCTGCCGTAACGATTGCTGCTGCCTTTTTCCCCGTCGGGCAGCTTGCGTCGGTTTCGAATGGCGGCACGCTGTGCGCCTTTTTCTTCGTGGCGCTCGCCATCATGGCGTTGCGCCGCTCCAACCCTGATCGCAAGCGCAGCTTCCGCACCCCGGCGGTATGGGTCGTCGCGCCTCTGGCGGCGGCGGGCTGCATATTGCTTTTCGGATTCCTGTCGTGGGTTTCGCAGGCAGTATTCTTTGGCTGGGCAGCGATCGGGCTGGTGTTCTACTTCTTCTACGGTCGCACCCGGTCGAACGTCGCGCTGGGTATCGATGAGGTCAACGAGCTCGATGCCGATATTCCGCCGCAGGGTGTTCCGCCGCTGCCCGGCATCCCGACGCCGGGGGGCAAGCAGGCCTGAAGGCTTGGGGTCGGGGCTCACGCAACCAAAGGCGTAGAGCCCCACCCCGCTCGGCATACATGCCAAGTCGCCCTCCCCGCACGGGGGAGGGACAAGCCGTCAGCCGAGCCGGGCCTTTACCAATGCCTTGAGATCGGCTTCGGGCCGCGCGCCATAATGGCTGATGACTTCGGCAGCCGTGATGCAGCCGATACGGGCGCAATCCGGCAGCGAGCGCCCCTCGATCATCCCGGCCATGAAACCGCCGGCAAACATGTCGCCAGCGCCAGTCGAATCCACCAGTTTTTCGACCTTTTCGCCGGCCACGATATGGCGATTGCCGCCTTCGAGCACGATCGCCCCTGCCGATGACCGGGTAATGACCGCGATACAGGCGTGTTTTGCCAGTTCCGCCATCGCTTCATCAAGGCTTTGGGTCTGATAGAGCGCGCAGACTTCGTGTTCATTGCCGAACATCAGGTCGACATGGCCGGCGAGCAGCTGCTGAAAATCGGCGCGATGGCCTTCGACGCAAAACACGTCCGAAAGCGTGAAGGCGACCTTGCGATTATTGGCGCGGGCGACGGCAATGGCCTTTTGCATCGCGGCGCGGGGGGCTGGCGGGTCCCACAAATAGCCTTCGAGATACAGGATTTGCGCCGCTGCAACGCTGGCATCATCAAGATCGGCTTCAGACAATTCCTGGCAAGCACCAAGATAGGTGTTCATGGTGCGATCACCATCGGGCGTGACGACAATCAGGCAGCGGCCCGTCGGCGGCCCGCCGGCCGATGGCGCGGTGGTGAAATCAACCCCGGCAGCGCGAATATCATGGGCAAAAACGCTGCCCAGCTGGTCGGCGGCGACCCGGCCGACAAAAGCCGGACGCGCGCCCAGCGCCGCCATGCCGGCAACGGTATTGGCCGCCGAGCCGCCGCTGATCTCGCGCCCGGGGCCCATCGCTGCATAAAGTGTTTCGGCTTCATCGGCCGGGATCAGTCGCATCGAACCCTTGGCAATACCGCGATCGCTGAGAAATTCCGGCGGCGCAGCTGTGATGACATCGACCAGCGCATTGCCGATGGCGAGAACATGGTGTCGGGCGGTCATGGAGCAACCTTGTGCAACAGCGAATAAAGCGCCCTCCTAGGTGGTGACGCCCCAGATGGCCAGCGGCAGATGGCCAGAGGCGGTTGGCGCTTGTCAGCCGCGTCAGTGTGACTAGGCTGGCGTCATGTTGCGTAACCCTGCCCTGTTCGCCCTGCTGTTGCTGACCGCCTGTGCCACAGCCGCACCGCCGCCGCCACGCCGGGACGCGCCACCGCCACCGCCGCCGCCGGGGCTTGCCCGGCTATATGGCCGTGACGCTGCCGCCGTGCTCGCCATGCTCGGCCCGGCATCGCTTGATCGCAGCGAAGGCCCGGCGCGGCAGTTGCAATTCGTGCGGCCGCCATGCGTGCTCGATGTCTATCTTTACCCCGTCTCGGGCCAGCTGGCTGGTACCGGCAGGCCAGTCGTCACGGGAGCCGCCGCCCGCAAACCCGACGGCAGCCGCATCGAGCCCGGTGCGTGCCTGACGCTGTTGCTCCCGTAACGATGGTTACGGCGATCTAGAGCATCGCGCCGAAAATCAGCACCGGCCCACGCCCCCTGCGACAGAGGTCGCCTACGCTCCGGCCCAACCACCCACGAGGGTATCGTAACGGGTGGTTGGGCAGGGGGCGTGGGCCGGTGCTGCCTGCCGATTTTCGGCGCGATGCTCTAGCCCTGGTCGATATGCATCGAATAGGTGAAGCGTTCGCCCGGGTGCGCCGATACCGACACGATGACAATCCGACCGGTTTCGTCGCGATAGCTGCGCACGATACGCAGCACCGGCGCCCGGCGGGCGATGGCCAGGGCGGCGGATTCGCGGTTGCTCGCCGCCATGGCGCGCAGATCCTGATCGACGCGAGCGATGCGAAACCCCGCAACAGCCGCCAATTGCGCGAACAACGGCTGGCTGCCGGGGCACAGGCCGGCGACATAGGGCGCCAGCCCATCGGTGATGAAGACATCGGTCAGCGCCACGGTCGGCCCATCGATCACATGCCGACGTTCCCCCGCCAGATGCACCCAGCGACTGCCGGCGGCCAGCCCAAGATCGGCGGCCTGGGGCGGCGCCATCGCCATCGCGCCGATGACACGGAAATCAAAATGCGATTCGGCCGCGTAATGCAACAGATCGGCGACATCCGACATCGGCTGGCGCAAGATCGGCATACCGGTTGCAAGGGTCGTGCCCGAACCACGGCGGCGGCGGATCAGCCCTTCGGCCTGAAGCCGGCGCAGCGCCTCGCGCACCGTGAACCGGCTCACGCCATAGCGATCGCACAACAGGCTTTCGGTCGGCAATTGGCCATCACCGCCAAAGCTGCCATCGGCGATACCGGCCCGCAAGGCCTCGGCGACCTGTTGATAACGCGGCTGGCGAGCACCGCGCGGCACTGCCAGCTTGTCGCTCTGTGGTGATTCCGGCTTGTTCACGCCTGCCCCTTGATTGCCGTGCTAGCTTGATTGATGCGGGCCATATCCGCAATATGTCCAGCCAGATCAGCCGCAAACGGCGCGGCACGCAAAGGTTTTCCTGTGTTGCAGTCGATTTCTTCCTGCCGCTACCTCCGGCTTATCGCTGAATGACCGCGACACACGACCTGCTGGCCTTTGCCGCCGGCCCGCGCCTGCTGCCGGCAGCGGTGCGCCAGTCGGCGCTGATGCTGCTCGATGATACGCTGGCCTGCGGCGTGGCGGGGTCGACAGCGCCGGGCGCCGATGGCGTGCTGGCGGCAGCGCAGGGCTGGGGCCATGGCGGCGCGGTGCCGGTGCTGGGGCGGGCCGAGCGATTGCCGGCGGCGGCGGCGGCGTTCGTCAACGGCTTTCAGATCCATTGCCTTGAATGGGATGCGGTCCACGAACCGGCGGTCGTTCATGCGATGAGCGTGGTGACAGCGGCGGTCCATGCCGTAGCGCATGCCAGGCGGGCGCCACCCGAAGCGGCGCTTGCGGCGCTGGTTACCGGGGTGGAAATTGCCTGTATCCTCGGCATTGCCGCCGAAACCCCGCTGAAATTCTTTCGGCCCGCCACCGCCGGCCTGATCGGCGGGGCGCTGGCCGTGGCCCGCCTCGCCGGGCTGGCACCCGAACGCTTCGGCGATGTGCTGGGGCTTGCCCATGCGCAATGCGCCGGCACCATGCAGGCGCATGTCGAAGGCTCGGTGGCGCTGCCGTTGCAAGTGGCGGCAGCGGCGCGCGCCGCTGTTACCGCGGTCGATCTGGTTGCCGCCGGACTATCGGGGCCACAGGATGCGCTGATGGGGCCGTTCGGCTATTTTCCCTTGTTCGACGGCGGCGATCCGACAGCGATGGTAGCGACGCTGGGCAAGGTCTGGCGGATCGCCGAAATCAGCATCAAGCCGTGGCCGTCGGGCCGGGCCAGCCATGCAACGCTGGCGGCGCTTGACGGGTTGGGGCGCGATGTGACGCAGATCAAGGCGCATGTTCCACCGCTGATCGCCCGGCTCGTCGGGCGGCCTTGGCGCGCTGACATGACCCCGGCCTATGCCCGGTTGTGCCTGCCCTTCCTTGCCGCGCTGATGCTGCGTGATGGCCGGATCGATCCGCGCTGTTTCACGCCCGAGGCCTTTGCCGACCCGGCATTGGCGGCACTTGGCGCACGGCTGGCGATCCAGATCGATGCCAATCCCGATCTCAATGCGCTGGGGCCGCAACGCTTTGCCATCACGCTGGCCGATGGCAGCACGCGCGCCATCGAAACACCGGCAACATTCGGCAGCCCGGCCAACCCGCTGCCCGCCGATTGGCACGCTGGCAAGCTGGCTTTTGCCCGTTCGCTCGCTGCCGTGCCGACCCCTGTGCATGATCCGCTGATCATGCTGTGTGCCAGTCCCTAGCCCTGTGAATTTTGCCTGAAAGGAACGAAAAAATGCGTATTCTTGTACTGTTCAACCTGAAAGCCGGGGTTTCGGCGGATGATTATGAACTTTGGGCAAAAACCCGCGACATGCCGACGGTGCGATCGCTGCCGTCGATCGATGAGTTCCGCGCCTATCGGGTCACCGGCCTGCTCGGCAGCGAAACCCCGGCACCCTATGGCTATGCCGAGGTTATCGACGTCATCGATATGGACGGCTTTTTCACCGATATCGGCACCCCGACGATGCAGGAAGTTTCCGCCGAGTTCCAGAATTGGACCGATGCGCCGCTGTTCCTGATGACGTCCGAGGTGCCATCGGCATGACGGCACGCTTTGCCGGCAAGGTGATCATCGTCACCGGATCGGGGCGACCGCGCGGGCTGGGCCAGGCGATTTTACAACGCTTTGCCGATGAAGGCGCGACGTGCGTGGTTTCCGATGTCGGCAGCGGCGGCGAAGGTCTGGCATCATCCGACGATGCCCGCGCCGTTGTCGCCGATCTGCAGGCGCGCGGCGGCAAGGTGCTGTTCCAGCCGTGCGATGTGTCCAACGAAGCCCAATGCGACGCGCTGGTGGCCGCCACGGTCGCTGCCTTTGGCCGCCTCGATATCATGGTCAACAATGCTGGTATCGGCTTTGTCATGAAGCCGCTGCTCGAAACCAGCGGCGCCGATTGGGACCGGGTCGTCGACGTCAATCTCAAGGGCGCGTTCCTGTGTTCGCGCGCCGCGGCCCGCCAGTTCATCGCGCAAGGGCCGGGCGATGATGGCATCGCCGGGCGGATCATCAACGTCGCGTCGCAAGCCGCCAAATCGGGCTTTCCGCACATGGCGCCCTATACGGCATCAAAGCACGGCATGGTCGGGCTGACCCGGTCAAACGCGGTCGAGCTTGGCCCGCATCGCATCACCGTCAATGCCGTCTGCCCCAACCATGTCACCACCGGACTCGGCGCCGCCCAAAACGAGTATTTTTCGAAGCTGTTGGGCTTTGCCTCGGTCGATGCCTATCTCGCCAATATGCGGGCGAAAAACCCGCTTGGCCGCCCCGGGCTGGGCAGCGACACCGCCGCTGCCTGCGCCTGGCTCGCGTCCGCCGATGCGGTCTATGTCACTGGCGAAGCGCTCAACATCAGCGGCGGCGAGGAGATGCACTGAAGCTGCGTCCCTCCCCCTGGCGGGGTGGGCGAGAGACGCGCGCAGCGCGGCCCGGGGTGGGGGTTGCGCCATTGGTGTCCGCAGGCGCAACCCCCCCCCCGCGCGGCAGCGCCGCGTCGCCCTCCCCGCAGGGGGGAGGGGGAAGTGGTCAGATC
>JBBQMB010000075.1:0-13538 GCA_038328515.1 Sphingomonadales bacterium
CATATTGGGTGGTGCCGACGGCGCCCATGGTGTCCGGCGGGATCAACCCGATGCCGAGCGCGCGCGTGGTACGATCGGTACTGCCGGTGAAATTGACCCCGACCGTCAGCGGCGAAACCGACGGGACGAAAGGTGCGTTTGACGTAACGAAACTGTCCGGCGCCAGTACATCAATGATGGCCTTTGGCCCTTTTTCCGTCAGCTTGGGCACCAATGGCCCCGACGGTGCCGCAGCGGCAGCCGTGGATACGGCTGCGGTCGAAAGAAGCAGCACCGTTGCCAACGCGCCGCGCAGTATAGAGATTTTCATTTTTTTGCCCCCTTGTTCTAATGCGCGGAGTACAAATCTTTTACCTTTGTTACGCAAGCTAAAAAACGCTGAAAAAGGGCCGTTCTAGCGGCGATTGTCGAATTCAGCCGTTCAGATAAATTTAACGTTAAGGATTTATATTTTTTTGGGTCGCGCGCGCTTGCAAACTTGCAGCCGTGGCGCGCCCCGCTAGCCCAAATTCGCTTTTTGCACGCGCCGGAAAAATTGGCGCATGACGGGATGAATCGGGCGGGATGAAGCGACCCCGCCCGATTCATGCGTTAATTTTGGTTGTTCAGGCGCTTGCAACCGTCTCGCGGCGACGGCGCATGGCAGCGCCGGTAAGGCCGAAGCCGGCGATCATCAGCGCCCAACTGCCGGGTTCGGGTACCGCAGCGGCGATGAACGCCGAATGGATACCGACAGGCACAAACCCGCTGAATTCACCAAAGGTGCTGTTCAAGACATCATCGACGTCACCAAAGCCGGAGCCAAAGCTGAGGCCGTAGGATGTGATGAGCGCCAATCTGCCATTGATGAACGACGGACCGCCCGAATCGCCGCCGGCTACCCCGACTTCGTTGAGACCGAGCCCAAGACCGCAGAACTGCGCGGTGCCAAACGCGTTGCCAAGCAGGCACGACGCATCGTTCCCAGCCAAGCCATTGTCGAAATCGGAAAGGACGCTTTGACCATAGTCAGCGAAGCCGAAAAAACCCTCACCGCTCCCATCGCGATCGGTGAAGAAACCACCAAAGGCAGCATTATCGAGCGCGAAATCGATCTCGTTCAACCCCTGGCGCAGGCGCGTGGTGCCAAATGTGGCGCCGGTGTTGCCACTCGACCCGCGGCCACCAAGACCATAGACATTGAAACCAGCGCTTGTGAGGTCTGCTGCGGTGGCAAGCTCGTAGCCACGCGCAAAATCAGGCGCACGTTCGGTCAGGCGCAAAACGGCAATATCATTCTGGTCGATCACTTCACCGGTATAGTCCGGATTGACGAAGTACGAGCGCACCTGGCGGCTGACGGTTTCAGCCGGCGTGCTGGTGTAAGCGATATCGGCAGGGCCAACGCCATCGTAGAAAAATGCCGTCGTCGATACCGGCACCTTGGAGCCGAAACCGCTGCTGACGCAATGCCCGGCGGTGACGATCGAAATGCGGTCGGGAAGCAGGCTGCCGGTGCAGACAAAACTGCCGGCGCTACCCTGGTTGATCAGCAACTGGACAACGCTGTTGGCAAAAGGGCGCACCGGGAAATAGCGCGCATCACCAGCGCCTGCCGGTATTGTGCCGGTCGAATTTACGCCCACGATCATGTTGCGCGCGGTGTAGGTCAGCCCTTCCGGCGTTACGGGCTGGCGTACCCCTGCCGGCAAGTTGGCGGTTTTTGCGACAAGACTTGTCGGCGCCGCAATCGCCATGGCGGGCATGAACAGTGCCGCAGACGCCAACAACCCGATAAACTTCTTCATAATCTAGTATCCCCCTGATGATACTGGCCCCGCGCCATAAATTTTTATAACGCAATGCCGTTTTCAGGGGCAAGCGCAATTGTAAATCAAACGAGGGATGCGGCAATTTGCGCGCATGAAAAAGGCCTGTGCCGCGCAATGCGGCACAGGCCTTTTCAGGTCAGGCGGGGTTGTCAGGCCGCCAGTTTGCGCAACACATAAGGCAAGATGCCGCCAGCGTAGAAATATTCGAGTTCCTGCTCGGTATCGATCCGGCACAGGGTTTCAAAGCTGCCGGTGGTACCATCGACGCGGGTGAAGTTTACCGTCACCATCTGGCGGGGCTTGAGGCTGGCGACGCCGGTGATGTCGAACGTCTCGGTACCATCGAGCAAGGCGGTCTTGCGATCCGAACCTGGTGCAAATTGCAGCGGCAGTACGCCCATGCCGACAAGGTTGGAGCGGTGGATGCGTTCGAAGCTTTCGGCGATGACGGCGCGCACGCCGAGCAGGGTGGTGCCCTTTGCCGCCCAATCACGCGAGCTGCCTGTGCCATATTCCTTGCCGGCGACGACGATCAGCGCCGTGCCATCGGCCTTGTACTTTTCAGCGGCATCGAAGATCGCCAGATTTTCACCGCTGGGGATGTGCCTGGTCACGCCGCCTTCGATGCCGGGAACCATTTCGTTCTTGATGCGGATATTGGCGAAGGTGCCGCGCATCATCACTTCATGGTTGCCGCGACGCGCGCCATAGGAATTGAAATCGGCGCGGGCGACCTGGCGTTCGGACAGATAGCGCCCGGCGGGTGAAACTTCCTTGAACGAACCGGCCGGCGAGATGTGATCGGTGGTGATCGAATCGCCGAAAATCGCCAGCGGCCGGGCGTTGGTGATGTCACGCGTTGGTTGCGGGGTCATCGTCATGCCGTCGAAATAGGGTGGGTTCTGGACGTAGGTGGAGGCAGCGTTCCATTTATAGGTGGCGCCGCCTTCGACCTTGATCGCCTGCCAGCGTTCATCGCCATCGAAAACATTGTCATAACGGGCGCGGAACATGTCGGCTGTAACCGACGAAAGCACCATCGCGGCGACTTCCTGGTTGGTCGGCCAGATGTCCTTGAGGTAAACGGGCTGGCCATTGTTGCCGATGCCCAGCGCTTCGGTGGTGATATCGATCCGCATCGATCCGGCGATGGCATAGGCCACGACCAGCGGCGGCGAGGCGAGGTAATTGGCGCGGACGTCGGGCGACACCCGGCCTTCGAAGTTGCGGTTGCCCGACAGCACCGAGGCAGCGACGATGTCATTGCCGTTGATCGCCTTTGAAATCGGCTCGGCGAGCGGCCCCGAATTGCCGATGCAGGTCGTGCAGCCATAACCGACGAGGTTGAAGCCAAGCGCATCAAGATCGGTTTGCAGCCCGGATTTTTCGAAATAATCGGTGACGACTTTCGATCCGGGTGCCAGCGAGGTCTTTACCCAAGGCTTGGATTTGAGGCCGAGCGCATTGGCCTTGCGGGCGACAAGCCCGGCGGCGACGAGCACATTGGGGTTCGACGTATTGGTGCAGCTGGTGATCGCGGCGATGACGACATCGCCATGGCCGATATCATAGCTGGCGCCCGCCACCGGCACGCGCTTTTGCAGGTGTTCGCCCTGTTTGTAGCCACCCGCGAGTTCACCTTCAAAGGCTGGAGCCGCGCCCGACAGCAGCACCTTGTCTTGCGGGCGTTTGGGGCCGGCGAGCGACGGCAGCACGCTGGCCAGATCAAGCTCGAGCGTTTCGGTGAAAATGGGATCAGGGGTATTGGCTTCGCGCCACAGGCCCTGCGCCTGGCAATAAGCCTTGACCAGCGCGATACGATCATCGCTGCGGCCCGACAGGCGCATATAGGCGAGCGTGGCTTCGTCGATCGGGAAAAAGCCGCAGGTGGCGCCATATTCTGGCGCCATATTGGCGATGGTGGCGCGATCGGCGAGGGTCAGCGCGTCGAGCCCGGGGCCGTAAAATTCGACAAAGCGCCCGACGACGCCCTTGGCGCGCAGCATCTGGGTGACGGTGAGCACCAGATCGGTGGCAGTGATGCCTTCGGACATCTTGCCGAACAGCTTCATGCCGACGACTTCGGGGATGAGCATGCTGACCGGCTGGCCGAGCATGGCGGCTTCGGCCTCGATCCCGCCGACGCCCCAGCCAAGCACGCCAAGGCCATTGATCATCGTGGTGTGGCTATCGGTGCCGACCACGGTATCGGGATAGGCAATCGTGGCGCCGCTGGCGTCTTCGCTGGTCCAGACTGCCTGCGCCAGATATTCCAGATTGACCTGGTGGCAGATGCCGGTGCCGGGGGGGACGACGCGAAAGCCCTTCAGCGCCGATGAACCCCAGCGCAGAAACTCGTAACGCTCGATATTGCGGGCGTATTCGAGATCCATATTGTCTTCATAGGCCATTGGCGTGCCGAATTCATCGACCATGACGCTGTGATCGATGACCAGATCAACGGGCACCTGCGGGTTGATTTTCTGCGGATCGCCGCCAAGCTTGGTCATGGCATCGCGCATTGCCGCCAGATCGACGACGCACGGCACGCCGGTGAAATCCTGCATGAGCACGCGCGCCGGGCGATAGTTGATTTCATGATCCGATTTGCCGGATCCGAGCCAGGCGACGAGCGCCTTGAGATCGGCCACGGTAACCGTGCTGCCGTCTTCGAAGCGCAGCAGGTTTTCGAACAATACCTTCATCGAATAGGGCAGGCGGCTGATGTCGCCGAGCGCGGCGGCGGCGGCGGCGAGGCTGTAATAGGCGTAGTTTTTGCCACCAACGCTGAGGGTGCGGCGGGTTTTCAGGCTGTCCTGTCCGATGGCGGTCATGGTGATGCTCCCTGCTCCAGATTGTCGCACGGTTTAGCGCATGGCGGGCAAGGCGGAAAGGGCGGGATTCGGGATTTGTTGCCATTCGTGCGCGGCGGTTGCCCCGTTGGCCGTGCCGCGCCATAACCGCGGCATGGCTTCACCCGAAATCGATGCGCTTACCCAGGCGCTGGCGCGGCTGCCCGGGCTGGGGCCGCGGTCGGCACGGCGTGCGGTGCTGCACCTCATAAAGCGGCGCGAAACGGCGCTGGCACCACTTGTGGCGGCGTTGCAGGCCGTGGATCGCAACCTGGTGACCTGCGCCACCTGCGGCAATGTCGATACCCGCGATCCGTGCGCGATCTGCACCGATCCGCGGCGTGATCCGACGACTTTGTGCGTGGTCGAAGAGGTTGCCGATTTATGGGCGCTCGACCGGGCGCGGCTGTTTCCGGGGCGTTACCATGTGCTGGGCGGCCGGCTTTCGGCACTCGACGGCATCCGGCCCGAGGATCTGGCGATCGAGTCGCTGCTGGTCCGTGTCGCCGATGGCAGCATTGCCGAAGTCGTGCTGGCGATGAATGCCACGCTGGAGGGGCAGACGACGATGCACTATATCGCCGAACGGCTGGCAACCGCAGGGGTGCGGGTGATGCAACTGGCGCATGGCCTGCCAGTCGGCGGCGAACTCGATTATCTTGATGAGGGCACGCTGGCGCTGGCGCTGAGGGCACGGCGGCTGGTGGAGTAGCTTTCTTGACCGACGGGGGCGGCGTCCTTACATCGCCGCCATGGCCATATTAGACATCATCGAAACCCCCGATGCGCGGTTGCGCGTCATTTCCACACCTGTCGACACGGTAACCGACGCGCATCGCGCCTTGATCGCCGATATGCTCGAAACGATGTACGACGCGCCGGGCATCGGCCTTGCCGCCGTGCAGGTCGGGGTCGCCGAGCGCATTCTGGTAATCGATCTGCAACGCCCCGAAGACCCCGCAGCGGCCGAGCCCGAGAGCGAAGAGGAAGCCGCCAAGATCAAATATGTGCGCGACCCCAAGGTGTTCATCAACCCGGAGATCGTGTGGGAATCGGACGATTTCGCGGTTTACAACGAAGGCTGCCTTTCGGTTCCCGATATGTACGCCGATGTCGACCGCCCGGCGAGCATTCGCGCCACCTGGCTCGATGAAGCGGGCGCGGCGCATGATGAAACGATCGAAGGCCTGCTCGCCACCTGTCTCCAGCACGAGATGGACCATTTGAACGGCGTGCTGTTCATCGATCACCTCAGCAAGCTGAAGCGCGACATGATCGTCAAGAAGCTGGAAAAACTGCGGCGCGGCAAGCGCTAGGATCAGGACCTATTGGTGCCAGTTTCCACACTGGTTGAATTAATGCTGTCATCCCGGGCTTGACCCGGGACCCAGTTTGCCTTGCTCATCGGTTGCCAAGAACAAACTGGGTCCCGGGTCGAGCCCGGGATGACAGTTCAACTTCCAGGCAATCGGCCCTAAGCTGGCGGATGCGCCTTGCGCCAACGGGCTTCAACCCGGGCGGCCAGATCCTTGTTGCCGCGGCTTACCAATGTGATCCCGTCGAGCCGCGGCGTGTCGCTTTGCAGCAGCCTCGATCGCCAATCATGGCCAACGTCGTAAAGCGCGCTATCGATGCGGTCGACGCCATTGTCGGTGTAGTGCGTAATGATGCCAACCGGCAGCCGCCCGGCGCGACGCGGCGGCTTGATCGCCTTGCGCAGCGCGTCGGCAAACCAGCCGGTTTCAATATGCGGGTTGCCGAGCGTGTCGACCGCATGAACGCCGAGGCTTTCGGGAAAGATGATCGTCTGGGTCTGGATGACGCGATCATTGCCGGCCACGGTGAATTCAAGGCCGTCGCCTTCATTGCTGACCACCGCCTTGAGCACCAATGGCGCAGCGCTGGCGGGTTTTGCCACGGTGGCCCGGGCTAATTGACGGTCGCGATGGGCATCCCAAAAGCTGGCGGCTGAGATCACCAGCGCCAGCACTGCGATGATCTCGCCAAGGGTCAGCCAGCGGCGGCGCAAGTCACCCTTCGCCATGGGGTCAGGCCGCTGGGCCGCGCGGCGTTGCAATCGCTGCCAGTATGAGGGGCACGACAGCTTCCGGCGGTTTGACGCCGGCAGGATTTTCACCCGGGAAAGCGCGGGCGCGCATGTCCGTGCGGGTGGCGCCGGGGTCGATGACATGGGTGCGCACCGCAGTGATATTGCCAACTTCGAGGCCATAGGTCGCGACGATGCTTTCCAGCGCGGCCTTGGACGCGGCATAGGCGCCCCAATAGGCGCGCGGGCGGCTGCCGAGCGACGAGGTCAGCGCGACCACATCGGCAGCAGCGCTGAGGCGCAACCAGGGGTCGAAGGCGCGGATCAGCCGCCAGTTGGCGGTCACGTTGAGCGTCATCACCTTGTCCCATTCCCTGGGATCGATATGCGGCAGCGGCGTCAGCGTGCCGAGCATGGCGGCGTTGAGCACCAGCAGGTCAAGCCTTCCCCAGCGCGCCCCGATTGCCGCGGCAAGCCGGTCGATGGCGTCGCTGTCGGCAAGGTCGAAGGGCGCAATGGTCGCGGAGCCGCCAGCGCCATGGATGCGGCCTTCGACAGCGGCCAGATCCTTTTCACTGCGGGCGGTGAGGATGACATGGTGGGTTGCCGCCAGCGCCAGCGCGGTGGCGGCACCAATGCCGCGGCTGGCGCCGGTGATGAGGGCGAGGGGCTTGGTCGTATCGGTCATGGGGTCCTGCTGTTAGATCATGCGCTCGGCAAGCAGGCTCAACTGGTCAGGCGTTTCAAGTTCTTCCTGGTCGGTGAGGCGGGTGGGATAGTCGCCGGTGAAGCAGGCGTCGCAATATTGCGGCGCATCATCCTGTCGGCTGGCCTCGCCGAGCGCGCGGTACAGGCCATCGATCGACAGGAACGCCAGGCTATCGACCTTGATATAGTCGCGCATGCGCTCGACATCCATCTGTGCCGCCAGCAGCTTGGAGCGTTCGGGCGTATCGACGCCATAATAGCAACTATGCCGTGTCGGCGGGCTGGCGATGCGCATATGCACCTCCTCGGCGCCGGCTTCGCGCAGCATCTGGACGATCTTGACGCTGGTGGTGCCGCGCACGATCGAATCATCGATCAGCACGATGCGCTTGCCGGTGATCATCGCGCGGTTGGCGTTGTGCTTGAGCTTGACCCCAAGGTTGCGGATCTGGTCACCCGGCTGGATGAAGGTGCGACCAACATAATGCGAGCGGATAATGCCGAGTTCGAAGGGCAGGCCTGATTCCTGGGCATAGCCGATGGCCGCCGGGGTGCCGCTGTCGGGCACCGGCACCACCATATCGGCGATCACAGGGCTTTCGCGTGCCAGTTCGGCACCTATGGCCTTGCGGACCTGATAGACGCTGGAGCCATCGACCATCGAGTCGGGGCGGCTGAAATAGACGTGTTCAAAGATGCAGGGGCGCGGCCGCTGCACGGCAAAAGGCCGCAAGGATCGCAGCCCGCGCGGTGAAATGATGATGAGCTCGCCCGGTTCAACCGCGCGCAGGAAGGTCGCGCCGACCACATCGAGCGCCACGGTTTCGGACGCGAGGATATAGCTATCCCCCAACCGGCCGAGCACCAGCGGCCGCACGCCGAGCGGATCGCGACAGGCGAGCATGCCTTCGGATGTCAGGCAGAGCAGCGAATAGGCGCCTTCGACGCGCTTGAGCGCATCGATGAAGCGATCGAGCAGGGTGCGGTAGGACGATGTCGCCACCAGATGGATGATGACTTCGGTGTCGCTGGTCGATTGAAAGATCGAGCCGCGGCGCACCAGATCGCGGCGCAGCGCCGTTGCATTGGAGATATTGCCATTATGGCCAATGGCAAAACCCCCGGAGGACAGCTCGGCAAATAGCGGCTGGACGTTGCGGAGTGCGGTTTCGCCGGTGGTCGAATAGCGGTTATGGCCGATGGCGACATCGCCGCGCAGCTTTTTGATGACCTCGTCGCTGTCAAAATTGCCGGCGACATGGCCCATGGCGCGATGGGTGTGGAAATCCTTGCCATCAAAGGTCGTGATGCCGGCGGCTTCCTGGCCGCGATGCTGGAGGGCGTGGAGGCCCAGTGCGACGAGCGCGGCGGCACCATCGGCGCCATAGACGCCGAAAACGCCGCATTCTTCGTGGAGGTGATCATCCTCCCACGGGTCGGTTGTCAGCATGGTCATGCCCGAAAATGCCTTATCAGCGCCGCTTCTGGGCGGCATATAGGGATTCATCGGGCGATTGTCGCCCCCGAAACCGCCCCTCTGCTCTAAAATGGAAGTGTCATATGTCGGACCGCGAGACCGGATTGGCGCTCAACCCGAAATGGGACAGCAATGGCCTGATCACCGCTGTTGCCAGCGATGCGGCATCGGGCGAACTGCTGATGGTGGCGCATATGAATGCCGAAGCACTGGCGGCAACGCTGGCGACCGGCGAGGCGCATTACTGGAGCCGGTCACGGCAGGAACTGTGGCACAAGGGCGCGACATCGGGCCACACCCAGCGTATAATCGAAATTCGCATCGATTGTGACCAGGATGCGTTGTGGTTGCAGGTCGAACCGGCGGGCCCGGCATGCCATACCGGGGAGCGATCATGCTTTTACCGGGTGGTCGGATCGCAGGGGTTGGTGCGGGATGCTTGATGAAGAACCCGCCGTGATGCCGCGTCGCGACGGCCCGCCGCTCTGGCTGAGTGATACGATGCTGCGGTTCGGCATCATCGCGGCGCTGCTGCTGGCCTGTCTGCGCATTGTGCAGCCGTTGCTGGTCGTACTGGTCTGGTCGGTTTTGCTCGCGGTGATGTTCTGGCCGCTGCATGTGCGGCTGCGCCAGTTCGGCCTGCGCAACGCGTTGTCGGCAACACTTATCGGGTTCATCGGCGTGGTCTTGCTGGTGGCACCGGCAGTGGCGCTGGTCGATTCGATCACGGCTTCGGCGATACATCTGGTGCGTACCAACCCCGGCGGGCTTGTTGTGCTGCCGGCGCTGCCATGGCTGGCGCGGGTGCCGGTGGCGGGCAGCCTGTTGCTGGCGCAATGGGATGTGCTGCGCGCCGATGTGCCGCAAGCGCTGGCCGGGCACGCGGCGCTGGTGGAAAACGTCATTCTGTGGGTGGCGGCGCGGGCATCGGAACTGGCGTCGGGCTTCGTGCGCTTTGTCGCTGCCATCGTGATTGCCGCGCTGTTGCTGGCCTATGGTGTTGGCCTGCGGCGAGTTGGCCGCGCCATGGTTTATCGGTTTGCCGGCAATAGCGAGCGCGGCGAACGCTTTTTCGACCTCGGCATTGCGACGGTGCGCAGCGTGTTGAAGGGCGTCATCGGCATGGCGGTGGTGCAGGCGGTGCTGCTTGGCAGTGCCTTTTTTGTCTTTCATCTGCCCTTTGCCGGGGTGCTGGTGATGGTGTTGCTATTCTTCGGCATCGTCCAGATTCCCTCGCAATTGCTGACGATACCGGGGGCATTTTACATCTGGTCGGTCGATGGCGGGCAATCGGCGCTGCTTTTTGTCGCCTGGGCGGTGGCCGTGGCGGTGTTCGATGCGGCATTGAAGCCGTTCATGATGGGTATCGGCCTTGCGGTGCCGGTGCCGATCATCCTGATTGGCGTCATCGGCGGGGCGCTGGCGGCGGGCTTGCTCGGGCTTTTCGTCGGGCCGGTGCTGCTCGCCATCGGGTATATATTGCTGCTTGAATGGCTGGGGGAGCCGTTGCCGACGCTAAAAAGGCGTGAAAAGGTGACGAAATGACGGTGTTGCTGGCCGGCGCGACGGGGCTTGTCGGGTCGCGCGTGCGGGCGCTGCGGGAGGATATCGTGCCGGTTGGGCGCCGCGCGACCGGGGTGGCGGGAGAGGTTGTGGCCGATTTTGCCGCTTTGCCAGCGCTGCCGCCGGCGCGGGTCGCGGTATCGGCGCTCGGCACGACAATAAGCGCGGCGGGGAGCCAGGCGGCGTTTCGGGCGGTGGATCACGACGCCGTGCTGGCCTTTGCAAAGGGCGCGCAGGCTGCCGGCGTGCGGCACTTCATCGTTGTCACTGCCGTTGGTGCCGATGCCGCCTCTGGCGTATTTTATTCGCGGGTGAAGGGTGAGGTTGAACGCGATCTGGCAAAATTGGGGTTTGATCGGCTTGATATCATCCAGCCCGGCCTGATCCTGGGGCCACGTGCCGACCGCCGACCGACAGAAGCGTTTTTCCAATGGTTAGCGCCTGTGCTCAACCCGCTGTTGATCGGCGGGCTCGACAAATATGGCGGCATTGGTGCCGATGTCGTGGCAAGGGCGGTTGCGGCGCTGTGTGATCGCGGCGATCCGGGGCGGTTCGTCCACCGGAACCGGGAAATGGTCGTGCTGGCAACTTGACCCTTACGTTAACGTCAACTAGACCATTGGCATGTCTGGAGACTCGCAATCCTTTGCCATTGTGCAGGAGCCGCCGCCGTGCGGTTCGGAAAGCTTCACCATCACCGAATTGTCGCTGGCGTTCAATGTAACGCCGCGCGCCATCCGATTTTATGAAGACCAGGGGTTGATCGCGCCGCAACGTCTGGGGCAGAACCGGGTTTATGCGCGGCGGGATCGGGCGCGGCTGGCGTGGATTTTGCGGGCCAAGAATGTCGGTTTTTCGCTCGCCGAAATCCGCGAGATGATCGATCTGTATGATCTGGATGATAATCGCACGACCCAGCGCCGAGTGACACTCGACAAATGCCGGGCGCGGATCGAAGCGCTGGCCGAACAGCGCGCCGATATCGATGCGACGATTGAAGAACTCGAACATTTCTGTGCCGTGATTGAACCGCTGACGCCCAGAGCAGCGAGCCAGTAAGCGCCGTTCTCCAGCCCCCCGAGGAAACGCCATGCCCGCCTATCGTGCCCCGGTGAAGGACACCAAATTCGTTCTGGAGGCCGTTGTCGGCCTGCAAAACCACGCCAGTCTGCCCGGTTTTGGCGACGCCACGCCCGATGTTGTCGGTGCCATATTGGAGGAAGCTGCCAAATTCTGCGAAGAAGTGCTGGCGCCGATCAACCTGTCGGGCGACATCGAGGGCTGTACCCGCCATGATGATGGCAGCGTGACGACGCCGGCGGGGTTCAAAGAAGCTTATGCCCAGTTCGTCGAGGCCGGCTGGGGTACGTTGATGGCCGATGCCGAATATGGCGGGCAGGGGCTGCCCTATGTCATCGGCATGGTGCTGCAGGAGTTTCTATCGAGCGCCAACATGGCTTTCAGCATGTATCCGGGGCTGAATGACGGCGCGCAGGCGGCGATTGAAGCCGTGGGCAGCGCCGAACAGAAGAAGAAGTATCTGCCAAAAATGGTCAGCGGCCATTGGACCGGTACGATGAACCTGACCGAGCCGCATTGCGGCACCGACCTCGGGCTGATCCGCACGCGCGCTGAGCCGCAGGATGATGGTACGCACAAGATCAGCGGCACCAAGATTTTCATTTCGGCCGGTGAGCATGACCTCAACGACAACATCATTCATCTCGTGCTCGCCAAGACGACCGGTGCGCCCGACAATGTGAAGGGCATTTCGCTATTCATCGTGCCCAAGTTCATCGTCAATGACGATGGGTCGCTCGGCGCGCGCAACGGCGTCAAATGCGGCTCGATCGAGCACAAGATGGGCATTCATGCCAATTCGACGTGCGTGATGAACTATGACGGCGCGACCGGCTATCTCATCGGTGAGGAGAACAAGGGCCTGCGCGCCATGTTCATCATGATGAATGCGGCGCGGCTTGGCGTCGGCATCCAGGGGCTGGCGCAGGGCGAACTCGCCTATCAGAACGCCGTGACCTACGCCAAGGACCGGATTCAGGGCCGGGCGCTGACCGGGCCGGCCGATCCCGCGGCCAAGGCTGATCCGATCATCGTTCACGCCGATGTGCGGCGCATGCTGATGAACGGCCGGGCGTTCAACGAAGGCGCGCGGGCGCTGGCGCTGTGGGGGGCTTTGCAGGTCGATCTGTCGCACAAGGCGGCAACGCCGGAAGCTCGTCAGCACGCCGATGACCTGATTTCGCTGCTGACGCCGGTCATCAAGGGCTATTTCACCGACAAGGGCTATGAAATCGCCACCGAAAGCCAGCAGGTTTATGGCGGCCATGGTTATATCCGCGAATGGGGCATGGAACAGTTTGTGCGCGATGCGCGGATTGCCCAGATTTATGAAGGCACCAACGGCATCCAGGCGATGGACCTTGTTGGCCGCAAACTCGGGCAAAATGGCGGGCGCGGGACGCAGGCATGGCTGGCGCTGCTGAATGAAGCGATTGCCGATGCCAAGGGTGAAGACCGGCTGTCGTTCATTGCCGTTCCGCTGGAAAAAGCGGTGGGTGATTTGCAGGCGTCGACTTTCTGGTTGCTGCAGAACGGCATGGCCAACCCCGATAATGCCGGTGCAGGGGCAACGGCCTATCTGCACATGATGGGGATTGTCGCGCTTGGGCATATGTGGCTGTTGATGGCCAAGGCTTCGTTTGCCGCGCTCGATGCGGGCGCCGAGGATGTTGATTTTTATTCGGCAAAGCTGATTACCGCGCGCTATTATGCGGCGCGCAACTTTGCCGATGTGGCGGCGCTTAGGGCCAAGCTCGAGGCGGGGGCCGAGACGATGATGGCGCTGCCGGTCGCGGCTTTCTAGCTCCCCTCCCGGTTGACGCGAAGGCGTCGCCTAACGGCTGCGGGAGGGGCCGGGGATGGGGGAGTCCTTCATCGCCGGAAATCAGTTTTGGGTGGGGAACAAGGCCCCACCCCCGGCCCCACCCCCCGGCGGGGGGGGGGTAGTTATTGGTGAATTTTTTTTAGGAAGCCGATAATTAAGATGGGGTTAGCACCCC
>JBBQMB010000076.1:0-13436 GCA_038328515.1 Sphingomonadales bacterium
TAGATACCAGTTATCGACAGCGGTGCCGGTGAGCAGAATGCCGATGCCGCCGGTGAGCGTCGTCAGCACCGCAAACCACCACGCCCAGCGGTGAATCGATTCCATCGTGGCGTTGAAGCCCATGGTCCAGCGCCAGAACAACGCTGCGCGCTCGGATGCCGTGCCACGATCGGTGATCTGTTCGATTTCGCGTTCACCGCCATAGCGCCCGACCGCCAGAATGGTGGCGCCGTGCATGGCGAACAGCAATGTCGACCCGTAAAGGAAGACGATCGAAAGCGCGTGGAACGGATTGTAGAACAAATTGCCATAGCGGATCGAAAACGCAGCGGTCCAATCAAGGTGCGGGAAAATCCCGAACGGCACCGCTTCCGACCAGCTGCCCATGGCGAGCGGCCGGATGAAGCCGAGCACCAGATAGAGCCAGATGGCCGAGGCAAAGGCCCAGGCGACATGCGTGCCCATCTGCAATTCAACGGCGCGGCGATAGGTGCGCGCCCACCACAACAAGATCGATGCGGTCAAGAATGCGCCGGAAATCAGCCACCAGCCACCTTCCGCCAGCGGCGGCAGGATGGCGAGGCCATATTTGGCGGGCGGCGGCTCAAGCGACAGCCAGAACAGCTGACGGACGAACTGGATGGGATCCCAATTGACCTGTGCCCAGAAATTGAAACCGATGATGAGGAAGGCGAGCGTCCCCATCAACAGCGAGGCAACGCCAAGCGTGCCAAGATAGACCGGGCCGATTTGGGTGCCGCCCAGTTTGCCCATCCAATAGGTGAAGCCGAACGGGCCGAAGCGCGGATCACTGCCGGCGGGCAGCGGCACACCGTCTTCAAGCTCGCCGCGCAGCTGAACCTGGGTGAAAATATTCTGATAAGCCATGATCGTGCCTCCCCTCAGCGCCAGATCGGCAGGTTGAGCCACCAGGTCCACCATTCGGGCCAACCACGCGACCAGAAGGGACCCGACAGGATGATGCAGACCGCGCTCCAGAACCCGGCGTTGAGCGCCAGCAGCAAGCCGACGCGGTGGATGCCGAGGGTGCCGACCGAATAGCCGACGAGATCGCGGAAAAACGTATCTTCATATTCGGGCGATTTGACATCGGTGCCCTTGGCCGGATTGACTGCCGACAGCACAAGCGACCCGTGCAGGCCGAGCGCGAGCGTCGTCGTGAAGAAGAAGCTGACCGCCAGCATGTGCGCCGGATTATAGTGGAAATGCAGATATTGATAACCGGTGTTCGACACCCAATCGAGATGGCTGAAGATGCCGTAAGGGAAACCAAAGCCCCAGGCGCCGAGCAGCATCGGCCGGATCACGACCAGCGAGACATAGGCAAAAATAGCGACCCCAAAGGCAAAGGGCACATGATAGCCCATGCCGAGCTTGCGGCAGATTTCGACTTCGCGCAGCGCCCAGCTCGAAAAAGCACCGACGGCGCAGATGGTGATGATTTGCCAGAGTCCGCCGTCGCGCAAAGGCGCCAGGCTAAGGCCATAGCTGATATCGGGCGGTGCGATGCTGATGAGCCACGGGTTCCACGTCGGGCCGATCGCTGCGCCATAAAGAATCAACGCTGTGCCGAGCGTTGCAAAAAATATGGTCGTGACGCCGAAGAACCCCACATAAAAGGGTCCAACCCAAAAATCGAAAAGGTCACCGCCAACCAGCGTGCCTCCCCGAACGCGATATTTCCGTTCAAAACTCAAGAGCGCCATGGCGCACCTCCTCGCCGGACTATATTCCCCATAGAATATAGTGCAGGCCTTTTAGTCGGTCGGGCGGGCGGGCAAGGTTTTATCCCTGCCCGTCTCGCTTTACCTTTTACATTACATTCCAGCCAAAGTAGCTGGGTCAGACTGCCGCTGCGGTCGATGTTACCGCGGCCGATGCGGCGGGTGCCGCAGGTTCGGCGCCATCGAGCCAGTTGTAGCGGCTCGTGCTGAGCAGGATGAAGTGAATCAGCACTGCCAGGGTGAACAAAAAGATTGCAAGTGCCGGAAGCAACCGCTGCGGGTTGAACGCCTGCCAAACTCTCCACATTGTCTTTACTCCTTAACCGCGGGGCGCAGCGACCGAAGTCGCATCGGCCTGCTGGACACTTTGTTCGACGGCGGCATATGCCTTGGGCGAACCCAGCCACGGACGCCATTCCCAGACCAGGAAGTGCGCGACGATCGCGACGAAGGTGAAAAAGCCCATGCTGGCAACAAAGCCCTTGTGGAACTCTTTCGCTTCGGCGTCGGTCAGGTACGTACCTGGACCCAACATTTTATCACTCATACAGTTTCCTCCAGTTTATCCGCCGCACGGGGCCGGGATGGCCTCGCCCGACCGGCAGCTCCGCGGCGTTGGAACCCACCGCAAAGTGGTCGAGGTTCTTTCGAACCAAAGGGTGTTCCCTGGGACACTATGCCGCAGGGTTTATGATTGCGCCAGAGGCTCATGCCGCCTGGGCATCAAATAATTGCGCGGCGGCATAAAGCCTTTCGCGCGTTACGATTTTTTCGCCGGCATCACGCGCCGCACGCTCGGCGGCATCGCGCAAACGCTTGGCGGCCGAGATGCGCACCAGCACCGGTTGCTTGTCGACCAGCACATCGAGTTCGGAGCGGGCTTCGTCTTCCCAGCTGACCGCTTCGAGCAGGCGTGACGGCGTCGCTTCGGCGCGGTCCATCTGGCCGGCAAGCGGCAGGATGAAGAACAGCGCGTCGAACAACGCGTTGCAGACTTCCTGCACCAGATAGGTCGCACCCGAATAGCCCATGAACGGCGAACCGGTGTGGCGACGGATGGCGGCGCCTGGAAAACTTGCCGGCACATAGATCGAACGACTGCCGAGTTCGGCCATGTACATCCGCTCATTGTAGCTGCCGAACAGGATCAGCGGCGGGTTGGTCTTGATCGCTTCGATGACGGCGGCATTGTCGGGCTTGATCCCGGCGGTGCGCTTGAAACTGAAGGTGCAGGGCAGGCCCATATCGTCTTCAAGGAAGCTGCGCAGGCCGCGTTCATAGGTTTCGGTCGCAACAACGGCAAAGCTCGCGGTGCCGAAGAAATCCTGCGTCACCGAGCGCCATAAATCCCAAAGCGGCTTGATCGTGGTGTGCTTTTCTTTTTCGATGAAGGGTTCGGCATCGAGCCCGGTCAGTTCAGCGAGTTTGCGCAGGAACAAGGTGGTCGAATTCAGCCCGATCGGCGCCTGAAGATAGGGACGTTCGAGCGCTTCGCACAGCCCCCGGCCCCATTCGCGATACATGCAGACATTGACTTCGGCATCAGCGAGGCGGCGAATATCGGCAAGATGGGTGCCCAGCGGAAACACCATATTGACCTCGCAGCCAATGCCTTCAAGCAACCGGCGAATCTCGGCAAGATCTGACGGCATGTTGAAGGTGCCATACATCGGCCCGATGATGTTGACCTTCGGCTTGGCGCCTTCCTTGCGCGGCCGCAGCGGCGGCGTCTTTTTGGGGCCAAACTGCGTCCACAGCCAGGTCAGCGCGCGGTCACCGGCCTGCCACTGATCTTCATCGATGGTGCGCGGCAGAAAACGCTGCACATTGGTTCCTTCGGGCGTCACGCCGCCGCCGATCATTTCGGCAATCGAACCGGTGACGACAACCGCTGGCAACGACGGATCGAGCGTCTTCCAAGCCCGCTTCATGGCGCCTTCGGTGCCATCGCGGCCGAGCTCCTGTTCGCCAAGCCCGGTGACGACAATCGGCAGTTCGTGCGGCGGCAGACCGTCGGTGTAGTGAAGGACCGAGGTGACTGGCAGGTTCTCGCAGCCCACCGGGCCGTCGATGATGACCTGCAGCCCCTTGATGGCAGTAAAGGCGTAGACGGCGCCCCAATAGCCGCCCGCCCTGTCATGATCGAGGATCAGCGCCATGCTGCACCGCCTGAACCGTCACAGATCATGACAAAACCATCAAAAACGCCGTGATCGAGGATCAGCGTCATGAGCCGATGGCCTCTTCGGACTTCGCCGCGGCGAACATCTTGGCAGCGTATTTCTTCTTGAAATCGGGGCGGTCGGTTGGCGTGTCTTCCCAGATGCCCGCCGAAAAGCCTTCGCCAACCCCTTTGAAAAACTCGCGCATCGTATCGAAGCGCGCCTTGTTGGCGAGCGCCCCGTTGATGACTTGTGCCAGGCTGCCGGCACCGGCAGGCCCCATGAGCGGACGCGCCGAAATAAGGTTGGTGAAATACAGGCCGGGAATGGCATGGCTTTTGGCGTGCTGCACTACCGGAGTCGTGCCGATAGCCAGATCAGGCCGGAATTCATTGACTGCGGCAATGTCCTGCTCAAGGCTGGCGCGATACTGGATGTGCGTGCCGCGCGCCTCAAGCCATTCGCGATCAGGGTCCGACCATTGGGTCCGCGGACAGGCAGTGCCAACATAGGGCACCTCGGCACCCGATTCGATCAGCAGTCGCGCGACCAGCAATTCCGAACCTTCATAGCCCGACACGGTAATGCGGCCCTTGATCGGCTTGGCAGCGAGCGCGGCAGTGATCGCCGGCAGGAACTTGTTCTGCGCCGCCGCCACCTTGTCAGCACTGATTCCGCAGGCATCACCGATGGCCGCGAGCCAGGCGGCGGTGCCATCGCGACCGACCGGCGCGCTGCCGATGACCTTGCGGCCGGCGGCTTCGAATTCACGCACCGATGCGGTGTAGAACGGGTGGATCGCCGCCACCGCGGCGCAATCGAGCGCGGCGTAAAGCTCACGCCATTCGCGGGTCGGCACCACCGGCCCGGCAGCAAGGCCCATCGGCTCGAGCATCATCGATATGCCGACAGGATCAGCGGGGAACATTTCGCCCAAAAGCGTGATGGTCGGCAAGTCCTGGCGCACCGAAGGCGCTGCCACCGGCCCGGCCATGACTTCCTTGCGGGCAAAGGCGAGCATCGCGCCGGCAAGCACATCCTTGGCTTCGGCATGGGTCGGCACGCCAAAGCCCGGCACATCGATGCCGATAACGCGGACGCCGTTGATGACATCGGGGATCAGTTGCAGCGGCACACCGGATGCGGTCGGCACGCACAAATTGGTAACCACAATCGTGTCATACAGCGCCGGATCGGCCATTTTATAAACGGCTTCGCGGATATCTTCGAACAATTTGCCGGTGACCAGCGTTTCCGAACTGAACGGCACATAACCGACCGTGCGGCGCGCGCCATAAAAGTGCGAGGTGAAGGTCAGCCCGTAAACGCAGCACGCTGAACCCGACAGGATCGTCGCGGTACGCCGCATCCTGAGGCCGACACGCAGCGACCCGAACGCCGGGCACATCGATTGCGGCTGATCATGCGGGCCCTGCGGATAATCAGCCGCATAGCGATCGAGAAT
The DNA here is from genome assembly GCA_038328515.1 of Sphingomonadales bacterium. GTDB lineage: Bacteria > Pseudomonadota > Alphaproteobacteria > Sphingomonadales > Sphingomonadaceae > Sandarakinorhabdus. Next base: position 5,373 of record JBBQMB010000076.1, read on the forward strand.
CTCGGATTTGCCGGCCTTGGCCGCCGCGTCCCGCATCGTTTCGGCGCCGGCGTGACAGCCGCCACCTTCCGCAACCGGTGCTGTTGGCACTTCAAGATCGAGATTGTCAGACATTGTCGTAAACAACCTCGAGCGTCGGCTTGGTTTCGAAAACACCGCCGCGCATATCGGCCTGGCTCGCCGGCTTGAGCTGGAAATTACCGCCGGTATCTTCGGGCTTGAACAGCCCGAGCAGGCCATCCTGATCGAGCGGCGTCGGCCGCACCGGTGGCGCGCTGGCAACATTTTCGGCGAGTTCGGCGAACAACGCGCCCCACTGGCTCTCCGATGTGCCGATGATCTGGTAATTGGCGGATTTCTTGCGGATATCGTCATGCGCCGGGATCGAGATCAATTCGGGAATACCGACCGCCTTGGCAAAGGCCTGGGCCTCGCCCGAGCCATCATCCTTGTTGATGAGAATGCCCGCCACGCCGACATTGCCGCCCATCTTGCGGAAATATTCGACCGCCTTGCAGACATTGTTGGCGACATACAGCGATTGCAGATCGTTCGAAGCGACCACGATCACCTTCTGGCACATGTCACGCGCGATCGGCAGACCAAAGCCGCCGCAAACGACATCGCCGAGGAAATCGAGCAGGACATAATCAAAGCCCCAATCGTGAAAGCCCAGTTTTTCGAGCGTTTCAAAGCCATGGATGATGCCGCGACCACCGCAGCCGCGCCCGACTTCAGGCCCGCCGAGTTCCATCGCAAAAACGCCATCGCGCTGAAAACACACATCTTCGATGCTGATTTCTTCGCCAGCCAATTTCTTGCGGGCGCTGGTTTCGATGATCGTCGGGGTCGCCTTGCCACCGAACAACAGGCTGGTCGTATCCGATTTGGGGTCGCAACCGATGAGCAGCACGCGCTTGCCCTGCTGCGCCATCATGTAGCTCAGATTCGCCAGCGCAAATGATTTGCCGCTGCCGCCCTTGCCATAAATGGCGATGATCTGGGTTTCCTTGGTCGCTTCGCCGGTGTGGACGGGATCGGGCTCGATGTCGGCTTCGGCGCGCAATGCGGCGGCTTCTTCGAGAAGGGCGTTGATGCTCATGCTGCGTCTCTCCAGTCGAATACCATCTTCAGGCAGGTCGCGTCGGAAAAGGCCTGGCCATAGGCGGTGGCGGCATTTGCCGCCGGCACCAGGTTGGTCACCAGGCCATCAAGCGACAACTGCCCATTGTCGACCATGGCTATAGCTGCCGCCAGATCGGCGGGCAGGAACTCGGTCGCGATCCGGATCCGGGTTTCGCGACGAAACGCCGGCGCAAACTGGAAATTCAACGGATCGGCATAAAAACCGACGAGAACGATCTCGCCCCCGCGCGCCGTGCGCATGATGGCGGCATCGAGAATGTTCGAATCACCGCTGGCATCATAAACGTTCATGTAATCGCGGCGATCATCCTGTTCCGGCGTCAGCACAGCATAGCCATCGCCGCCGGCCATGCGATCCGGGTTGATTTCCCACACCGTCGGCGCGGCACCACCGGCCACAATCGCCATACGCGCCAGCAAGCGGCCAAGCACACCATGGCCGATAATAAGATCGGGCAGCGCGCCACCGACCAAAGCATGCTGCGCCGTCGCCGCCAGCGACATCAAAACGGCGTTGACGCCGAGGCCGGACGGTATCCCCAGCACCCGCGCCGACCCGGTGATCAGCGTGCTTGCCGAGCCACCGAAAAGCCCGCGTGCGCCAATAAACTTTGAAGACCCCGGAACGAACACGGTTTCACCGATACGATGCCTGCCATCAGGTGCTGCATCGACGACGCGGCCAACGGCTTCATAGCCCGGCACCAGCGGATAACCCATGCCCGGGAACATCGGCATCGAGCCGTTGTACATCAATTTCTCGGTGCCCATCGAGATGCCGCTATAATCGACCGCGACCACCAGATCATCACCTTCGGGCGGGGTCATTGCGAGCATACGGAGCGCGACTTGCCCCGGATTCTCAACGACCACTGCCAACGACTGCATTCATGCTCCCCGAGGTGGCTGCTGCTTGGCTGCCTCCCTTGAATGCATCCTAATCCAACAACTTCAGTTGTAAAGCTTGCTTGACGCTTTTTGGTCGCAAAAAGTCATTAGGGTGCGATCAAACCGTTGCAACGAGCAGCCGTGTCACCATCGGCAAGCCGGTGCGCTGTTCCCTGATCCGGCCAAAGCCGGCTTTTTTAAGCATCTCGGCATAGGCCGTCGAAGTGCGCGGCCGTCCCGACCCCATCGCCCACAAATAAAGGCCGAAATACGCATCCCCCATCGCCTGCGCGCCCGGCGTCCCCGCCATGGGTTCGGCAATCAACAATGTGCCACCCGGCGGCAACGCGGCGCGGATCGCCTGCAACAGCGCCAGCACGACCGCATCGTCATGATCGTGCAGAATGCGCACCAGCGTCATCAGATCAGCCCCCACCGGTAGCGGGTCATCCCGGAAGCTGCCGCCATGGGCGATGACCCGGTCGAGGCCCTGGCCAGCGAGAATATCGCGGGCCTGTGCTGCCACCGCCGGCAAATCGAACAACGCCAGCCCCAGCCGCGGGTGGCGCTTTGCCACTTCGGCCACAAACGCGCCATGGCCGCCGCCGATATCGAGCAGTTGGCGGTGCCGGCTGAAATCAAAACTGTCGAGCACCTGTTCGGCCACCATTGGCTGCGATGCCGCCATCAGCGCCGAATAGGCCTGTGTTGCCGCGTCTTGCGCCGGTTGCTGCGGGCTGGCGGCGGCCGGCTCGCCGCGCCCGGCAGCTTCGGCATAGCTCCAGAACGCCGCCAGCTCGCCGCCGCCACGCCCCCGCCGCAGCATCGCCACCGGATCGGCGAGATCGGCATAGAACAGCTTGTGATGCTCGATCATCGCCAGTGCGCCGCGGTTGCTGGCCAGCGCCGCGCCGCGTTGCCCCAGCGTCCAGCGGTCGCCTGGCAATGGCTCCACCAGGTCGAGCGCAGCGGCCGCCGCCAGCAGCCGTGCCATCGCCGCAGCCTCCAGCCCCGCCGCCGCCGCCAGCGCTGCGCTTGATTCGGGCGCCTTGGCGAGCGCCGAAACAATGCCCAGATCGACCACCGCCGTCAGTGTCTTGGTATAAACAAAGCCGGTGATCACCGCGAACATCGCATTGGCATGATGGCGCGCCGTACCGCGCAACAGCGGCAGCCGCAGCGACCAGCGCTGGAAATGCGGATTGGAAAGCACGCGGTTGCGCTGCAAAAGCCAGCGTTCGCGCAAAGTCGGCGGTAGAATCGAACCAGTCATTGTGTCATCGACTCTGGACAGTCGGCGCGGTGCGGTCAATCATGGCGCACACACGGCCGGGCGGGAATCGCCGCTGCCGGTGGTTGGGGATCTTCGTGGGCCAGGAAGCAGGAGTCGTCATCATCGGAGCCGGTATCGGCGGCCTTGTCGCCGCCGTCCAGCTTGCCGGTGCCGGCGTGCCGGTTACGGTGGTCGAACGCATGGCGCAACCGGGCGGCAAGCTGCGCACCGTAAGTTGCGACGGCGTCGCCATCGATGCCGGCCCCACCGTCTTCACGGCGCGCTGGATTTTCGAAGCGTTGTTCGACAGCCTTGGTGAACGGCTCGATGACCATCTCACCCTGGTGAAATCCGATCGCCTTGCCCGCCACGCCTGGGCCGATGGCAGTGCGCTCGATCTGTGGGCCGATCCGGCGCAAAGCCGCGATGCCATCGGTCGTTTCGCCGGTGCCCGTGAGGCACAAGGTTTTGACAGTTTTCGCACCGAAGCGGCGCGCATCTGGAACGCGCTCGAACATCGCTACATGGAAGCGCCCGTCACCACACCGATCGGCCTTGCCATGCGCTTTGGCCTTGCCGGCGCCGGCGAAATGCTGGCGATCAACCCCTTCCAGACACTCTGGTCAGCACTCGGCAAGCATTTCAAGGACCCGCGCCTGCGCCAGCTTTACGGCCGCTACGCCACCTATTGCGGCGCGTCGCCCTATGATGCCACCGCCACGCTGATGCTGATCGCACATCTTGAAGCGCGCGGCGTCTGGCTCGTCGAGGGCGGCATGCACAAGGTGGCACAAGCGCTGGCGGCGCTGGCAACGGCGCGCGGGGCGACGTTCCGTTATAGCGCCCCTGTCTCCAGCATCATTGTGCGGGGCGGCCGCGCCGTCGGCGTGCGCCTCGCCGATAGCGAGGAGATCATGGCCGGCGATGTGCTCGCCAATTGCGATGCCAGCGCGCTTGCCGATGGCCGTTTCGGGCCCGAAGCCGCGCGCGTCGTCAAAGGCACGCCGCCGGCCAAACGCTCGCTGTCGGCGCTGGTCACCATGATGACCGCCGACGCCCGGGGTTTTGATCTCGATCGCCATAACGTGTTCTTTTCCGATGATTATGCGCTGGAATTTGCCGAAATATTCGGTAAAGGCCGGCTGCCCTCGGCGCCCAGCGTCTATGTCTGTGCGCAGGATCGCGGGATCGGCCCGCCACCCGATGGCTCCGAACGCTTTCAACTCATCGTCAACGCCCCCGCCACCGGCGACCACAACCCCCCGACCCCTCAGGAGATTGCCCAATGTCAGACAGCGACCCTGGCGGCCCTGGCCCGCTGCGGCCTGACGCTGACGCCGCGGGCCCAGGTGCCGGTGGACCCGGCGATGTTCGAAACCCTGTTCCCTTCGACGGGTGGAGCCCTTTATGGACGGGTATCGCACGGATGGCAGGCCAGCTTCCGCCGGCCGGGCAGCCGCACTGGCCTGCCGGGATTGTGGCTCGCGGGGGGGTCGGCGCACCCGGGGGCGGGCGTCCCGATGGCGGCCTTGTCCGGCCGCTTGGCGAGCGCTGCGATCCTTTCGGCCCGCGCTTCGATGCGCCCGTCCCGGCCAATGGCTATAGCTGGTGGTATATCGACGCCGAATCCGACGACGGCCAATATGGCCTGACCGTCATCGCCTTCATCGGCTCGGTCTTTTCCCCCTATTACAAGGCCAGCGGGCGGTTTTTCCCCGAAAATCACATTGCGCTCAACGTGGCGCTTTACGGCCCGCGCGGCCGCCGCTGGGCGATGACCGAGCGCGGCCAGACGGCACTGTGGCGCGATCGTTCAACGCTCAAGATCGGCCCGAGCCATGTCCATTGGGATGGCAATGCGCTGACCATCGAAGTCGAAGAAAAAGGCGCGCTGCTGCCACTACCGGTGCGCGGCAAGATCCGCCTGACGCCGCAAGTGCTCGGCCAGCGCCGTTTCCGGCTCGATCCGCAAGGTCGCCACATCTGGGCACCGCTGGCGCCGGCGGCGCGCGTCGATGTGGCGTTCGCCGACCCCGATATCGCCTGGAGCGGCCAGGGCTATCTCGATTCGAACCATGGCAGTGAACCATTGGAAGATGGTTTCGCCGATTGGCAATGGTCGCGCGCGCACCTCGCAGGCGGCGAAACCGCGGTGATCTACGAAGGCAAGCTGCGCAGCGGCGATGATTTCGGCATGGCCCTGCGCATCGGCAATGATGGCAATGCCGAAGTCTGCGAAATGCCCGCCCCCATCGTGCTGCCGCCGACCAACTGGCGCGTCGATCGCCTCACCCGCGCCGATGCCGGCCATGATGCACGGCTGCGCGCCACCTGGGAGGACACGCCCTTTTATTCGCGCTCGGCGCTGAGCAGCCACATGTTCGGGCAAAATGTCGTCGCAGTGCACGAAAGCCTGTCGCTCGACAGGTTTCGCTCGCCGGTGGTGCAATGGATGCTGCCGTGGCGAATGCCGCGCAAAATCTGATCGGCGCTACTGTCAATTTCCGTCATCTGAACTTGTCATGCCAGCCTGCGCTGGCATGACAAGCACCTCGATCACACTGCAATCGGTATCCGGCCTCAGATATTCGCCCGGAACCAGTCAGCCAGCGCCTCCTCGCTCAAATCACCGGCTGCCAGCGCGACGAAGGTCACCACGACATCGGGTTCGCTCGCACCAAAGCGATGGCCATTGATTTCGAGGAACGCCGCCGCCGCAACAAAAGCGGTGCGCTTGTTGCCATCCACAAACGGGTGGTTGCGCGCGATGCCAAAAGCCAATGCCGCCGCGAGGGCCGCCGCGTCGGGATCGCCATAGGCGGCGGCGTTGCGCGGGCGTTGCAGCGCCGAATCGAGCAGGCCGACATCACGCACGCCGGCTCCACCGCCATGCGCCGCCAGCTGTTCAGCATGCAGCGCACGCGCCAGCCCCTCGTCGATAAAGAACCAGGGCATCGCTTATTTGGCGAGTTCGCGCAGGGCGTTACGATAGCGCGCCATGATATCGCGGGCGATCTTCATCTGTTCATCAAAGGTCGGATCATAGGCTGACAATTCGATGCCATTGGGCGTGCGCACCACTGACAGGCTATCACCCTTGTCGACGCCCAATTGCGCCAGCACTTCCTTGGGCAAAATGACCCCGGCGCTGTTGCCGATGGCGGTGATCTTCAAATGCTGCATCGCGAACGCTCCGAATGTTATTACATGTATAATAACATCGCTCGTGCCGCGTCACAAGTTGCGCAACGCTTGGCCGCTGCCTTGGGGAACGTCCCAAACTGCCGCCGCCAATTCGGCATCAGCGCTGGTCGATCGCGGCCAGGCGGACGGCAGCGGTCTTACCGGGTTGCAGTCTCGAACACCGGCCCGCGCGCGATCGACCGGGCAAAGTTCATCATCATCATATGCTCCCCGCCGGCGGCAAAGGCGGTGGGGCCACAATCGCTCCACAAATGGTCGCGGATGTCATCGGGCATGCTATCGGGCGTCGCCAGCGGGTTTTCGGCCAGCAGCGCTTCAAGCCGCGCGTCGTCTTCGGCCGCATCCCCGCACAGATCGCCGACCCGCCGCATCAGGATACGCCCGGCCACCGGCGTGCCACCGGCATCGCGCATGCAAGTCATCAACAGGCCATCGAGCACTTCGGCACGTTGCCGGGCGACACCGTTGAAAATGGAAAACACCAGCGTGCCGGAAACCGTGCCATAGGCCATGGCGAACAACTGGTTTTGCAACGGCATCGCCCAGCCGGCAAACCGCACATCGAACACCCCGGCCCGATAGGCGAGCAGGCCATTGGCACCGCGGCGCAGCAACACATGATCATGGATGAAACTGCCCGGCATTTCCGATGCCAGCCGGGTGGTTTTCCACAGCCCTTCATAATGATGCCCGCGCTGTTCGACTGTCGTCACCGCTTCGGCAATCAATTGCGGCGGGAACCATTCGATGGTTTCCGCCGCCGGCCCGGGCACGGCGACGCCGAAGCGATCGGCCAGCGCGGCAAGGTCATGGTCCCAATCAACCATTGTAAAGCCCGGTACCCGCGCCGCGATCACCTGCGTCAACCGTGCCAGATTATGCGCCGATGGCTGGACGCTGCCCGAACACCAGCGGCTGACCAGCGATTTATCGACAGCGACATCGGCCGCCAACCGCCCGCGACTGATCGACAGCGCCTTGAGCACCAGTGTCAGCCGCGCCGCAAACCCTTCATCCCCCATCGGCAAACGCTAGCACCGCGAATGTTAAATGCAACTTGTTGTGCAACCAGCGTGCAACAGTTGCACCCCCGGTGCGCACGTTGCTGCGCGTTGCTGCACCTGCCGTGCGCGCCGCCTTGGCAGTAGGAACTGTGCATGCCACCGCCAAGGGGGCAACCAACAGGGAGAGAAAAATGATCAAGACCATCGCCATCGCCGCCATCGCCGCCATCGCCGCCACGGTCGCCGTTCCTGCCGCCGCCGGCCCGGGGCTCATCCTTAACGGTGTCGAAGCCAATGGCCTGAGATTGAACGGCCTTGTCTTCAACGGCCTGAAATGGAACGGTCTGAAATGGAACGGCTTCAAGATTAACGGCATCGAACTGAACGGCAGATTTTTGAACGGCAGATTGTTCAACGGTATCGATACCGGAGCGGCACAAACCGGTTTCACCGTCCAGACGGTGACCCTCGCCAACGGTGAAACCATCACCCTGGGGTAACGCGGTCTGCCACCTGCCGATGGCCCCGGGCGCACGTCGTCCGGGGCCT
>JBBQMB010000077.1:0-13374 GCA_038328515.1 Sphingomonadales bacterium
GGCCTCGACCGCGATGGCCCCGCAGGCAATGAGCAGCAGCGCGGCATTGGCCAGCGCCGCCAATATGCCGCTGCGTTTCAGGCCATAGGTGAAGCGCGCACTCGCCGGGCGCGCCGCCAGCCGCAGCCCGCCCCACGCCACGGCCAGCCCGAGCACATCGGAAAGATTATGGCCGGCATCTGCCAGCAGCGCCATCGAGCCGCTCGCCAGCCCGGCCACCGCTTCGGCGATGACATAGGCAAGGTTGAGCGTGATGCCGATGGCGAAGGCGCGGCCATAATCAGCCGGGGCATGGTTGTGGCCATGGCTGTTATCGTGGTGATTATGGCCAGTGGCTCGCATGGCGGCGAGCATAGCGGCTAATCTGTCATGCTGACACTTGAATGTCGGTTCAGGGGGCTTCACGATCGGGCGGGGCGTCCAAATATGCTGTCATCCCGGGCTTGACCCGGGACCCGGTTTTCTTTCGGGGCCGGCGCTGAAAGCAAGCTGGGTCCCGGGTCGAGCCCGGGATGACAGGGGATTTGCGCGCCGGCTTACGCCGTCTGGACAGGGGATTTGCGCGCCGGCTTACGCCGTCTCGACAGGGGATTTGCGCGCCGGCTTACGCCGTCTCGACAGGGGATTTGCGCGCCGGCTTACGCCGTCTCGTCGGTAAAGGTCAGCCCGGCATGGGTGTGGAGCCGGTCGATGAGGCTCTGGCCGAGCGCGGCGCCGGCCACCCAGATGCCGCCGGCCACATCGGGGCGTTCCTTGACGAGACAGATGGCGGTTTCGGCGATCAGTTTCGAGGTCGAGGCATAGCCCGGGTCCTTGTCGCCATGCACGGCGCCGCGCACTTGCCGGCCATCGGCAGCGATGCCGACGAACAGCAGATCGTAATAGCCGCTCTCGCGTTCTTCCTTCGATGGGCCTTCGCCGGGCTTGGGGACATCATCGCCGGTAAGTGCCGGAAATTCGGTCTGGGCGCCGGGCTGGATGATCGCCATTTCATCATAGGTGAAGTTTTCGCCCCAGGGATGGCCCTGCAAAAAGTTGGAGCGATGGACATTCTTGGTATTGATCGCCGCCATCATGAACGGGCCGACCTCGACATCGAGCGCCTCATCATGGCGCGCCTTGTCGCCGCGCGGCTGTTCGGGGCCGGTGAAGCCGGGCGTCAGCGCAAAGGGGTTGAACATCACCGCGAGCAGCGCCGGGTTCGCCTGAATCGCGGCCATCGTCGCGCGGCCACTGGCGGCGGTGCCCCCCGACAGCCCGCCGCGCATGTCGCGCACCCGGCCGCTGATGTGCGGCACCGGCGCGCCCAAATGTTTTTGCGCCAGCATCTGGGTGTAGCAGACGCCAAGCTCGAACGGGGTTGAATCAAAGCCGGTTGAAAACAGGATGCGCGCGCTACTGGCCTTGGCGGCGGCTTCATACAGCGGGATCATCGCTGCCATCCAGTTCGGCTCACCCGACAGATCGAGATAATCGGTGCCGGCGGCGGCGCAGGCGGCGAGCAGTGGCTCGCCATAAAGCTGATAGGGGCCAACCGTGGTGATAACGCACGCGGTGCGCGCCACCATGGCCGTCAATGAGGCCGGATCGGCGGCATCGGCGATGATTTGCGGGGCATCGGTGCCGATTTCGGCGGCGACCTGTGCCAGCTTGGCTGCCGAGCGCCCCGACATCGCCCATTTGATCGTGCCGGCGCTGCCGTAGCGGCTGTGCAGATGCTCGGCGACGAGCCGGCCGGTGAAGCCGGTGGCGCCATGGACGATGATATCGAATTCGGTATTGGGCTTCATGGCGGCAGATCCTGTTGTGATGCGCCTGCCGTTCTACCCCGCCACGCGCAGGGGAACAATCCGCCGGCCCGGCAGTTTTATGGGAATGGCGCTGGTTACCAGCCTGCACGCGATGGCGGGCCAGCGCCGGACCCGCAATTTCAAGGAGACACGAGATGGCCACGACCAATGCCAAGCCCACCAACGACAGCGCCGATCCGGCGCAGTTCACCCCCGAAACCGGCCTCAAGCCTGCCGAATATCGCAAGGTCGCCGAAGCGCTCGGCCCCGTTCTGGCCGATAGCTATCAGTTGTTCATCAAGACGCAGGGCGTCCACTGGAATGTCTCGGGCGCCAATTTCTTTGGCCTGCACAAGTTGACCGAAGAACAGTATCAGGATCTGTATGCCGCCATCGATGGCATTGCCGAGCGTATTCGCGCCCTGGGTGAGCCGGCGCCGGCGACCTATCGTGCCTATGGCGAGATGGGCCATATCAAGGACGAGGAAACCCGCACCGATCCGGTCGAGCAGGTCCGCATGTTGATCCGCGACAATGGCACGATCTGCAAGACGCTGCGTTCTGCGATCAAGGTTTCGGAAGAAAATGACGATGTCGTGACCGCCGATATGCTGACGGCGCGGCTGGCCCGCCATGAGCAGAATGGCTGGATGCTGCGCATGTCGGCAGCCGACGCCTGATCGGACTGGCCCCGGCTGTCGCCCGTTGGGGTGGCTGCCGGGGTCGCCATTTTATCGAAAGATGGTATCGATAGAGGGATCGACCGGCGCTGCATGTGCTGGCACCTGCGGCCGGGATGCGCTAATCCTTGGCGGCGCAACCAGAAAGCCGCCTGCCGATGCCGAGCAAAATCTATCCTGATGCCGCAGCCGCCCTTGCTGGCGTGACCTTTGATGGCATGTCGATCCTGTCGGGTGGCTTTGGCCTGTGCGGTATCCCCGAAAAGCTTATCGCGGCGCTGCGCGATACCGGCGTCAAGGGACTGACCTGCATTTCGAACAATGCCGGCGTCGATGGCTTCGGGCTCGGGCTGTTGCTCGAAACCCGGCAGATCGCCCGGATGGTTTCAAGCTATGTCGGCGAGAACAAGGAGTTCGAACGCCAGTATCTCGCCGGTGAATTGCAGCTTGAATTCAATCCGCAGGGCACGCTTGCCGAACGCATCCGGGCTGGCGGCGCTGGAATCCCGGGCTTTTACACCAAAACCGGCGTCGGCACGCTGGTGGCGGAGGGCAAGGAACACAAGGTTTTCGATGGAGAGGAATTCATCCTCGAAACCGGCATCACCGCCGATCTCGCCATCATCAAGGCGTGGAAGGCCGACCCCTATGGCAATCTGGTGTTCCGCAAGACATCGCGCAATTTCAACCCGATGATGGCGACCGCCGGCAAGGTGACGATTGCCGAGGTGGAGGAACTCGTCGAACCCGGCGGGCTCGATCCGGATCATATCCACACACCCGGCATCTATGTGCAGCGGCTGTTTGTCGGCCAGAATTACGAAAAACGCATCGAACAGCGCACGGTGCGGAGCCGCGAGGCGGCATGATCGCCCGGCTGTTCAAGGCCCTTGGCTGGCGCCCGTCGTGGGAGCGGCTCGAACGCGAGCCGGTGCTGCGCGTCAAGGCCGATGACGATCGTATCGCCATCACGCCGCTGCTCAAGCCGCTGACCCGGCCAGCGGCGCTCGGCGGCATTGCCTATCGCATAGGCTATTGGGGCTTTACCATCGGCAACCGCCGCGAACGCCGGCTTTCGGCGCGCGAAGTGCGTGACCTGCGCTATCTCATCCCCAGTCATGATCGCGCCTCCATGGTCGATTTTGCCGTGCCGTTGCTCATCGAGCGCGAGGATCAGACGCACGCGCTGGGCTATGATCTGCTTGTCGATGCCATCGGCCTTGCCGAGCGCCTGATGACGCTGCCCGAACTCGAGGCGATGACGCGCACCGCCATCCTGACCGCCCTGCCCCCCGAAAAGGCGAACGCCCTCGCCGCCACGCTGAAATAGGATCGCCCGATGGCCTGGAACCGTGACGAACAAGCGGCGCGCGCCGCCCGCGAACTCCATGACGGGTTTTACGTCAACCTCGGCATCGGCATGCCGACGCTGGTCGCCAACCATATCGCGCCGGGCATCGATATCACCCTGCAAAGCGAAAACGGCATGCTCGGCATGGGGCCGTTCCCCTATGACGACGAAGTCGATGCCGATCTGATCAACGCCGGCAAGCAGACGATTACCGAATTGCGCCGATCAAGCTATTTCAACAGCGCCGAAAGCTTTGCCATGGTGCGCGGCGGCCATATCGACCTGAGCATTTTGGGCGCCATGGAAGTTGCCGAAAATGGCGATCTCGCCAACTGGATGATCCCCGGCAAAATGGTCAAGGGCATGGGCGGCGCGATGGATCTGGTCGCCGGCGTCAAGCGCATCATCGTGCTGATGGAACACAACAGCAAATCGGGCGAAGCCAAGTTCAAGAAAGCCTGCACCCTGCCGCTGACCGGCAAAAGCGTTGTCGATATGGTGATTTCGGACCTGTGCGTGCTCGCCCGCCCGGCACGCGGCGCACCGTTCAAATTGATCGAGTTGGCGCCCGGCGTCAGCCTTGATGACCTGCGCAGCAAGACTGAGGGCCATTTCGAAGCCTGATGGCGGCGCGGCTCGGCCTGACGCTGCGGCTGCACCATGGTGATGCCATCGCGCTTGGCCCGGGCAAGGCCGATCTGCTCGCTGCCATCGCCGCCACCGGCTCGATCGCCGCTGCGGCGCGCAGCCTGGGGCTGAGCTATCGCCGCGCCTGGGTGATGGTCGAAACGATCAATAGCAGCTTTGCCGAACCGCTTGTTACGACCAGCAAGGGCGGCGGTGGTGGCGGCGGGGCGCGGTTGACGGACGCCGGGGTAAGTGTGCTGGCGCGGTATCGCGCGATGGTGGCGGCGGCAACCGAAGCGGCGGCGGCTGATGCGGCGGCGCTCTTGGCGCTGCTCCGTTAGACTCGATTGCCTTGTGACTGAAACAGGCGGCCAACCCGTACCAACCCGCTCCCGCTGAGCTTGTCGAAGCGCCGCGCCGCAAAGCGCTTCGACAAGCTCGGCGGGAGCGGGTTGGTGATTTGGCTCAATCTGATTGCAATCAAGTCCAGTCGGAAATTACGCCCGCCCGACCCAGTGTAGCGCTGCGCCGTGGCGCGCGAGCCAGCGTTTGGTGGCGGGGGTATTGGCATCGAGGCTGTGATGGAGCGCGTGGAACGCCGCGCTGTGGTTGTGGTGGACCAAGTGCGCGACTTCGTGCGCCACGACATTATCGCGCACGAACGCCGGGGCGAGCATGAGGCGCCAGCTATAGGCGATATGGGCGCCAGCACCGGGGCGGGGAGCGGCGCAACTGCCCCAGCGGCCGCGCGGGTCACCGATGCGGACCTGAGCGACGGCGCGATCAACTTCGGCCGCCAGCCGCCGGGTCGATGAGGTCAGGTCGGCAAGCGCTTCGGCTTGCAGCCAGCGCAGGGTGCGGCCGGCGAGCAGGGTTTCGGGGCCGCCGATTTCGAGGCGATTGTCATGGCGCACCGGAGTGCGCTTGTGGCTGGGCTGCCAATCGATCAGCAGGTCTTCGCCATCGAACGGGATGGCGGCGCCCGGCACAATCGGGCGCGCCACTGGCCAGCGCGCGACCTGGGTTTCGAGCCAGCCGTGATGGCTTTCGAGCAATTTCAGCGCTTCGCTGATGCCGCCGCGCGCTGGCAGGGTGATCTGGATGGCGCCGAGCGCTGGATTGGCGCGCATTTTTATGGCGCGGGCGGCGGCGTGGCGGCTGGCGATAACGGCCAAGGCCCGCCCGGCGACGGTGATCGTCGCCGGCAGTTCGGGTTTGTGGAAGAAATTCAGAGCTCACCGTCGATGATATGGTTTTCCAGATCGCCGACATCATCTTCGGAAACGGTTTTGCCGCGCACCGATATGCCCGCCTTGTGCACCGAATCAGGATCACCCGAAACCAGTGGGTGCCAATCCGCCAGGCCTTCGCCATGATGGACACGCAAATAGGCGCACGACGCCGGCAGCCAGTCGATGGTATCGAGCTTGGCCGGGGTCAGCCGCACGCATTCGGGCACTTGCGCCTTGCGATTGGGGTAATCCTTGCACAGCGCGGTGCGCGGATCGAGCAGGCGACAGGCGACGTTGGTAGGGAAAATCTGCCCGGTTTCATCGTCCTCCAGCTTGTGGACGCAGCATTTGCCGCAGCCATCGCACAGGCTTTCCCATTGCGACCGGGTCATCCGGTCGAGCGGAGTCGTTTCCCAAAATGGTTTAGCGGACATAGGTTTCCAGCATGGCGGTCATTTCAGCAGCGGTGCTGCCGTGCGGCAGAAACGCGATCGGCCGACCATCGGGGCCGAACAGGTAGAACACCGCAAAGTGATCGACGAGATAGTTATCGGGGTCCGATGTCGGGTAAATCTTGCTGTAGACGCCATAGTGCTTTTGCGCGGCAGCGACAGCCGCCGGGGTGCCGGTCAGGCCGATCAGCCGCGGGTGAAAGGCGCCGACAAAGGCTTTCAGTGCTGCCGGATCATCGCGGCCAGGGTCAACGGTGATGAAGATCGGCTGGACGCGGGCGGCGCGCTCGGGCCGTGTTGTTTCATAGGCCTTGAGGCCGCGCGCCAGCACCGCGACATCGGTGGGGCAGACATCGGGGCAAAAGGTATAGCCAAAATACATCAGGCGATAACGGCCGTTGAAATCCGCATCGGTTACTGGCTTGCCATCTTGATCGATAAGCGCAAAGGCGCCGCCCAGGCTCGATCCGTTGAGATTGCCCGGTGGCGGCGCATTGAAGCGCATCCAGCCGAGGCCAAAGGCCAGCACGACCGCCAGCGCAATCGCGAGCCAGGTCCAGCGGCTTTTCATCGGGAGCTCACAAGGGTATGCGGGGCCATGGCGCCGAATTAGTATGGCGCGGGAGTATTGTCGATGCGGTCTTTGATGCGAGCGATAGCGGCGGTGCTGGCGGTGGCCATGGTTCTGGCCAGCCCGGCGGCAGCGCAGTTCACCGACAGCTATAATTTCATCAAGGCGGTCAAGGACAAGGATGGCGCCAAGGCGACGGAGCTGCTGGAAAAGCCCGGCAATACGCTCGTCAACACCCGCGACAGCGATACTGGCGATACCGGGCTGCATATCGCGGCCAGGCGCGGTGATGCTGCCTGGGTTGGTTTCTTGCTGCAAAAAGGCGCCAGCGCCAATGCCCGCGACCGAGAAGGCAATACCCCGCTGATGACCGCTGCCCAGACGCGCTGGACCGATGGCGTGCAAATTTTCATCCAGATCAAGGTTCAGCTCGATCTGCAGAACCGGCTCGGCGAAACCGCGCTGATGAAAGCCGTGCAGGGCCGCGATTCCAACACCGCCAAGATGTTGATCGATGCCGGCGCCAACCCCGATCTGACCGACAACAGCGGCATCTCGGCCCGGGCTCTGGCCGAAAGCGATCCGCGCGCTTCCGCCATTGCCCGGTTGTTCAAGGATGTGCCGGCGCGCAAGGCCAGGCCCGCACAGGGCCCATCCCTCTGACTCTCCGCACAGGGCCCGTCCCTCTGAACCCCCGCACAGGGCCCGTCCCTCTGAACCCCCGCACAGGGCCCTTCGCGCTGATAAACGGCGCGGCGCACGTTCGCTTTGTCGCATGGTGGCGCGGACCATTCGCCGGTAAGGCAACATGATGGAACGTCCTTCGATCGCTGCCGCTGCGTTCGACCGCCCGGGCGTACGCGTCCGGACGCTCGCCGGGCTGCGCTGGATCGCCGTGGGTGGCCAGATGATCACCCTTTTGTTCGTCGGCGGGTATCTTGGTTACCCGCTGCGCTGGCTGCCGCTGCTCGCCGCGGTCGGGGCGTCGGTGGTGCTCAATATCGGGCTGATGACGCTATATGGCCGCAATGCCCGGCTGCAAGGCCGCGATCTGGCCATGCATCTTGCGTTCGATCTGTTGCAGGCCGGTGCGCTGTTGTTCATGACCGGCGGGCTCGCCAATCCATTCTCGATCCTGCTGATCGTGCCGGTGACGATTGCCGCGACGCTGTTGCCCGCCGGCGCAATGGCGCTGCTGGGTGCCACGGCGTGTGCACTGGTGCTGGTCCTGCAACTCTGGGCCTTGCCGCTGCCGTGGATCGGCACGCCGCTGGCGTTTCCGCCCGTCTATCAGTTCGGGGTGGCCACGGCGCTGACGCTGGCGGTCGGGTTCCTCGCCATTTATTTGTGGATGGTCTCGGCCGAAGCGCGTGACCGGGCGCGGGCGCTGGTGGCGACCGAAGCCGCACTGACCCGCGAATCGCGCATGGCGGCACTGGGCAGCCTGGCGGCGGCGGCGGCGCATGAACTGGGCGGGCCGCTCGGCACCATTACGCTGGTTGCGCATAGCCTGGCCGAACAGTTGGGCGACGATCCGGATTTTGGCGATGATATCCGGCTGCTCGAAGCCGAAGCCAAGCGGAGTCGCGGCATATTGATCCGCATTGCCCAGCGCGCCGAAGCCGAAGACCCCTTTGCCCAGCTTGGCCTTGATGTCCTCCTCCACGAAGTCGCGCACAATGTGCTGCCGGCGCGGGTGCCGGTGCGGGTCGATGCCCAGGGGCAGCAGCCGACGGTGCGGCGCTCTCCGGAATTATTGCATGGCCTGTCCAACCTTGTTGCGAATGCCGTGCGCCATGCCGGATCGGCGGTTGACCTGCGCGCCATCACCACGCCGACCGAGATCGGCATATCGGTGCTGGATGACGGTGCCGGCTTCCCCGCCGAAGTGCTGCCGCGGCTGGGCGAGCCCGATCTGGGCCCGTCACAGTCGGGATCGGGCGGCACCGGGCTGGGCATTTTCATTGCGACCACCCTTATTGAACGCACTGGCGGTCGGTTGACCTTCAGTAATCGTGCCCGCGGCGGCGCACAGGTAGACGTTCGCTGGCCGCGTACCCATCTAGAAGCGGAAAAGGACTGAAATCATGGCAACCGCGCCCCCTACCATGCCCCTGTTGTTGGTCGATGACGATGCGCCGTTCCGGCAACGGTTGCAGATCATGCTCACCCGCAAGGGCTTTGAGGTCACCGCCGTCGGCAGCATGGCCGAAGCCCGGGTTGAAGCCGTCAAGGTGAAACCCGGCCATGCCGTGCTCGATATCAGGCTCGAAGACGGCAATGGCCTTGATCTGGTTGCCGAATTGCGCGCCTCCAACCCCGACGTGCGGATCGTGATGCTGACCGGTTACGGCAATCTGGCGACCGCTGTTGCCGCGGTAAAGGCTGGCGCGGTCGATTATCTGGCCAAGCCAGCCGACCCGGAAGACATTGTTCGCGCCCTGTCGGCGGAGGCCGGCGAGCGGCCGGAAGCCCCGCCGGAGCCGATGTCCGCCGATCGAGTGCGCTGGGAACATATCCAGCGGGTTTATGAATTGTGCGAACGCAATGTGTCGGAAACCGCGCGCCGGTTGAAGATGCACCGCCGGACGTTGCAGCGGATTTTGGCGAAACGCTCGCCGAAGTAGCGCCGCTACGATCCGGAGAAAGCTGGGTCCCGGGTCAAGCCCGGGATGACAGATCATCAGGCCTTGCGGCTGGCCTTTTCGGCAATGCCTGACACGCCTTCGCGGCGGGTGAGTTCGGCGCGGATATCGTCAAAACTCAATCCCGCATCGGCGAGCAGCACGGTCAGGTGAAAAACCAGGTCGGTCGCTTCGCCGATGATTTCGGCGCGGTCATCGCCCATCGCTGCGATAATTGTTTCCACGGCTTCCTCGCCGAGTTTCTGGGCGATCTTGCCACGGCCGCGCGCTGTCAGCTTGGCGACATAGGAGGTCGCGGGGTCAGCATGGCGGTTCGCCACCACCCGCGCCAGCAACCGGTCGAAAACATCGTCGCGCATCATTCCCCCTTCATCGCCGCACCGCGATGCCGGCCGCCGCCATGGCAGCCTTGGCATCGGCGACCGACGCCTGGCCGAAGTGAAAGATCGAGGCAGCGAGCACGGCGCTGGCATGGCCGTCGATAACGCCGCTGACAAGATCGGCAACGCTGCCGACCCCGCCCGATGCGACCACCGGCACCGGCACGGCATCGGCGATGGCGCGAGTCAGCGCCAGATCATAGCCGATGCGGGTGCCATCACGGTCCATGCTGGTCAAAAGGATTTCGCCGGCGCCAAGCCGTGCCGCCTCGATTGCATAGGTAACGGCATCAATCCCGGTGGCCCGCCTGCCGCCATGGGTGAAGATTTCCCAGCGACCACCGCCGACCGATTTGGCATCGACCGCGACAACGACGCATTGGTCGCCAAAGCGCATGGCAAGCTCACCGATCAGCGCCGGGCGGGCGACAGCGGCCGAATTGACCGCCACCTTGTCGGCGCCGGCGAGCAACAGCGCGCGGGCATCAGCGACGCTGCGCACCCCGCCACCCACGGTCAGCGGCATGAAACAGGCGTCGGCGGTCGCTTCGACCATGTGCAGCAAGGTGCCGCGGTCTTCATGCGCCGCGGTAATATCGAGAAAGGTCAGTTCATCGGCGCCGGCCGCATCATAGGCGCGCGCCGCCTCCACCGGGTCCCCGGCATCGCGCAGCGCGACAAAATTGACACCTTTGACCACACGGCCGCCGGCGACATCGAGACAGGGGATGACGCGAACGGCGAGTGTCACGACAAATTCCTTGTCACCCCGGGCTTGTTCATGCCGCCAACGCCAGAGCGGCGGCAAGATCGAGCCGGCCATCATAGAGCGCGCGGCCGGTAATGACGCCTTCGATCCCGGGCTGGCCGACCAGCGCGCGGATATCGTCAAGCCCGGCGACACCGCCCGACGCGATCACCGGCAGGGTGGTTGCAGCCGCCAGGTTGAGCGTTGCGTCGATGTTGACACCTTTCAACATGCCATCGCGCCCGACATCGGTGAACAGCAGCGACGCCACCCCGGCGTCTTCGAAGCGCCGCGCCAGTTCGGCGACCGATACCGTCGATCGCGTCGCCCAGCCACGCGTGGCGACAAAGCCATCGCGGGCATCGACGGCAACGACGATCCGCCCCGGGTGGGCGCGTGCCACTTCGCGCACCAGATCGGCATTTTCGAGCGCGGCGGTGCCCATGACGGTGCGCCATACCCCGGCTTCGAGCCAGCGTTCGACATCGGCGCGGGTGCGGATGCCGCCGCCGACCTGGACGCGGCCATTAAAGCCGGCAATCGCCCGCGCCACGCCATCGGCGTTGCGGCTGGCGCCGGCAAAGGCGCCATCAAGATCGACGACATGCAGCGCGCGCGCGCCAGCATCGGCGAACAGTTTCGCCTGCGCGCCGGGATCATCGGCATAGACCGTGGCGCGGTCCATATCGCCTTCGGCGAGCCGCACGCACTGGCCGCCCTTCAAATCGATGGCGGGAAAGATGATCATGCGGCGAGCCAGGCTTTGAGGAACGCCAGCCCATAGGCCTGGCTTTTTTCGGGGTGGAACTGCACGCCGGTGATGTTGTCGCGCACGACGATGGCGGGGAAAACGCCGCCATGGTCGGATGTGGCGCGCACATCGGCAGCATCATCGGGATCGAAACGATAGCTGTGGACGAAATAGGCATGACCCGTGGCCACCCCGCTGTCATTGGCAGCGCGCACTTCATTCCAGCCCATGTGCGGAATTTTCAGCGCCGGATCATCAGGGGTCAGCCGGGTGACGGTGCCGGGCAACCAGCCCAGCCCCTTGTGCACGCCATGTTCATGGCCCTGCGTCGCCAGCAATTGCATGCCGACACAGATGCCAAGGAACGGCACACGGCGGCGCAACACCGCATCGGCAAGCGCCGGTTCGATGCCGGCAGCGCCGCGCAGCGCCGTTATGCATTGTGCAAAAGCGCCGACGCCGGGGAGCAAGATGCGGTCAGCATTGCCGATACGGTCGGGATCGGCAGTGATTTCGACGTTGGTGGCCCCGGCCGCCGCCAATGCCCTTGCGGCCGAGCGCAGATTGCCCGCGCCGTAATCGACGACGGCAATTGTGTCAGACACCACCGAGGGTGCCCTTGGTCGAAGGCACGGCATCGGCCTTGCGCGGATCGATGGCGACAGCCGTTCGCAGCGCCCGCGCCAGGCCCTTGAAGCAGCTTTCGGCAATATGGTGATTGTTGACGCCATAGAGCGTTTCGATGTGCAGCGTGATGCCGGCGGAACCAGCAACGGCGGCAAAGAATTCCTTGACCATTTCGGTATCGAGATCGCCGAGCTTGGGCTGGGTAAAGCCCGATTTCCACACCAGATACGGCCGGCCGGAAATATCGAGCGCCACCCGGGTCAGGGTTTCATCCATGGGAATCAGCGCGTCGCCATAGCGGGTGATGCCGCGGCGATCCCCCAGGGCTTTGGCCACCGCCTCCCCCAGCGCGATACCGGTATCTTCGGTGGTGTGATGGCCATCGATGTGGAGATCGCCCTTGGCGGTGAGCGTGATATCGATCAGCGAGTGGCGCGACAATTGTTCGAGCATGTGATCGAGAAAGCCGATGCCGGTCGACACATGATATTCCCCGGTGCCGTCAAGATTGACGATCACCTCGATTGCCGTTTCCTTGGTGGTGCGGCTGACGGTTGCGATGCGGTTCATGATGGGGCGGCGGTAGAGCATCGCAGCAGAACGGGCAAGCGCCACGCCGTACGGCTATTTTCCGGTCATCACGAACTGATCGGGAAACTTGCCCTTTGCGTCCGCATAAAAGCTCTGGATGATCGGCAGGTCGGCAGCATAATCGCCGGTGGGCCAGAAGGTGGCGGGCAGGCTGACGCTTTTGGTCGCATAGTCCATGACGGCAAAGGTGATCGGCACGCCGGCGCCGACAGCGATGTGGTAAAAGCCCGATTTCCACTTCTGCACCGGATCGCGGGTGCCTTCGGGGGGCACGGCGAGGATCAGGCTGTCGGCGGCGGCGTAATTGGCTTTCATCGCGGCGACCAGATCATTGCTCTGGCTGCGGTCGATGGGGATGCAGCCGGTCCATTTGACCAGCCAGCCCATCGGGCCAGTGGTCAGGCTTTTTTTGCCCATGTAACGTAGCCGGATGCGCCAGGCCGCCGCTGCGGCGATCATCCAGATGCCATCCCAGTTCGAGGTGTGCGGCGCTGCGATGACGACGCATTTGGGATCGGCCGGCCAGTCACCGCGCACCCGCCAGCCACCGATGGCGAGAAAGGCGAGGCCCAGCACGTGCCAGATCGCCATACCGACCCCGCGCGGCGGTAACGGCCGCGCCGTCGACAGATCATGGATGATGAGGGTGCCGGGTGCTGCCATTCAACGGGCGTAGCAGAAGCACCGGGCGCGTGCCACGCTGCCAAATTGCAGCGGGGCTTTTCTGGCGGGGGCGGGCTTCCTACATCGGGACAATCCCGAGGTTAAGCAACGAAAGCCAACTCCGACATGGCAGATTTTCCCGATTGGCACGGCACGACGATCGTTTCGGTGCGCAAGAACGGCCGTGTCACCATCGCCGGCGACGGCCAGGTGACGATGGGCAACACCGTGATGAAGCCCAATGCCAAAAAAGTCCGCCGGCTGGG
>JBBQMB010000078.1:0-13215 GCA_038328515.1 Sphingomonadales bacterium
GGATGTCGATCATCGCTTGCCCGGCCGATATCATGCCGTTGGACGTCGTCACGCCTGAATTTGTTGAAAAACTGCTCGATCTGGCGGTGGAAAGCTATGATATCGTGCTGGTCGATCTGCCCAACGCCTGGGTGAGCTGGACATTGAGCGCGTTTCAGCGATCCGATGCGATCTGTCTTGTCACCGAAATGTCGGTACCGGGCATCCACCAGGCGAAACGCCAGGTCGACCTTATCGAAGCCAACGGCCTTGGCGAGCGGCTGCGGGTGGTGATGAACCGGGTGGCAGCGCCGCTGTTCGGGCGCCCCGATGTGTCGGGCTCGCAAGCTGCGCTCCGCCGCAAGATCGATTTCACCATTGTCAACGACTACCCCACCGTCAGCGCCGCGCTCGACGAAGGCAAGACGTTGGCCGGGATCAAGGTCAAATCGCGGGTCGAGCGGGATATTCGCCACATCATCAAATCGCTGACCACGATGATTGCCATCGAGGCCAACGTCCGATGATCTGGCCCACACGGCGCAGCGGCGCAGGCCCTGTCAACATTTCCATGCCGCCAATCAGCCGCAGCGAGGCCGGGGCGGTCCGTGCCGATGGCCCTGCCGAGCCCAGCCCGGCCAAGCTGCGCACGGTTTCACAGATTGATGCCGAAGCGCGCAAGGCCGATCTGTATACCGATCTCAAGGTGCAGATGCACCAGAAGCTTATCGAGCGGATCAATCTGTCGGCACTGGAAACGATGACGCGCGAACAGGTTGGCCGCGATATCGGCGACATTGTCCAGGAGATGCTCAAGGAGATCAACCACGCGCTCAACCTGACCGAGCGGCGCCAGCTTGTTGAAGATATTCTAGATGAACTGCTGGGTCTGGGGCCGCTCGAGCCCTTGCTGAAGGATCCGACGATTTCGGACATCATGGTCAATTCGGCGACCAAGGTTTTTGTGGAACGGCGCGGCCGCATCGAACAGGTGGCAACGCGGTTTGCCGATGACAAGCATCTGCTGCGCATCATCGGCAAGATCGTTTCGGCGGTGGGCCGGCGCGTCGATGAATCATCGCCGATGGTCGATGCCCGGCTTGCCGATGGCAGCCGCATCAACGCGATTATTCCGCCGCTGGCGCTCGATGGCCCGTGCCTGTCGATCCGCAAATTTTCCAAGACGCCGATCGATCTCGACAAGCTGGTTTCGTATGGATCGATGACGCCGGAATGCGCCGAAGTGTTGCGCGGGGTTGTCGCCAGCCGCCGCAACGTGCTGATTTCAGGCGGTACCGGTTCGGGCAAGACAACAATGCTCAACGCCATGTCGGCCTCGATCGAAGATGATGAACGCATCGTCACCATCGAGGATTCGGCCGAATTGCAGTTGCAACAGGCGCATGTCGTGCGGCTTGAAACCCGGCCGGCCAATGTCGAGGGCCGCGGCGAAATCAACCAGCGCGATCTCGTCAAGAACGCGCTGCGGATGCGTCCCGATCGGGTCATCCTGGGCGAAATCCGTTCGGGCGAAGCGTTTGACATGCTCCAGGCGATGAACACCGGCCATGATGGTTCGATGACCACCGTCCACGCCAATACCCCGCGCGATGCGCTCAGCCGTGTCGAACAGATGATCGGCATGTCGGGTATCGACATCAGCCCGAAATCGGCGCGCGCCCAGATCGCTTCGGCCATCCATGTGGTGCTGCAGCTTGAGCGCCTGTCCGATGGCAGCCGGCGCCTTACCTCGCTTGCCGAAGTTACCGGGATGGAGGGCGAGATCATCCTGATGCAGGAAATTTTCAAGTTTCAGCGCGATGGTGTTGATGAAAATGGCCGGGTGATCGGCGAAATGCGGCCGATGGGTGTCAGGCCCAAGTTCATGGAGCATCTGAAAGCGCGCGGCATCGAATTGCCATCGTCGTTGTTCGAC
Source organism: Sphingomonadales bacterium (assembly GCA_038328515.1). Classification (GTDB taxonomy): domain Bacteria; phylum Pseudomonadota; class Alphaproteobacteria; order Sphingomonadales; family Sphingomonadaceae; genus Sandarakinorhabdus. Next base: position 1,916 of record JBBQMB010000078.1, read on the forward strand.
CCCTATCGCAAGCCGGGGGTCGCATGAGCAGCTATTTCGATGCTCGCATGATCGTGCAGGGGGTCATATTTCTCGCCGTGGTGCTGGCGGCCGAAGGGATGTTTCTCTATTTTCGTGATGTTCGCGGCCCGAAAAATCGCGTCAGCCGCCGCATGCAGCTTGTCGCATCGGGGGCGACAAATGCCGAAATTCTGGCGTCCTTGCGCCGCGAAACGTCGCGCGCATCGGAAAGCCTGTTGCCGGCGGCGATCGACTATCTTGAATCCCGTTTGACGCAGGCCGGGATGCGTATCTCTGCCAGCCGCATGTTCAGCATGATGGCTGCCGCAACGTTGATCACCGGCGTACTGTTTCCCTTGATCGGTGGCGTGACCGGGCAGATCCGATCGTTTGGCGCGCTAATGCTGCTGATTATTCTGGCGCTGGCCATTGGCGTGATGCTGCCGTTGGCCTTTATCAATATCCAGGCAGCCCGGCGCATGAAGTTGTTCGAAGCGCAATTTCCGGTAGCGCTCGACATCTTCACGCGCGGCCTTCGCGCCGGTTATCCTGTGACATCGGCGCTCGAATTGCTTGTGTCAGAAGTGCCCGATCCGATCAGTTCCGAATTCGGGCTGGTCGTGGCCGAAATGAACTATGGCTATGATTTGCGCCAGGCACTTGGCAATCTGGCCAAGCGCGTACGCACCCAGGACATCCAGATGTTCGTCGTTTCGGTTGCGATCCAGTCCGAAACCGGCGGCAGCCTTGCCGATATTCTCGAAGGCCTGTCCAAGATCATCCGCGACCGTGCCGGCATGGTGATGAAGGTCCGCGCGCTGGCTAGCGAGGGCAAGATGACCGGCGCTCTGTTGTCGATATTGCCCGTCGGCAGCTTTGTCGCGATGTTCGTCTCGCGACCCGAATTCTATCTCGACGTGGTTGATGATCCCTGGTTCATGCCGGGTGTCATTGGCACAATCACCCTCTATGTGGTCGGCATATTGATGATGCGCCGCATGATCGCAATCAAGGTCTGACCGGCATGTCGGGACCCTTGCTCGTCAACGCGCTGGTCATGGTGATGGTGTTTGCTGCCGTCGTGCTGGTCGTGCTGGCCCTGGCGCCGATGTTCGACCGCGGGCTCAATATCGAAGCGCGACTGTCGGGTGCACAACAAGCGTCGGCGCCATCGGGTGCGTCGCTGGTGGCCAATGATTCATCGTCGCGATGGGCCCGGTTGGTCAACGCCGCCGAGCGGCGCGGCCTGTCACTGACCGACAGCAAGGCCGATATTCTACAACAAAAACTTATGCTTGCCGGCTTCGAACAAAAATTTGCCGTGCGGGCTTTTGTGCTGGCGCGCGCGATTCTGACGTTGCTGGTGCCGATTCTGGTGCTGGCGTTTTTCGCCATCGGTGGCAGTTGGCCGACGCCATCCAAGCTGTACATGATGATTATCGGCGGCGCTATTTTCGGCTTGTACCTGCCGTCGATCTATATCGGATCGCGCGCCAGCAATCGCCGCGAAGAGATTTTGAACGGCTTTCCCGATACGCTTGATCTCATGCTCGTCTGTGTCGAAGCCGGGCTGGGGATCGATGCCTCGTTCAGCCGGGTGGGCCTTGAGATCACCCAATCGCATCCGATGCTGGCCGAACTGTTCGCCACGGTTTCGCTGGAATTGCGCGCCGGTCGTTCGCGTGAGGAAGCCTTGCGCAGCCTGTCGCGACGCACCGCTGTGCCTGAAATAAGCGCTTTTGTGACCTTGATCGTGCAGTCGGACAAGCTGGGCGCCAGCATCGCCACGGCGCTTAAAATCTATGCCAGTGAAATGCGCGAAGCGCGCCGCATGCGCGCCGAAGAACGCGCCCATCGCATTCCGGTGCTGCTGTCGGTGCCGCTGGTCTGCTGCCTGCTGCCGGTCATGGTCGCCGTGCTGATGCTGCCGGCGTCGATCCAGATGAAAAACAGCATGGCTGAAACAGAGGCGCAAGATGCTGCCCGGTAAACAGCCTTTTGACCGCCGCGTTGCCCGGGGCATCGTCTGCATCGGCCTGGCGATGCTCGGCGCTGGCCGGGCCGATGCGCGCGCGTCGGCATCCGAAACCGGGCTGCCCGATGGCACAAGGCTGACAGCGGTTGCAGCACCGGCGAGCGACCCTTATCAGCGTGGCAAGCTGTTGCTGGCGAGCAATGATGTTCCGGGCGCCGTCGCTGCGTTTCGCGCCGCATTGGCCGACGATCCGCAATCGGTCGACGCGCTGAATGGGCTTGGCATCGCCTTTGACCGGCTCGGCCGCTATGACATTGCGCGCGGCTATTACGATATGGCGCTGGCGCTGGCACCCGAATCGCCGCTGGTGCTCAATAATCTCGGGTTTTCGCTTTATCTGCAGGGGCAGGATAGCGCAGCGGTTCCGTTTCTACGCCGTGCCGTGGCCATGTCGGCTCCGGGGGGGGCTTTGCCGGCGCAGCGTATCCTGACGATGATTGCCGATCGGATGCGCACTGCCGTGGTTGCGAGCGATACCGCGACCGCGCGCGCCGAGCCTGGCGCCCGGGTTGAAGTAAGCGCCAATGGCGAGCAGCGGCTGGTGCTGTTGGCCGCGGCGCCGCCGCGCGAACTGGTGGCCAGCTTGGGCGAAGCGGCGGTGCTGACGACTCCGGCTGTCGCCTGGACGGCGCGCGACGATGCGGCCATTGCCGCCAGCCTGGTGCCGCCGCCTGTCGCACCGCCGGCAGCGACCGGGCCCGTTGTTCTGCCCGCTGGGCAATCGGTCCGCAGTCTTGCGTTCGTGCCGGGTTTTCCGGTGCTGGCGGTGCGCCGTTCCGAACCGGTGCGGCGGGATGAGAACATCGCTGCCGCGGCGATGACGGCAACGCGATTTTCGCTTGCGACAGCGACGATAGCGCCGCCTGTGAGGCCACGCCGAGAACGCCGCGATGCATCCTTTATCCTGGTGGCAGCGCTCGACCCGAATAATGGCTTTGCGCTGCCGGCTTCGTTATTGGCGCCGCTTGTTGCCGCACCACCGGCGGCAAATGTGCCACCTGTCGGCGCTGCGCATTTCGATAGCGATGATGCCGCGCTCAATGCCTTTGCTGCCCGGATGGCGGTGTGGCTGCCTGCCGGCCGGGTATGACCGGGGGCCGTTGCGCCTTGCTGGCGATGGCGCTGTTGGCGGCGCCGGTGCACGCGCAAACCCCGACGATCCTCGCTTCGCCGGAGACATCCCCCCAAGCCTCGCCGCGTGCCGTCGATCCGGCGCTGGCGATCATCGATGCCGCGATTGCCGAAGGCCGCCTCGATGCCGCGACCGAAGTCCTGGAGCGCACCCTGCCGCTGCGTCCTGGCCCCGAATTGCAGTTGCGCGTTGCGGAACTGGCGCTGGCACGCGGGGCGCTTGCCGAAGCAGCGACCGCTTTCACCGATCTGACCACCCAGCCCGGCGTTGCAGCAGCAGCCGAGCAAGGGCTGGGCATTACCCGGTTGCGCCAGGGCGATCTTGCCGCGGCGCGGGTCGCGATCGACGCGGCGCTTGCTGCCGATGCCGGCCTGTTGCGGGCCTGGAATGCGCGTGGCGTGATTGCCGACCGGCAGCGCGATTTCGCCACCGCCGATACGGCCTATGGCCATGCGTTGGCGATCGATCCGCGCGCCGCGCTGGTGCGTGCCAACCAGGGCTATTCGTTCTTGCTCCGGGGTCGCCATGCCGATGCCGAAGCGGCGCTGGCGGCGGCGCTGGCGATCGATCCCGCCATGCCGGAAGCGGCAACAAATCTGCGGCTCGCGCGCGCTTTGCAGGGCCATTACCGCCAGGCATTTGCAGGATCGTCGCGGGCCGGGCTGGCGACCGATCTCAACACCGTCGGGTTCGCCGCGATGGCACGCGGCGAATATGCTGTTGCCGAAGCCTATTTCAATCGCGCGCTGACGCTGAACCCGCGCTTCGATCCGGTCGCTTTTGCCAATCTTGCTTATCTCAAATCGGTCACCGAACCGTTGGGAACCGGTGTTGGCGAAGACCTGACACGATGATGGCGCTGATCCCGCCAGCGCTGGCCATCGTGGCGCTGGCCTGCCTTGTCGCTGCCGCTATTGCCGATGTCCGATCGTATGAAATCCCTGATGGGCTGTCGATCGTCTTGCTGGTCACGGCGCTGGGTTTTGGCGCGGCGACGCCGGGCTTTGCCTGGATTTCGCATCTGGCTGCGGTGCTGTTGATGTTCGGCATCGGACTGTTCGTGTTTGCGCGCGGCTGGATGGGCGGCGGCGATGTCAAGCTGCTGGTGGCCATTGCCGGCTGGACCGGCCTTGCGGGGTTGGTTGGCCAATTGACCGCGGTGGCGTTGGCCGGCGGCGTGCTGGCGCTGGTGCTGATCATCGCCAGACGCGCATTTGCGGCGCGGCCGCCCGAAAGCCTGCCAAAGCTGTTCCGGCCCGATGCGCCGCTGCCCTATGCCATCGCCATCGCGGCGGGAACCGGCTGGTGGGCGTACACAGCCGGGCCGGTGCCGGCGCTGATTTAGCGCAGGATGCGCTAGCCAGAAGGTGCGTTGCGGTTCGAAGCCGTTGCCAGCGCCAGATAAATTTTCCCGATGTCCGATGTCAGCATGGACGTCGCGATGGCATGGCCATCGCGGCCGCTGGCGAGTCGGGTGATCATGCCTTCGAAATTGTCGCAGAAAAAACCCGCTTCGTTGCGAAACTCCGGGTCATACGCATACAGGCGCGCCATCTTGCGATCGGTTTCATCGCCCAGTTGCGGCACAATGGCCCGGGCGAAAACGCTGCGGTCGCCGGCACGATGCGCCGCCCAGTCGCTTTCACCCAGCCTGATCTCAAGCAAGCGGGCGACGTCGATGCTGGCTTCGTGCAAACGTTCGATAACCCGCGCGGCGCGGGCGCCGATGGCATCGCGTTCGCGGACCGCGAAGCGGGCATCGATGGCTTCGAGCCGCGCTGCCCCGGCATCCACCCGGTCGGTCACGCCCTGCAACTGATCGGACAATCGCGCCGCCATGCCCGCGCTTTTTGCGTTCAGCGAGGCCATTGCGGTGTCCATCTGTGTCAGCAGCGCTGTCACGGCGCTCGACAGCACGGTATCCAGCACGGCGGCAGCCTTTGTTGCGACGGGCCCGATACGCGCCACTTCGGCATGGGCAGCGCTGGTATCGGCGGTCATATCCGTCAACACGGCCCGCGCAGTGTGCAGCCGGTCGATCATGAGCGTCGCAGATGCGGTTATCGCAGCCTCGTTATCGGCGAGGTGGCGCGTCGCGGCGCCGGCGGCATCGGCCCCCCGTTGCACAGCCTCGCCGACGGTCACCGCCCGGGCGAACACCACATCGATATCGGCGGCAAGGCTGGCCAGCGCGGCATCGGCCCCGGCCAGCGGTGACGAAAGATCATTGGCGCGGGTTTCCAGTCGGGACAGCCGATCGGTCAGCGCCTCGCCGGCATCGCCGGCTGCCGCCAGCCGCTCCTGAATATGGTCTGTCGCCCCGGCGTGATTTGCCAGCCGATCGGATAACAGGTCGGACGTGGCCAGCAGCGCGTCCAACCGTGCGGCAAAATCGGCGGCGCCATCGTCGCGCTGTATCATCAACTGGCGATGGGCGGCATCAACACCATCGGCAAGGCCCTGCAATCGGGCTTCCACCGCGATGCTTATCTGTTCAACGACGGCGCTACTGCGCGCCAGCACGCCATCGACGGCGGTATCAAGCGCATAGGCGCGTTTGGCAATGGCGCCGGTGCTGGCCTGCGACGCTTCGTCGATGCGCGCCAGCAAAGCCGTCATCGCGGCAATATTTGCTTCGGCCTGGGCCGTCGCGCTGTCCTGCCGGGCCTCGATGTCGCTGAGGGCGACAGCGACATGTTGCAACTGGTCGGCGCTGCCTGTCGTGGCGCGTTGCAGGGTGGTTTCTATCGCGGCAAGCGTTTTGGCGAGCGTTGGCAGGCTGGCGCCAAAGCTTGCAACGACGGATTGGGTGGCGGCGCCGCTGGCGGCAATCGTGGCAGCCGCGGCACTTATCATGGCACCGCTGTCGCCAAGGCCGGGAAGCGTGTCAGCGGTTGCGGTCTCCAGCGCTCCCATCTGGGCGACGCAGGCGGCAAGGCTGCCATCGACTTGCGCCAGTCTTGCAGCGAGCGTGTCGACCTGGTTCAGCGTGTCCGCAAGCTGTGCAGCGGCGGCATCGAGGGCGGCGGGTGCGCGGGTCGCCGGCAACAGCGCGATAACCAGCAGCAGCAGCGCCAGCGGCGGCAGCAACGCCAGGGCGAGCGCCGGCGGGGACACGGGTTGCGCCTCAGCCAGCGCCGCAACCGCCGCCAGCAACCAGCCAAGCGCCACCACCAGCGCTGCCCAAAGCGGCCAGCGCCGTTCCACCCGGATCGTGCCAATCAACGATTCCACCCAAATCTCCTGATTTTCAGCCCAAGCCATAGCCGCCGATTGTGTTAGTCACTGGCTGTGCGTTGTGGCAATCCCGAGCGTCCGTCACCGCGAGGCTTGCCAGTCGCAAGCAAGCTGGGGTAGCGCGACACGCGGCGTCCGCTTACGATGCCCCGTTGTCGAAAAGGACGTCTGCGTGCCCCCCCGTTTCCGTCCTGATTTTCGCCTGTATCATATTTGCCAATGCCGCTGCGGCGCATGAAGGCTGTCATCCTGGCGGGCGGGCTTGGCACGCGGATCTCCGAAGAAACGCATCTGAAGCCCAAGCCGATGATCGAAATCGGTGGTCGGCCGATTCTGTGGCACATCATGAAGCTATATGCTGCCCATGGTGTGAATGATTTCATCGTCTGCTGTGGCTACAAAGGCTATGTCATCAAGGAATATTTCCAGAATTATTCGCTGCACATGTCCGATGTGACCTTCGACATGCGCACCAACAGCGTCGAAGTCCATGCCCGCAATGCCGAACCCTGGCGGGTGACCTTGGTCGATACCGGCGAAGACACGATGACAGGCGGCCGGCTGAAGCGCGTCGCGCCCTATCTGGCCAATGAAGACGCATTTTGTTTCACGTATGGCGATGGTGTCGCCGATATCGATATCACCGCGCAAATCGCCTTTCACCGCGGCCATGGCCGGCTGGCGACGGTTACCGCTGTGCAACCGCCGGGGCGCTATGGCGCGCTGGAGATCACTGGCGACACGGTCAACGGCTTCATCGAAAAGCCGCTGGGCGATGGTGGCTTCATCAATGGCGGCTTTTTCATCCTGTCGCCCAAGGTCATCGACGAAATTGCCGGCGATGCGATGCCATGGGAAGCCGCGCCGCTGGCCAATCTGGCCGCCAAGGGTGAATTGATGGCCTTTGCACATCGCGGTTTCTGGCAGCCCATGGACACGCTGCGCGACAAGACCCAGCTTGAAGACATGTGGCAGCGCGGCGCGGCGCCGTGGAAATGCTGGGCCTGAGATGATCGACGCGGCGTTCTGGGCCGGACAACGCGTGCTGCTGACTGGCCATACCGGCTTCAAGGGCAGCTGGGCCGCGCTGTGGCTCGAACGGCTGGGGGCGCAGGTCCATGGCCTGGCGCTCGCCCCCGATCATGTCCCCGATCTGTATTCGCGGCTGGCACCCTTTGCCGGCGCTGAATCGACGATTGCCGATATCAACGATGGCGAAGCGGTGCGGGCGGCGGTGGCGGCGGCGCGGCCGACGCTGGTGCTGCACATGGCGGCACAGCCGTTGGTGCGGCGGTCCTATGCCGAACCGCTGCTGACCTTTGCCACCAACGTCACCGGCACGGCGCAGTTGCTCGAGGCCTTGCGCGCGTCGCCCGATCTCAAGGCGGTGCTGGTTGTGACGACCGACAAGGTTTATCGCAACGACGGCAGCGGGCGGCGGTTTGTCGAAAGCGACCCCCTGGGGGGGCATGACCCCTATTCGGCATCCAAGGCGGGCACCGAACTGGTTACGGCCGCCTATGCCGACAGCTATTTCACCAAGGCCGGCATCGCCGTTGCGACGGCGCGCGGCGGCAATGTGGTTGGCGGCGGGGACTGGTCAGCCGACCGGCTGGTGCCCGATGTCTGGCGGGCGCTGCACGCCAACGTAGCGCTGGAACTGCGCTATCCGCACGCGACCCGGCCGTGGCAGCATGTGCTCGATTGCCTGTCGGGGTATCTGAGCTATCTGCAGGCACTGGCGACCCGCCCCGGCCTGCCGCACGCGCTCAACTTCGGCCCGGCGGCCGATGATGCGCCGGTCACCGTGGCACAGGTTGCCGATCTGGTTGCCACGGCGCTGGGCAGCGGCGCCGGCTGGGTTGCAGCACCGGGTGACCACCCCGCCGAAGCCCCCGCGCTGGCGCTCGATGCGAGCGCGGCAATGACGGCACTGGGCTGGCGGCCACGGCTCGATGCGCAGCAGGCGCTGCAGTGGAGCGCCGATTGGTACCGGGGCCATGATGCCGGAACCGCGCCGCGTTCGCTGTGCCTTGCCCAGTTAATTGCTTATGAGGCCCGTTCATGACCCATCCCGCCTGCCTTGGTTGCGGCGCACCTTTGACACGCACCTGGGTTGACCTCGGGCTGCAACCCCTCGCCAACAGTAATATCCGCCCCGAAAATGCGGGCGCGGTGGAAGCGAAATACCCGCTTCATGCCCGGGTCTGTGATGCCTGCCTATTGGTTCAGGTTGAATCGGTGGTGCCGCGTGAAGCCATTTTCAACGATGATTACGCCTATTTTTCATCGTTTTCGGATAGCTGGCTGGCGCATTGCCAGGCCTATGCCGCGGCGATGACGGCGCGTTTCGGGCTCGGATCGGCGTCACAAGTCGTCGAAATCGCCAGCAACGATGGCTATATGCTGCAATATTTCGTTGCCGCCGGGGTGCCGGTGCTCGGCGTGGAGCCCAGCGCCAATACCGCAGAGGCGGCGATTGCCAAGGGTGTTGCGACCGACATCAGCTTTTTCGGGCTGGAAACGGCACAGCGACTGGCGGCGGCGGGCCATGCGGCGGACCTGCTGGCGGCCAAGAACGTGCTCGCGCATGTGCCCGACATCAATGATTTTGCGGCCGGCATTGCGGCGCTGTTGAAGTCCGAAGGCGTGTTCACGGTGGAGTTTCCCCACCTGTTGCGCACCATCGAGGGGGTGCAATTCGATACAATTTACCACGAACATTTTACCTATTTGTCGCTGCTGGCAGTGGAAAAGGTGTTCGCGCGGGCGGGTTTGCGGGTGTTTGATTGCAGTGAATTGCCAACGCATGGCGGTTCGCTCAGGGTTTTTGCGTGCCTGGCGGGTGCCGGCCATGCCTTGCAGGCGGGTGTCGAGGCAGTGCGAGCGGCGGAAATTGCCGCCGGTCTTGATGGTCCGGGGGGGTATGCAGGCTTTGATGCGCGCTGCCGGGCGGTTCGCGACGGGTTGAACGGTTTTTTGATGGCGGCAAAGGCCGAAGGCAAATCGGTTGCTGGCTATGGCGCGGCGGCAAAGGGCAATACCCTGCTCAACTATTGCGGTGCCGGCGCCGATGCGATGCTGTTCATCGCCGATCGCAGCCCGGCCAAACAGGGGCGGCTGTCGCCCGGCAGCCATATCCCGATCCGCCCGCCGCAAGCGATTTTTGAAACCCGGCCCGATTATGTGCTGATCCTGCCGTGGAATTTGCGCAGCGAAGTCATGGCGCAACTCGCCGATATCCGCGAATGGGGCGGGCGCTTTGTGACCGCTATCCCCGAGCTCAGGATCGATTGATGGATTTTGTGCCGACCGCCATTGCCGGGGCGTTCCGTATCGAACGCGCTCCGGTGGCGGACGCGCGCGGCAGTTTTGCCCGGACTTTTTGCGAGGCCGAATTTGCCGCCGCGGGCATCGATTTTCGCGTCGTGCAGATGAACCTGTCGCGCAATCTGCAGCGCCACACGCTGCGCGGCCTGCATGGCCAACAGCCGCCCCATGCCGAGGCCAAGCTGGTGCAATGCGTGCGCGGGCGGATTTTTGATGTGGCGGTCGATTTGCGGCCCGGGTCACCCAGTTTTGCCCGCTGGGTGGGTGTTGAACTGGCGGGGGATGGCGATGTATCATTCTACATACCGCCGGGGTGCCTCCATGGTTTCCTCACCCTCGAACCAGACAGTGACGTGCTTTACCATATGGGCACGGCGTTTGTGGCCGGAGTCGGCAGCGGCGCGCGCTTCGATGATCCGGCGTTCGGCATCGCTTGGCCGGCGGCACCGGCGGTGATATCGGACCGCGACGCCGGCTATGCCGATTTTGTGCTGTGATGCGGGTCGTGCTGACCGGTGGCAGCGGTTTTGTCGGCCGCGCCGCTTTGGCGCCGTTGCTCGCGACGGGAGCCGAGGTGCATCTGCTCGGACGCAGCGGCGCGGTGGTGCCCGGGTGCCAGAGCCATGCCATCGACCTGGTCAGTGATGATCCGGCGTCGGTTCTGGCCGCGATTGCGCCGACCCATCTCCTGCATTGCGCCTGGTATGCCGAGCCGGGCAAATTCTGGCACGCACCGCAAAATCTCGATTGGCTGGCGGCATCGTTGCGGTTGGCACGCGGTTTTGCAGCGGCGGGCGGCACGCGGCTGGTCGGCACCGGCAGTTGTGCCGAATATGATTGGGCGGGGTCGTTGATGGATGAAGCGACCACGCCGCTGGCGCCGGCAACGCTGTATGGCACCGCCAAGGCGGCGCTTTTCCAGACGCTGATGACGGCGGCGCCGGCGCTGGGGATCTCATTTGGCTGGGGGCGGATTTTCTTTCCCTATGGCCGGGGTGAACGAAGCGGGCGGTTGCTCCCCGATGTCATCGATGCGGTGCTCGCCGGCCGGCGGGTGGCGACGAGCGATGGCGGCCAGACGCGGGATTTCATCCATGTCGAAGATACCGCCGCCGCCATGGTGGCGCTGCTGGCGAGCGACATCACCGGTGCGGTCAACATCGCCAGCGGCGATTGCCTGCCGCTGCGTGACATCATCGGTATGGCGGCGGCACAGGCGGGGGATGCCGGGCTTATCGACTGGGGCACCCGTCCGCGCCAGCCGGGGGAACCCGAGGTGATGGCGGCGGCTACCGCGCGGCTGCATGGCACATTGGGCTTCCGGCCACGTTGGACACTTGCTGCTGGGCTCGCCGATATGGTGGCGGCCCGGCGGTTGCCCTGAAGCCTTGCTTCGCCTAACCGGCAGCCATTGCCTTGAGGATCGACGCACCTAATGAAGATCAACATCGATACCGATGCCGGGACCCTGGCAATCGACGGCGCCAGTCATGACCTGTTTTCAAGGGAAAGCTTTGCAGTCATCGCCGACCTGGGGGTAAAAACCGGCTGGGTGCGCAAATATTC
>JBBQMB010000079.1:0-13201 GCA_038328515.1 Sphingomonadales bacterium
GCTCGATTTCGTGTCGACCAAGGCAATCCCCGTCGAGGAAGTCGAATCGATCACCGAAATCCGCAAGCGTTTCGTCACGCCGGGCATGAGCCTTGGCGCACTGTCACCCGAAGCGCATGAAACGCTCGCCATCGCCATGAACCGCATCGGTGCCAAGGCGGTGTCGGGCGAAGGCGGCGAGGACGCGTCGCGCTACACCCCGTACGATAACGGCGACAACGCCAATTCGGTGATCAAGCAGATCGCCAGTGGCCGGTTCGGCGTCACCGCGGAATATTTGAACGCCTGTGACGAGATCGAGATCAAGGTGGCGCAAGGGGCAAAGCCCGGCGAGGGCGGGCAATTGCCCGGCTTCAAGGTCACCGACCTGATTGCCCGGCTGCGCCATTCGACCCCCGGCGTCACGCTGATCTCGCCGCCGCCGCACCACGATATCTATTCGATCGAGGATCTGGCGCAGCTCATTTACGATCTGAAGCAGATCAACCCGCGCGCCCGGGTGTGCGTCAAGCTGGTCAGCAGCGCCGGCATCGGCACCGTTGCCGCCGGCGTTGCCAAGGCGCATGCCGATGTCATTCTGATTTCGGGCCATGTCGGCGGCACGGCGGCCAGCCCGCAAACCAGCATCAAATATGCCGGCACGCCGTGGGAAATGGGGCTATCGGAAGTCAACCAGGTGCTGACCCTCAATGGCCTGCGCCACCGGGTCAAGCTGCGCACCGATGGCGGGCTGAAGACCGGCCGCGACATCGTTATCGCGGCGATTCTGGGGGCCGAGGAATATGGCATCGGCACGCTGTCGCTGGTTGCCATGGGCTGCATCATGGTGCGGCAGTGCCATAGCAACACCTGCCCGGTCGGGGTGTGCACCCAGGATGATGCCTTGCGCGAAAAATTCGTCGGCACACCCGAAAAGGTCATCAACCTGATGAGCTTCATCGCCGAGGAAGTTCGCGAAATTCTGGCCAAACTCGGCGTGCGCTCGCTCGACGATGTCATCGGCCGCACCGAATTGCTGCGCCAGGTCAGCCGCGGTGCCGAACATCTCGATGATCTCGATTTGAACCCGATTCTGGCCAAGGTCGATGCGCCCGATCATATGCGGCGCTTCGGCATCGAAGGGCATCGCAATCCGGTGCCCGACAGCCTTGATATCGACATGATCCGCGACGCCGAAAAATTGTTCTCGCGCGGCGAACGCATGCAATTGACCTATGCGGTGCGCAACACGCATCGCGCCGTCGGCACAAGGCTGTCGTCCGAAATCACCCGCAAATTCGGCATGACCGGGCTGGCGCCGGGGCATGTCCAGATCCGCCTGCGCGGTTCGGCCGGGCAATCGCTGGGCGCTTTTGCGGTGCAGGGCATAAGGCTGGAAGTTTTTGGCGAGGCCAACGACTATGTCGGCAAGGGCCTGTCGGGCGCGACCATCGTTGTCCGCCCGATGGTATCATCGCCGCTGGCCAGCCAGGATAACGCCATCATCGGCAATACCGTGCTTTACGGTGCTACCGCCGGGCGGCTGTTTGCCGCCGGCCGCGCCGGCGAACGCTTTGCGGTGCGCAATTCGGGGGCGTTTGTGGTCGTCGAAGGCTGCGGCGCCAATGGCTGTGAATATATGACCGGCGGGGTCGCGGTAATTCTGGGCCGCACCGGCGATAATTTTGCCGCCGGGATGAGCGGTGGCATGGCCTTTGTTTACGACGCAACCGGTGATTTCCCGCGCCGGGTAAACCCGGAATCGGTGCTGCTCAACCGGCTGGCGAGCGCGCATTGGGAAACGGTGGTGCATGACCTGATCAGCGAGCATGCGCGCGAAACCGGCTCGAAATGGTCGGCCGGGCTGCTCGCCGAATGGGACCGCACGCGAACCCGTATCTGGCAGGTCTGTCCGCGCGAAATGGTCAGCAGGTTGGCGCATCCGCTCGATGACAGCCCGGCGCTGGTCGCTGCTGAATGATGGTTGTCGGCACGCTGTATTGTTTTTACCATACAGCGTGTTGAAAGCTGGCGGCGGCACGCCTATCTTTGCTGTGTTCAACGACAGGATGCCGCCATGGCCGACAACAGGCAGGACCCGCTTATCGAAAGTCTGATGGCACTTGCCGTCAGCGCGGCACCGCTGATCCGGCGGGCGCGCGAATCGGGCATGTTCAAGGCTGGCAGCCGCGAGGATGCCGCGTCGGAATCGGTTGTCGAGGCGACGATCATCACGCCCGAAGCCGCCAAGGCCGCGCCTGCTGCCGATGCCGCCGCCGAAAAATCCGCGCTGCAGGATATTGTCATCAGCCAGGCGATGAAGATTTCGGCGCTTGAGGCCGAGGTCGCCAAGCTGAAGGCCCAGATTGCCAAAGGCAAGGCCAAAAAGTCCTGAACTGGCGCTTCTGAACTGACGCGCGGCAATTTGCGCTAATTCACCACACAGTCCCTTCCCCCGCGCGCGCTTTACGGTAAAGTCGCGTGACCAAAATGTGGCGCCTTTATCAATATCCCCTCTGCCCGTTCAGCAGGAAGGTGCGTTTTGCCGCTGCGGTAAAGGGTATTCCGGTCGAACTGGTGCGCGAATATCCGTGGGAGCGGCGCGACAGCTTTGCCGCGCTCAACCCCGCTGTGCAGACGCCGGTCATCCAGAATGGCAATCTGGTGCTGACCGACAGCGCCGCCATCTGCGAATATTTCGAAGAAACCATCGAACGCACCCCGCTGCTCGGCGCAGGGCCTGAAGAACGCGCCGAAGCGCGGCGGCTGGCGGCCTGGTTCGACCAGAAATTTTATGCCGAAGTGACGGCACCCCTCTTGGGTGAACGCATGTACAAGCGCATCTTCGCCCGGCAGGCGCCCGATGCCGGCGTGGTGCGCAATGCCGCGCGCAACGCCCAGGCGCACCTCGATTATATCGACTTTCTGCTCGATCGCCGGCGCTGGTTGGCGGGGCCGGCCTTTGGATTGGCCGATATCGCCGCTGTCGCGCAGATTTCGGTCACCGATTATCTGGGGGGCATCGAATGGGATGGCCATGATGCGGCGCGGACCTGGTATTCAGCGCTGAAATCCCGCCCGACCTTCCGCCCGATGCTGGCGGACCGCATGGAAGGGCTGCCGCCGCCGCTACACTATGACAAGCTGGATTTTTGACGCCTGTCCGGCTCGGCACGTGACAACCGGGCCACCGGCGGCCCTTGCGCTTTCTATCCGGCGAGGACGGCGCGTGCCTGGCTGGCGAGATGCGCCAGCATCGCCGGTGTCACCACGCCGCTGCTGCGCGCCCGCGCAACCTGGCCGGATATTTTGCTGACAAGTCCGGCGTTGTCGGCGAGCCATGCCATCACGGCGGCCTGCGGATCGGCATTTTTCGCGACGATACGGCGCATCATATCGAACCGCAGCGATTCAAAATCGCGGATCAGGCCGGCCTTGAGCAGGCGCTCCCACGGATCGGCGGGGATGACGCCGGCAGCAGCGCCCTTGGCCCAATCAAGACCGGTTGCTTCGCCCAGCGCTGTATAGGCGGCGGCCGTCGCGGCTTCATCGGCGCCGATATCGCTCGCCAACAGGCTGGCCCCCACGCCGCCGTCAAGCGCCTCGATACGGACGAGCGCATCGATAATAGCGTCTGGCGCAGCCGATGCCAGCAGATCGGCGCGATAGCGATCGAGCAAGGCGCGCGGCAAGGGCCGCAAAAAGCTGTCGAGGCTGTTGGCCAGCCGATTGATACCGGCGCGCAGCCGCGCAACAACCGTGACGGGCGGTACCCCGCGCGCACAGCGGATGATATCGGCCATTTGGGTGCGCAGCGCCGCAATGGCAGCGACGTGCAGATCAAGCTGCGTCGCGCCCGAGATCGCCGCGCCGTCGATCGCTGCCCATAAGGCGCGAAAGTCGAACAGATCGCGTGCGGCGACAAACGCTGCTGCCACATCAGCCAGCCCGACACCTTGTTCTTCAGCGAGTTCGAACGCCAGCCCGAGCCCGCCGCGGTTGACCAGTTCATTGGTCAGCTTGGTGGCGATCAATTCGCGGCGCAGGCGATGGCCATCGATGGCAGCGGCAAAGTGCGTCTGCATTGCCGCCGGAAAGGCCGCGTGCAGATCAGGCACCAGCAACGCGTCATCAACGAGCGGCGACACCACCAGCGCGTCATAGATCGCCATTTTGGCATAGGCCATGATGACCGCAAGTTCAGGCCGTTCGAGCACGCCGCCGGCGCGCGCCCGCTGCGCCAGCACATCATCGCCAGGCAAGCCTTCAACCTTTCGATCAAGCCCGGCGGCGCTGGTTTCAAGGGTCTGGATCAGGCGGACATGGCCCGACAGACCGGCGGCGCCGCTGCGGCTCGCGATCGACAGCGCCTGGGTTTGCAGAATATTGTCCTGCAGCACCAGGGCCGCGACATCATCGGTCATCGCCACCAGCAAGGCGTCGCGGTCAGCGCCCGATAGCCGCCCGGTGGTGATTTCAGCGTTGAGCGCGATCTTGATGTTGACCTCGTTATCCGAACAATCGACCCCGGCGCTATTGTCGATGAAATCGGTGTTGATGCGGCCACCGGCGGCACCAAAGGCGATTCGCCCGGCCTGGGTCACGCCCAGATTGGCGCCTTCGCCGACCACCCGCGCCCCGATTTCGGCGCCGTTGATGCGATGCGCATCATTGGCGCGATCGCCGGCATCGGCGTTGCTTTCGTTGGGGCCTTTGACATAAGTGCCGATGCCGCCGAACCACAAAAGATCGCTCTTCATCTTCAGGATCGCCGTGATCAGCTCCGACGGCGACAGGCTTGGCGCCGTCACGCCCAGCATGGCGCGAATCTGGGGGCTGAGGGGTATCGATTTCAGGCTGCGCGGAAAAACACCGCCGCCCGCCGAGATGACCGCACGGTCATAATCATCCCATGATGATCGCGGCAGGGCGAACATGCGCTGGCGTTCGGCGAAACTTGTCGCTGCATCGGGGTCGGGATCGAAGAAGAAATGCCGATGGTCGAACGCCGCCACCAGTTCGATCGCCGGGCTGAGCAGCATGCCATTGCCGAACACATCGCCCGACATGTCGCCAACGCCGGCAACGCGGATGGCCTGGCTCTGCACATCGATGCCCATTTCGCGGAAATGCCGCTGCACCGAAATCCAGGCGCCGCGCGCCGTGATGGCCATCGCCTTGTGGTCATAACCGTTGCGGCCGCCGCTGGCGAAGGCATCGCCCAGCCAGAAACCATGCGCCTGGGCGATCGCATTCGCCGTGTCGGAAAAGGTCGCGGTGCCCTTGTCGGCGGCCACCACCAGATAGGGATCGGGCGTATCATGGCAGGTCACGCCGGCGGGCGGAATGTTGCTGCCGTCGGCCGCCAGATTGTCGGTAATCGACAGCAGCGCGCGGATGAACACCCGATACGCCTCGGTGCCTTCGGTCAGCCAGGCGTCGCGATTGGCTTGCGGCGGCAATTGCTTGGGAAAAAAGCCGCCCTTTGCACCCGTGGGTACGATAACGGTGTTCTTGACCTTTTGCGCCTTGACCAGCCCCAGCACTTCGGTGCGGAAATCATCGCGGCGGTCGGACCAGCGCAGGCCACCGCGCGCGATCGGGCCGCCGCGCAGGTGAATGCCCTCGACCCGCGGCGAATAAACCCAGATTTCGCGATAGGGCACCGGCGGCGGCAGGTTGGGGACGGCATGGCTGTCCAGCTTGAACGCCAATGCTTCGGGGCCACCGGGAACAAAGGCGTTGGTCCGCAACGTCGCCAGCATCACGGCGCAATACAGGCGCAAGATGCGGTCGTCATCGATCGATCCGACATCGGCGAGCGCCGTTTCGATGCTTGCCAACACGGCGACTTCGGCGCTGGCACGATCGGCAACACCGGGTGCAAAACGGGTTTCGAACAACCGCACCAGGTCGCGGGCAATCTGCGGGTAACGGCGCAGTGCATCGACCACCGTCATCAGGCCATAGGTGACGCCCGTTTGGCGCATGTAGCGGAAATAGGCGCGCAGCCAGCCTGCAGCTTCCGCCCCCAATTGGCAGGCGATGGTGAGCGCGTTGAAGCCATCATTTTCCTGCGCCCCCATGAGGACGCCGGCCAGCGCCGGTTCAACACGCGCCTGGAGCCCGGCCCAATCATCGAGCACCGCCGGATCGCTGACTTCGAGGAGAAAATCATGAATCCAGCCGAGCCGGCCGCCGGCCAGATCAAACGGGAATTCCTCGATCACCGAAAGCCCGAAATTTTCGAGCACCGGCACGGCTTCGGACAACGGGATGATCTTGCCGAGCCGATAGATTTTCAACCGCAACTGCTGCGGATCATCGCCGGCCTTGCGGATCAGCCGCACGCCGCGATCGGTATCGTCGCGCAAGGCCCCGAGCGCCACCAGATCGGCAGCCGCTTCAGCGGCGCTGTGCTGGGCGCGATAGCTCGCCGACAGCGCCCGACCATGGCTGAGCACCAGCCGCGCCGCACGTGTCGGCGTTGTCGTGGCGATCAGCGCGGTTTCAAGATCTTCCTCCCAACCTCGGACCAATTGGCGCAGACGGCGATCAAGTTCGGCTTCGGCGGCAGCATCAAACCGCAGCGCTTCGTCTTCGGGTACCGTGATGATGTAATGAACGCGGGCCAGCCCTTCTGACCGCAATTCCACTTCGAAACGGCTGAGCCGGCCGCTTGTGGCATCGATCAGCATGCGGCGAACATTGTCGCGTACGCCGCTGGTATAGCTGTCGCGCGGGATATAAACGAGCACCGAAAGATAGCGGCCAAAGCTGTCAGGCCGTGCAAAAAGCTTGGGCCGCGGCCGATCAAGCAGCGACAACAGGCCCAATGCCATTGCCCGCAGCCGTTCCGGCGTCGCTTCGAACAATTCTTCGCGCGGGAAGGTTTCGAGCAGATGGACCAGCGCCTTGCCGGTATGGCCCGATGGGGCGAACCCAAGCTGGTCGATGACTTCGCCCACCTTGCGGCGCAGCACAGGCACCTGGCGCGGCGATGTGTTGAGCGCCGCCGACGTGTAAAGACCGAGGAAGCGCGTCTCGGATACGACCCGGCCCTCGCGATCAAAGCCCTTTACCGATACGAGATCACCATTGGCGCGGCGATGCACCGATACGATCGCGCCGGCCTTGGTGATCAGCAGGGGTTCCGGCGACGCGAGCAAGGCCTGCAAGGCCTGCGGGGCGTCCGCCGCGCCGTGATCGCCACTCCAAATCGGATAATCGGGATTGCGCAGCAGGCCAAGCCCTGCATCGCTGGCCGGCCGCATCGCCGGATCAGCCAGATCGCCCGACAGATCATAGCGGCGCACGCCGAGCAGGGTGAAATTATCAGCAGCCAGCCAATCGAGAAAGGCCACCGCTTCGGCCGCGCGGTGGGGCGCCACCGGCGGCGGGTTGCGTTCCAGATCGCGTGCCGCAAGACGCAGCGCGCTCAGCATCGCTTGCCAGTCAGTGACCGCGGCATCGACATCGGCCAGCACCTGTTCAAGTGCCGCCACCAATTCGCCGCGGGCCTTGGCCGCCGCACGCTCGATCTCGACATAGATCATCGATTCGCGCGTTACACCGGCGGCGACCGGGCCGGACGCCAGGCCGATCACTTCAACCAGCACGCCGTCCTTGTCACGCCGCACATCGATCACCGGGTGGAGCAGCCTGTCGATATCAAGCCCGGCGGCGGTAATGGTCGCTGATGTGGAATCGACCAGAAAGGGCCGGTCCTCGCCGATGATGGCGAGCGCCATCCGGCGACGCCGCGGGGCCGTGCCAGGTGCATTGTCATCGACTTCGGCGGTGTCGAGATGGACGATGTGTGCGCCGCGAGCGCGCACCGCTGCCGCTGCGCAGACGAAGTGCGCAATGGCGGCGCGACCGTCAGTGTCGAGATTCTCCAGTTCGCCGGGCAATGCCGAATCGAACAACGCCCCGGTCAACGCCGCTTGATTGGCGGCGACCACTGCCGGACTTGCCGGCTTTCGACCCGGCGTTGCCGGGCCCTTCACTGTCAATGACACACAAACACTCCGCTGCCGGCCGCCCCGGTTATGCGTACGAGCGGGACCAAAGGGCAAGCTGACGTTCACGTTAGCGGACCAATTTTTGGGGTTTATTTGGCTTGAACGGATCGATTTTGACGTGATTTGGCCGAGATAGCCGCAAAGCGGCGCCAATTTCGCGACGAAGCCGCGTCGTTGCGCTGCGATCAAGCAATTCCCGCCAATTTAGTATGACCTGCACCCGTTGCGGAATTTTGCTTTCATCCAACGCGTCGGACAACGGCAGCGCAATGCCCCGCACCAGTATGCAAGTGCGCCCCACCCCCGCCAGACTGGCTTCGAACGGCACCGGCCGCGGATCGAAGACAATCAGATCGCACGCAGCGCGAACCTCGGCCGCCAGACCGGTCAACCCGTCAAGCCGCATTCCGGCTGACAGGCCGAAAACCGCTTCGATCGCCATGCCGGCGTTTATGATAACGGCAGCGCCGGCCGGATCGGCGATAACCAGCGCATGGTCCGCAAATGCGTCAACATGCATCCCGCCCGATTGCTGCCAAAGATCACGCGCCGCGCCGGCCATACGCCTGTCGATCACCGCAAACTGCGGTGGCGGTTCGAAACGCGGTTCAACCGGCAGATCGGCAGCACTCGACATAACGGCTCCTGAGAGGCGGGGCATGTCAAACAGGTAACGGCGACACGACAGCGAAGTTGCCGGCACGCTTGCAGCGCAGCCCGACCCCTGTTAGAGCCCGCCTCATACCGATATGCCGCTTTAGCTCAGCCGGTAGAGCACATCATTCGTAATGATGGGGTCAGGTGTTCGAGTCACCTAAGCGGCACCACCCATTTTTTCTCTTCTAAAGCAATGTCTTAGACGAGATTTTGGCCCGGAATTTTTCCCCAAACATGCGGGATTTAGCAGGTATCTAAGCATCATCAGCAAGGCCAAATCGCGTCTCTGGCTTGCCTGTGGCGGCGCTATTTATCGCCGTTTCTCCGACCCCCCAAATTGCTGGCCGCAGATGCGATGCTGATGCAGATGGTGTTGCAGCGCTAGATTCGGCGCGATGCAGTATGCGTTATGCAAACCCGAGCATCCGCCGCTGCGCGTTCCAGTCCAGCGGCAGATCGGCGATGCGGAGCAAGCGGCGACCGTTGAGTTCGCGGGGCTGTCGTCCATCGATTATTGCGCTGACAAGGTCGGGCGCCAGATAGCTCAGCCGTGCAAGGCGGGTCAGATGCTGACGGCTGTAGTGATCGACCAGCGGTTCAGGCTTGCCGGAGATCGCTGCTTCGCGGGCGGCGAATGCCAGCACGATGAGCTTTAGCAGCACAGGATCGGGCGTCCTATCAGCAGAGCCGCCGTCGCCGGCAATGGCCATGCGAAGGTCTGAGCCGCGGTTTGCCCGCGTCGCAGCGACTGTGATTGAGGTCGCCGGGACTGTCTTCTCGGTACCGGCGACGCGGATGTCGACATGCGTGTCGGCGACGGTAACGGTCACGCCGAGTTCGAGGAAGATTTGGCGCTGTGCGACCTGATTGCCTTCCCGCAGCGCGAGCGCCAACTCGGCACGCTGCTGACGACCGGCGATGATTGTAGCAGCATCGGTTGTGTCGGTTGCGTGCGCATCTGTTTCAAGCGAGGTTGCCAGCTGCTCGACAACGAGCGTCTCGATGTCGTGTGCCGGCAGCCGGATGACTTCGCCTTTGACGGAACCAGTACCGGTTGGCAGCCGGGTCGCATAATAGCGGTAGCGCCGCGCATCGCGCATGGCATAGGTCGGCGACATCGGCAGGCCGTTGCGATCGGTTATCAGACCGGTCAGCAGACTCGGCGCCTTGCCTTTGCTGCCAAGCCTGCGAACAACACGGTTGTCGGCGGCGATGGTTTGCACAGTGTCCCACAAGGCGCGATCGATGATCGCTTCATGCTCGCCGGCATAGATCTGACCCTTGTGTCCGACTTCTCCAATATAGACCCGGTTGGCGAGCAGCCAGGCAAGCGGCCCCTTGGTGAACATGACCCCGCCGACGGTACGACCATCTTTGTACACGCGCTGCCGGGTGCGGATCCCTGCCTCCGCCAGTTCCTCAACCAGGTCGGCGAGGGAGCGCAGCTTGGCATAGCGGGTGAAGATCTGTCGGACAGTGGTCGCTTCGGCTTCGTCGATGACCAGCTTACGGTCTCCAAGCTTATAGCCGAGCGGCACCGGTCCGCCCATCCACATGCCCTTGGCCTTTGAGGCAGCCACCTTGTCACGGATGCGCTCGCCGGTTACCTCGCGCTCGAACTGAGCGAAGGACAGCAGGACGTTGAGGGTCAGGCGTCCCATGCTGGTCGTGGTGTTGAAGGCCTGAGTCACCGAGACGAAGCTTGCCCCCTTGGCATCGAGCACTTCGACGATCTTGGCAAAGTCGGCCAGGCTGCGGGTGAGCCGGTCAACCTTATAGACCACGATCGTATCGACCTTGCCGGCAGTGACGTCGGCCATCAGTTGGGCGAGCCCTGGACGCGCCATGGTGCCGCCCGAGTAACCGCCATCATCATAGGTCTCGGGCAACAGCTGCCAGCCCTCGTGTCGCTGGCTCAGCACATAGGCGGCGCAGGCCTCCCGCTGCGCATCGAGGCTGTTGAACGCCTGCTCCAGCCCTTCTTCGGTCGACTTGCGCGTATAGACGGCGCAGCGCTTCTTGCCATCAGCCACGGCGATCGGCCTTGCCGGCAAGGATCGAGGCGCGGCCCTTCAGGCCAAAGAAGCGCGGCCCCGACCAGCGGGTGCCGGTGACCTCATGCGCAATCCTAGTGAGCGAGCTATACTGCCGCCCATCGAACTCGAAGCCATCGGCGGTTACCAGCACATTGACCGTCCGCCCATGCCAGCCGCGCACCAGGCGGGTGCCGGGTTTGAGCCGCACATCATGGATGGCGACGACATCGTCGGTTTTGCGCAGGCGTGTCGTGAGCCGTGCGATCTCGCGCACCACCGACGACGGCAGGCCACCGTAGCGGCGCTCCTGGAGCCGCGCCGCGACCGCCCTCGCCATCAGCTCGGGCGTGATATCGGGCGGCGCGGTGCGATAGGCCTCGCGCCAGGCCGCCCGCACTGCGGCGGGCGACATGGCGGACAAGGCAGTGAGCTGAGCATCGAGGCTCATGCGCAGGCCTCGACATCCGCAGCGACGGTCGTGTCCGCAAGCAGCCGGTAGCTAGTCTCGCCCGACTTGCGCTCTTCCTTGCTAAGTGCGCGTCCGGCTTTGCGCAGGCCCGATAGATACGCGCGGACACTGTGGGGCTGCCAGCTTGTCGCCGCCTGCATCTCCGCGACGGTAGCACCCCGCGCACGGCTCAATATCTTGATCACCGCGGACGATTTTGATTGCGGTTTTGCGAAGGCGGCGATGGGCGGTGATGTCGTAGCGGTCGTCATGGGCGGTCTCCAGCGAAACACCGCCAAGCGCGGTGCTTCCACGACCGGAAGCCCCGCAAACATATGTCGGGGCACCGCGACTCGATCCAGCGGCTTGAAAGACTAACGCTCTGTACGGAAAGGAAGTCCAGTTGCGTGGACAACTAGAGCAACTTGGCGCTCTCAGCCGGGCCATTCCAGCATGCTGCCTTTGATCCCGAAAACCGCCGGGTGTTCAGGCAGCGACGTTTGACACTGCTGGTGGATTACGGCCCGACTGCTTCAAAGGCCAAATCGGCGAAAGTTGCCATTTGTTCAGTCTCAGCTGGTCTCCATCGATGCGACTCGCTTCTCGTCGGTCGGTGAATTCCAAGCTGTTCGAAAATCACCACTCTGCTAAAAGGATTCCGATACACGGTCTTAGGCGAGCTTGTGCTATATCTAAGGGAAGTATTTGCATTGAACGCGCTTGCTCGCCAATCAGGCGGTGCAACGATAATTGCTTCTTTCCTTATCACGTGCTGCACGATACCACCCGAGTATGACGGCAGCACGGGCTGATCGTCGGATCAACGCCGGGCAGGGGGGAGGGATGGTTGTCAGCAGGGTGAGTCAAGCCGCTATCGAACTCGCGGATTCTGGTCGACAGAGCGCGTCGCTTAGCGTGATTTTACCTGTCATTGATCTGATAGCCCGATTTCCGACCACCCGTTATTATGGCAGCAAGCGGAAGCTTCTCCGCTGGATGTACGGCCACGTCGGCGCGTTACGGTTTCATACAGTCCTGGATGCATTCGGGGGGACGGGATCGGTTTCCTTGCTGTTTCAGGCGATGAATAAGCACGTGACTTATCATGACGGATTTCGTTTCAATGAAGATGTCGCAAGAACTGTCCTGTCACCCAAGCCCGCGCTTACTCGTTCTCAGGTTGAGTTAGCGCTGTCAGCAGTTGAACCGATTGCAGGGGTCGTCGCGCACTACTACGATGGAATATTTTTTAAGCCAGAGGAAAATACGTGGCTCGATGGCTTCAGTGCCATGCTTGGTGGTGCGGAACTAACACCGCAAGCGCGTTCGTTGCTGCGTTATTTGATCTACCAAGCTTGCCTTAAGAAGAGGCCATTCAACCTCTTTCATCGTGCCAATCTGAACCTTCGCACCAACGACAGCGTCGAGCGCAGTTTCGGCAATGCAGCAACGTGGGAGCGGAGCTTCAGCCACCATGCGCTGCAGGCATTCGACGAGCTGGCTAAAGCGGACATCGGACGCCGCCATCCCGCGATTATCCTCCCTGCGGGCGATGCCTCGGACATCAGGTCAGGCTATGATCTGGTGTATATCGACCCGCCCTATATCAATTGCGAAAACCGCTACAACCGCGACGATTACTGGCGCCGCTATCACTTTCTCGAGGGCCTAGCCGGCTACGAAAACTGGGCATCGGCGATCGATCCGACGTCCGATATTAGGCTAGCACGTCCCTCGAGTTGGTTTGCGGACTGGAGCCGAAAGGCCAAATTCAAGGATCGGCTGTTTGGTCTTATCGATGTGCATCGAAGCTCGATCGTGGCGCTTTCCTATGTTTCCGGTGCCATCCCAAGCGAAGCCGAACTTCTCGCCTATTTTGAATCCCGCTTCGACCAAGTGTCAGTGCACTCTGCCGCGCACAACCATGCGCTCAGTAAGACTAAGAAGCGAGAACTCTTGTTGATCGGAGTGCCGAAATGAACTTCGAGATTGATCGCTTGCGTGTTCCGCTTTGGCTAATGCTCACATTGGCCCTCTCGACCATCACAATCTGTATT
>JBBQMB010000080.1:0-12805 GCA_038328515.1 Sphingomonadales bacterium
AACCGAGGAATTTATAGACTTGGCCCATCCAGCCGGCATCGCGCGCCGCCAGATAATCGTTGACGGTAACGACATGCACACCCTTTTCCGCCAGCGCATTGAGATAAACGGCGAGCGTTGCCACCAGCGTCTTGCCTTCGCCGGTGCGCATTTCGGCGATCTCACCGCGGTGGAGCACCACCCCGCCGATCAACTGCACATCGAAATGGCGCATGCCCAGCGTGCGCTTGGCGGCTTCACGAACGGTCGCAAAAGCTTCGGGCAGGATATCGTCGATCGTCTTGCCAGCGGCGAGTTCGCCCTTCAGCTTTTGCGTCTGCGCTTGCAGTTCGGCATCGGACAGCGCCTGGATCGCCGGTTCGAGCCCGTTGATGCGCGCCACCAACGGCGCCAGTGATTTGACATAGCGGTCGTTGCTGGAACCAAAAAGCCGCTTGGCGATACCGCCGAATCCGAGCATGAAAATCCTAACGCACAGCGACAGGCGCGCAAATTGCAGCGCCGCAATCGAACCGCTGCGATGTAGGGATCGTCGCGGGCTTCGTCAATTATCCGATCAGGCGTCGATTGTCCGCGCGCTGGTGACCGTTGGCTGCGGCGCCGGCGCGGCAACAGCCGGTTCAGCGACAGCTTTGCGTTTCGATTTGCGGCGCAGGCCGAAATTGACCATCTTTTGAACGCGCGGATAGCGCCGCGAATAGCGGACGTACCGCCGCCGCACCCAGAAACTGTTGCGCAACACCAGCGCAAAGCCAAAGGCAAAGACAATCGTGCCGAACGGCCCCGGTGTCGGCGCCAGCAGCAGCGGCCCGGTCGCCATCAGCAACACGCCAAAGACCATCTGAAACACCCGGAAGGGCTGGCTCTTGATCAGGCCATTGATGAAGGCGGAGCGGCGCATTGCGGGCATCGTCTATGCCCCGGATGTGGCAACGACAAGGCAGTGTTTTACAATAGTGACGCGATCGCTTGAGGTGTGACAATTGCGCACCTAGGGTGGTTCGTGGAGGGGCGAAAACTTAGCGTCAAAGGGGTCAAATCGAATTCAGTATAGCCAAAGGATGAATATGGTTGCGCATGTTGGCACAGTGGCGTTTCTCGGGCTTGAGGCACGCCGCGTTGACGTGCAGGTCCAGATATCCAGCGGCGCCGCCGGGTTTTTCACCGTCGGACTGCCCGATAAAGCCGTCAAGGAAAGTCGCGAGCGCGTGCAGGCGACGCTCGATGCCATCGGCCTGGCGCTGCCACCGCGCCGGGTGGTGGTCAATCTGTCGCCGGCCGATCTGCCCAAGGAAGGTTCGCATTACGACTTGCCGATCGCGCTTGGCCTGCTCGCGGCGATGGGCGTTATCGCAAGCGATGCGCTCGATGGCTTTCTGGTGGTCGGCGAACTGGGGCTCGATGGCCGGCTGGCGCCGGTGCCCGGCGTGTTGCTGGCGGCGCTCCATGCCGCTGAAAACGAAATGGGGTTGATCTGCCCCGAATCGCAGGGCGGTGAAGCGGCCTGGGCCGGGGAGGTCGATGTTGTCGCGGCGCCTGATTTGCTGGCGCTGCTCAACCATCTCAAGGGCACGCAATTGCTGTCACCACCGGTGCGCAGCATGGCCGAGCTGGTGCGCACCGGCCCCGACATGGCCGAAATCAAGGGCCAGGAAACCGCCAAGCGCGCCATCGAGATTGCCGCTGCCGGCGGCCATAATTTGCTGATGAGCGGGCCGCCGGGATCAGGAAAATCGCTGCTCGCGGCGGCATTGCCCGGCATCCTGCCCGAATTGACGCCGGGAGAAGCGCTGGAAGTGTCGATGGTCGCTTCGATGGCGGGCGAACTTGATGGCGGCCGGCTGGTGCGCACCCGGCCGTTCCGCAGTCCGCACCACAGCGCCTCGATGCCGGCGCTGGTCGGCGGCGGCGCAAAGGCGCGGCCCGGCGAAGTCAGCCTGGCGCATCTGGGCGTGCTGTTTCTTGATGAACTCCCCGAATTTCAGCGCGGCGTGCTCGATTCGCTGCGCCAACCGCTCGAAACCGGGACGGTGATGGTGGCGCGGGCGGCGGCGCATGTCAGCTATCCGGCACGGGTACAACTGATCGCGGCGATGAATCCGTGCCGCTGCGGTTACCTGGCGGACCCGGCACAGGCGTGTTCCCGCGCGCCAAAATGCGCCGTCGATTACCAGGCGCGCCTGTCGGGGCCATTGCTCGACCGGATCGACCTGCACGTCGATGTGCCGGCGGTAAGTGCCGCCGACCTGACACTGCCCCCGCCAGCGGAGACGTCGGCCGATGTCGCGGCGCGCGTGAAGGCAGCGCGCGCCATCCAGACGGCGCGCTATGCCGGCCATGCGGCGCGCACCAATGCCGAAGCCGATGGCAAGCTGCTGGAGGCAACCGCGACGCCGGACGAAGCCGGGCGCAAGTTGCTGGCGCAGGCGGCGGAAAGCCTGCGATTATCGGCGCGCGGTTACCACCGCGTGCTGCGCGTGGCGCGCACCCTCGCCGATCTGGCGGGCAGCGAAGGCGTCATGCGCATTCACATTGCCGAAGCGCTGAGTTACCGTCGGCGCGCGCCAGTGAATTGAGGGGGCAGCCGGTGAAAAGTTCGAACCCGCGCTGGATATTGGTGGCGCTGCGCCGCGGCCTGACCTGGCAGGGCCGCGCCCGCCGCGCCGAAGCCTGGTGGTACATGGGGGCTTTTGTGGCGGCACTGGCGTTGTTGTTGACCGCCCAGTTGCTGTTTTTCGCAAGCACGGGCAGCGAGAACATCGACACCGCGATTACGCTGGTAAATGTGCTGGCAGCAGTAATCGCGATCGTGCCGGGGGTATCGTCGGCGATCCGGCGGCTGCACGATCTTGGCCGGTCGGGTTGGTGGTATCTGCTGGTTTTCGCGACAGTGCCGCTGGCGGTGCCGGCTATCGACAGCGGGTTCGAAAGTCTTTCAGGCTGGACATTTGCGCTTGCCGTGGTCGTCCCGACATTTTCGGGCGGGTTGATCCTGCTGTACTGGTTCCTGCAGCGCGGCACGATCGGTGCGAACCAATATGGCCCCGACCCGTTGATGATCGATTAACCCCGCTTTTCGCGCATCCAGGCGATGGTGCGATCGACACCATCGAACAGGCCGACCGGCAGCACCGGGCACAGCTTCTGCATCGGTCCGGTATCCAGCACGGCATTGGTGCGCATGTTGGCGAGGCGAAAGCGCGTTACCGGCGGGTGCCGCCAGCCCAGCAGCTTGCCGGCATCGCCCGCCAACGCCGCCATATCGGCGACCAGTGCCGGGATGCGCCGGGGCGGCTTGCGGCCGCTGGCGGTGGCGATGACATCGGCCCAATGGCCGATATCGACGGGCTGGTAATCGGCAAGATGATAAAGTTCATCGCCCAACGCTGCCACCGGCGCGTCGAGCAGCGCCAGAATCTGCGCCACGGCATTATCGACATAGCCATAGGAACGCCGGATCGACGCGCCGCCGGGGTGGACATACCAGCCGCCGACGACGGCATCGAAAAAGTCGCGATAGGGTTCGGCGAACCATGGCCCCCAGATCGAGGTTGGCCGGAACAGGATGATGCGGTGCCGGCCGGGATCGGCAGCGCGCACCAGATTTTCGCACGCAACCTTGCTGGCGCCATAGGCTGTGCCGGGGGCGTAATCGGTCGGCGATTGCGGCTGATAGCCCAGCCGGCAAACCAGCATCGACGATGCAAACAGCACCCGATCGATTTGCGGCCGGTCGGCCAGCACGGCGAGCAACGCCGCCGTACTCGCTGTGTTGGCGGCATAATCGGCGATGCTGGTGCCGAGCAGATCGGTGCGCGCCGCAAGGTGGATGATGCGATCGGGGGCAAAATCATCAACCGCCAGCGCCAGTGCGGCGACATCGCAGATATCGACCTGGCGAAATTGCGGCCGTTGCGCCGGGTCGCGCGGCGACACCGTATCGACGTTGAGCACCGCATCACCGCGCGCCAACAGGGCAGCAACAACATTGGTGCCGATAAAGCCCGACCCGCCGGTGACAAGAATGCGCCGCGTCATGGCCCGGGGCTGGCGATCAATGCAGCGCTGTCGGGGCGAGCGGCGCGGTATCGGGCGCTTCGCCATCCCATTTGGCAATTACGGCGGTGGCGACGGCGTTGCCGATGACGTTGGTGGCGCTGCGCCCCATGTCGAGGAAGTGATCGACCGCAAGGATGAGCAGCAGCCCGGCCTCGGGGATGTTGAAATAGGGCAGCGTCGCTGCGATGACGACCAACGAGGCGCGCGGCACGCCGGCGATGCCCTTTGACGTGATCATCAACAGCCCGAGCATGAAAATCTCCTGGCTGAGCGACAGGTCGATACCATAGGCCTGGGCGATGAAGATGCTGGCAAAGGCGCAATACATCATCGAGCCATCAAGGTTGAAGCTATAGCCCAGCGGCAGCACGAAGCTGGCGATGCGGTTGGGCACGCCAAAGCGTTCGAGCGCTTCGAGCATCTTGGGATAGGCGGCTTCGGATGACGCGGTGGCAAAGGTGATGAGGAACGGTTCGCGGATATCCTTCACCAGTCGGGCGATGTTGGGCACGCCGATGACGACCGCGCCGGCCCCGAGCAGCACCGCCCACAGCATCGCAAGCGCGAGGTAAAAGCCGCCGATGAATTTGCCGAAAACGATGAGGATGCCCAGCCCTTCGACCGCAATCGACGCAGCGACAGCGGCAAAGACTGCAAAGGGCGCCACTTTCATCACATAGCCGGTAACCGTCAGCATCAGGTGCATCAGCGCATCGAGCCCGCGGGTGATCGGCTTGCCGGCATCACCGATGGCGATCAGCCCGATACCGGCGAACAGCGAAAACACCACGATCTGCAACACTTCATTGGTCGCCATCGCTTCGAAAATCGATTTGGGGAAGATGTGGAGGACGAATTCCCTGAGGTCGAAAGCCTTTTTGGCCAGCCCCGTGGCAGCATCGGCCGCCGGCAGCGGCAACCCGACCCCAACCCCCGGGCGAGCAGATTGACCATCAATATGCCCAGCGACAGCGACACGATCGAAGCGGTGATGAACCACGCCAGCGTGCGCGCAAAGGTGCGGCCGACGGCGCCGCCGCTGCCCATGTGCGCCACCCCGACAGTCAGGGTGGAGAGCACCAGCGGCGCGATGATCATCTTGATCAGTTGCAAAAATACGCCGGTAACGATCGAGAAATAATAGGCGGCATCCTTCGCCGCCGCCGCATCGACCGACACGTTGATCACATAGCCGGTGGCGATTCCGGCGAACAGCGCGACAAGGATATAGCGGGTGAGGCGATTATTGGTCATCGCGGCTATCGTTCCGGCGGCACGACGCGCGGGTCAAGCACCTTTTTTGCGCAAACGGCCGGTGGCGCTGCGACAAACGGGGTTTGGCGACCGGGCAAAAGCCGGTAGAGATAGCCAATGATCAGCAAAATCACCTGCGTCAGTATCGCCGTCGTCGCGCTTGGCCTGCTCGCCGCCCCCGTGTTGGCAGCCCCCGGCGATGCCGCTGCCGCCAAGGCGCTTTTGATGCGCGGCGTGGCTTTCGATACCGTGCTCGGGCGCGGCAAGGTGCCGGCCTATGCCGCCTATCTGAAATCGGTGCTGGTGGCCGGCGGTTTTGCTGCCGATGACATTGCCATCGAGCCGGTTGGCGAGACAGCGAACCTGCACCTTGTCTGGAAGGGCAGCGGCAACAAGCCACCGATGGCGCTCGCCGGGCATATGGATGTCGTGGAAGCCGACCCCAAGGATTGGGTGCGCGACCCCTTCACGGCAATCGAGGATGGCGGCTTCATCTTCGGGCGCGGGGTCAGCGACAATAAATTCGATGTGTCGATGCTGATCGCGACGCTGGCGGCGCTCAAATCCGAAGGATTCAAACCCGGCCGCGATGTGCATCTGTTCCTGTCGGGGGATGAGGAAACCGCCGGTGTTTCGTCGGAACTGCAAGGCAAGCAGGCCAAAGCCGCTGGTATTGCCTTTCTGCTCAACAGCGACGGTGGCGGCGGCGAGCTCGACAGCAGCGGCAAGGCCACCGGCTATTCGCTGTCGGCAGCCGAAAAAACCTATGCCGATTATCAGCTGACCGTCACCAACGCTGGCGGCCATAGCAGCCGGCCGACGGTGCCCAATGCGCTCGGCCAATTGGCGGCAGCGACCGTGAAGATCGATGCGTATCGCTTCGCCCCGCAAATCAACGACATCACCCGCGCCTCGCTACGCGATGCCGGGGATAAAATCGGCGGCAAGACCGGCGCGGCGCTGCTCGCCTTTGTCGCCAACCCGGCCGATACCGCCGCGATTGCCGTGCTGCGCGCCAACCCCGGGCTGATCGGCCAGATCGGTACGACCTGTGTGCCGACGATGGTAACGGGCGGCCATGCCCCCAATGCGCTGCCGCAAAAGGCGGTATTGACGGTTAATTGCCGGATTTTCCCCGGTGTGAGCGTTGAAAGTGTCCGCGCCGAGCTCGAGCGCGTCGTCGCCGATCCGGCCGTGACGGTCGCGACCGGGCAGGAATGGGTCTCGACGCCGGCCTCGCCGTTGCGGCCTGATGTAATGGCGGCGGTCGCCAAAGCGGTTGCAGCGGCGCACCCGGGCATCAAACCGGTGCCAGGCATGGATGCCGGCGCCACCGACAGCGTTTATTATCGCGCGCTGGGCATCCCGTCCTATGGCGTCGGCGGGCTGTTCATGCGCAGTGAGGACGTGTTCATCCATGGCCTGAACGAGCGTATTCCGGTGGCCGCGATCGCGCCGGCGCTGGTGCATTGGCGTGTGCTGATTACCGAACTGGCAAAATGATTGCGCTCGATAGCGACCCCGATGCCGGGTTGAGCCTGCCCGGCTGGGTCTATCACGACCCCGAGTTCTTCGAAGCTGAAAAGGCGCGGGTGCTGCGCCAGGCCTGGCAGGTGGTGTGCCACATCAGCGATGTCGCGGCGCCGGGGGATTGGCACACGCTCGACTATCTGGGTGAAAGCATCATCGTGGTGCGCGGTGATGATAGCGTGGTGCGGGCCTTTACCAATGTCTGCCGGCATCGCGGCTCACGGCTGGTCGATGGCAGCAGCGGTTGCGCCAAAAAGCTGGTTTGCCCCTATCATGCCTGGACCTATGGGCTCGATGGCGCGCTGACCGGCGTGCCGGGGCGGCGCGAATATCCGGGGTTGCAGCTGGCCGATCATGGGCTGGCACCGGTCGAAATGGCGGTCTGGCAGGGCTTCATCTTCGTCCGGCTGGCGGCTGGCGGGCCGTCGGTGGCGGCAATGATGGCGCTGTACGAGGCCGAGATCGCGCCCTATCGTTTTGCCGATATGCGCGCGCTGGGCCGGGTGACGCTGCGGCCGCGGGCGGTCAACTGGAAGAATATCGCCGATAATTACAGCGATGGCCTGCATATTCCGGTGGCGCATCCCGGGCTCAAGCGGCTGTTCGGCAGCAGCTATGGCATCGAAGCCGGGCCGCATTGCGACAAGATGTGGGGCGATATCGGCCCCGGCAGCGGCAGCTGGAGCGAGCGCGGTTATCGCAAGCTGAAGCCGCCCGTCGCGCATCTGGACGCCCAAGCGCAGGATCGCTGGCTGTATTTCAAGCTCTGGCCCAATGTCGCGTTCGATATCTATGCCGATCAGATCGATTTCATGCAGTTCTTGCCGGTATCGGCGAGCGAAACATTGATCCGCGAGATCAGCTATGCCCTGCCCGATGACCGGCGCGAGATGCGGGCGACGCGCTATCTCAACTGGCGGATCAACCGGCAGGTCAACGCCGAGGATACGGCGCTGGTGGCGCGCGTGCAGGCGGGGATGGGGTCGGCGAGCTATACGCAGGGGCCTTTGGGGGCCAGCGAAGTGTGCTTGCGGGCGTTTGCGGGCAAGTTACGGGCGGCGATTCCGGAAGCGCGGATAGCGAAAAGGCCGGCGCCGGGGTGGTTTCGGGGGTGAAAAGCCCTTGTGCGGGCGGGCTCAGGGCCCATAGCCCACCCCGTCATGCCGGCGTAGGCCGGCACCCACCGCGCCGCAAGTGCCGCCTGTTGTCACCCGATGCGGCCCTCGCCCCCACTGGGTGCCGGCCTAGGCCGGCATGACGGGGTTGGGGTGCGCCTTACGCCGGATTTTCCGCCGCAATGCTGCGAATCGCCTTTTCGAAAGCCTCGACCGGTTGCCCACCGGTAATGAGATATTTGCCGTCGATGACGATGGCGGGCACCGCGCTGATACCCTGTTGCCGCCAGAAAGCTTCGTCGCGGCGGACATCATCGGCATAGGCGCCGCTCGCCAGCACCTCGCGCGCCGCATCCGCATCGAGGCCGACGCTGGCGGCGGCGGTGACGAGCACTTCGGGGTCGCCAAGGTTCGCGCTGCCGCTGAAATGGGCCGTGAACAGCGCCAGTTTCAGCGCCGCCTGATGCCCCGACAGCCCGGCCCAGTGCAGCAGGCGGTGGCAATCAAAGGTGTTCCAGATGCGGCTGTCCGACCCGCTATTCATCGCAAAACCGAACGCTGCCGCGCTGGTGCGAATCAGATCGCGGGTGCCTTTTGACCGTTCGGGGTCGGCGCCGTATTTCTGGGCGATATGTTCGCCGACATTCTGGCCTTCGCGCGGCATGTCGGGGTTGAGCTCGAACGGCTGGAAATGGATTTGCGGCGTCACCACATCGGCGGCGTTGGCCAGCGCCTGTTCGAGCGATTTGAGCCCGATAACGCACCACGGGCAAACGACATCGCTGACAAAATCAATCCGCATCGGCTTCATGCGCGCGCTCCAGAATCTGTGATGCCGGCAGCTTACACCGCGTCATTGGCCCCGACAAATCGCGCCGCATAACGGCTGGTGATGCGATCTACCGGCATGATGACAAACACATCGACGGTATTGAACTGGCGATCGACAAAACCGCCATCGCCGACCATCGCCCCCACCCGCAAATAGCCCTTGATCAGCGGCGGCAGCGCGCGGGCGGCGGCACGGGTGTCGATCGAGGCGGCGGGCAGCCGGTCCATCGCGACATGATTGCTGTCATGCGCCCGCGCCCGCAGCGGGGGCGGCGCGAGGTGATGGTGATAAAGATACGACAGTTCGGCGGTGTGGAGCAGCGGATCGGCACCGTGCAGCGAAGCACAGCCGAACATATAGCCGATGCCATGCGCCTGGAGATACGAAGCGATGCCGCGCCAGAGCAGCGAGATCGTGGCATTGTTGCGCCACGCCGGCGCCACGCAACTGCGCCCGAGTTCGAGCAACTGCCCGCCGGTCGTGGCCAGCAACGGCGACAGATCATATTCGCCGGCGGCATAGAAACCCTTATGCGCAGCGGCGACCGACTGGCGGAGCAGGCGATAGGTGCCGACGACCTGCGGCGCGCCATCAAGGCCATGATCGACAACGAGCAGATGATCGCAAATCGCGTCATAGGGATCGATATCACGGCGCTGGCGGGCCATTTCGGCGGTCGGCTGCGCGCCCATTTCATCATAGAAAATCTGATAGCGCAGCGCCTGCGCAGCGGCGATTTCGCCTTCCGATACCGCCAGCCGAACATCGAGCTGGCCGATGCGATGGATGAACGGTGCCGCCGCCAGCAGGTGCGCGGCGATGGCGGTCGGACGGCTGAGGGCAAGACCCATGAACATCAACTCCGCTGGCAGCGCCAATCCGGCGCTGACAAGCCCATAACCCGGAATTATGACAGGCGCGGTGCGGCGCGGTGTCAGCCCGGTGACGGTGATTGCGGCGGCGGCAGCGCATCATCGACCAGCCCGGCGCGCATCATATAGGCAAAAATCGC
The DNA here is from genome assembly GCA_038328515.1 of Sphingomonadales bacterium. Classification (GTDB taxonomy): domain Bacteria; phylum Pseudomonadota; class Alphaproteobacteria; order Sphingomonadales; family Sphingomonadaceae; genus Sandarakinorhabdus. The sequence goes on from JBBQMB010000080.1 coordinate 9,803, forward strand.
GATGCCGGGCAGGGCGAGCAGCGTCGTGACCAGGTAGAAATCGACATAGCCGAGGCTTTCGATCAACCCGCCCGCCGTCGAGGCACTGAACAATCGCCCGACCACCGAGGCGGCGGCCGACACCAGCGCAAATTGCGTCGCGGTAAAACGATGATCGCACAGCGCTGCAAAATAAGCCCCGACCGCGACCCCGCCAAAGCCGCTGGAAAAATTTTCAAAGCCGATGGAAAGCGCCATGCCAAGGTTGGAATGGCCGGCAATCGCCAGCAACGCAAAGCCGAGGTTGGAAACGCCCATCAGGACAAGGCTGGCCAGCACCGACCATTTCAGCCCGATCGCCTTGTACAGCAGCCCGCCGACAAAAATGCCCGCCATCAGCGCGACAAAGCCGATCCCGACATCATAGCCGGCGATTTCATCCTTGCTGAACCCCAGATCGGCAAACAACAGCCGCAGCGACAGGTTTGCAACGGTATCGCCGATCTTGTGGAGCAGGACGAACAGCAGCGTCAGCGCCGCCCCCTGTCGCCGCAGGAAATCCGCCAGCGGCGCGACCACGGCATCCTGCACCGCGGCCCAGCCGCGTTTGGCGACCCCGGGGGTGGCCGGCCGTTGGGGTTCACCCAGCAACAGCCCGGCCGCCAGCGCCGGCAGCACGAAAAGCGTCGCCGCAACATAGGCCAGCGACCATCCCGCCCGGCTGGCCAGCACCAGCACGGTCGAGGCAGCAAGCGCATTGCCGATCCGCCAGCCATATTGCGTCATCCCCGAGCCGGTGCCGAGCTGTTCGAGCGACAGGTTTTCGATGCGATAGGCATCGATGACGATATCGAAACTCGAGCCGGCAAAGCCGACCGCGATGGCCGCGGCCACCACCATCGGCAATTGCGTCACCGGATCGGCGACCCCCAGCCAACTTACCGTGGCCACCACCAGCAACGCCGTCACCAGCAGCCACGACCGGCGATGCCCGATCAGCCGGGCGAGCACCGGCAGCCGCACCCGATCGATCACCGGCGCCCACAACAGTTTGAGATTGTACATCAACAGCGCCAGCGCAAAGGCAGTCACGGTTTTCTTTTCGATGCCGCTTTCGGCGAGCCGGGTGGTCAGCGTTGCAGCGATCATGGCAATCGGAAAGCCCGACGCCATGCCAAGCAGCAACGCGCCGACCGGGCCTTTTTCAAAATAGGGCCTCAACAACGCCGGCAGATGGCGGGTCAGGCCGGGTTCAGGGGCTGCGTTCATGGCGGCACTGTAGCGGCCGCTGCCGCGCTGTCACCCGCCGCAATGGCCGCTCGCTACGTCAAACTGCGTATGTGACAACTGTGTAACACACCGCAGTGGGAGAGCCTTGCACAGCGCAAGATTTCACGTCGGGGGACAGCATGACCAGCATTGCGGCGGCCGCTAATGATTTGCAGCGCGCCATAACAGGCTATCGCCGGTTGTTACTGGCTTCGAGTGCGCTGGCACTAATGACCAGCGGCGCGGCTGCTGCCCAGCAAGTCGCCGCCAACGCAGCCCCGGACGACGCCGGTGTCGAAGCGATCATCGTCACCGGCAGCCGCATTGCCCGTGATGGTTTTTCGGCACCCACCCCGGTTTCAGTGGTTGGCGCGGCCGAACTCAAGGCCGAGCCGCAGGCCAATATCGGTGATTTCGTCAACACCCTGCCCTCGGTACGCGGCAGCCAGACCTCGTCGACCAATTCGGGTTCGCTGTCGAACGGCCAGGCCGGCATCGCGACGGTCAATCTGCGTTCGCTCGGGGCGCAGCGCACACTGGTGCTGATCGATGGCCAGCGGTCGGTGGCATCGAGCACCGTCGGCTTTGTCGATACCCAGACGATCCCGCAAGGCCTGATCAAAGGCGTCGAAGTCGTCACCGGCGGCGCCTCATCGGCCTATGGCTCGGATGCAGTCTCGGGCGTGGTCAACTTCCTGCTCGACAAGGATTTCGTCGGTTTCAAGGCCGATTATGAATATGGCGTCACCACCTATGGCGATGTGCCCAACCACACTTTCCGCCTGACCGCTGGCATTCCCTTTGCCGATGGCCGCGGCAAAATCCTGCTGTCGGGCGATTATTTTCAGCAAACCGGCGTCGATACCTATGATCGCGACTGGCAGGATTCGGGCTTTTTCCAGATCGATAACCCCGCCTTTGTGCCGGGCAATGGCCAGCCCGAACGCTTTGTCGGCTCGGGCATCGGTACCTATCAGTTCACACCCGGCGGCATCATCAACACCGGGCCTTTGCGGGGCACCTATTTCGGCCAGATCAACCCGGCGAACGGCCAGGCCAGCCTCAACCAGTTCACCTATGGCCCCAACCGCGGCCAGTGGATGATCGGCGGCGATTACCTCATCAGCCGCGAGGGCCATTTCAGCTCCAATTCGCTCGCCCCGCATGAAAAGCGCGGCAATGCCTTTGGCCGGCTCAGCTTCGATTTCAGCCCGGCCTTCCGGGTGTTCGGGCAGTTCAGCTATTCGGCCTATAGCGGCCAGAGCTTTTACCAGCAGACGCCCTCGACCGGCATCACCATCCAGCGCGACAATGCCTTTTTGCCGACCGCGCTGGTGGCGCAAATGACCGCGCTCAACCTGACCTCGATCAGCATCGGCACCAGCAACAGCGGTTTCCCCGCGGCCGGGTCGGACAACGCCCGCCAGGTCTATCGCGGCGTTATCGGCGCCGATGGCGAGTTCGAAATCGGCAAGATGGCCTGGAAATGGGATAGCTATTACCAGGTCGGCATCGCCAAGACGCAGGAAATGCTGACCAACACCTGGCGCAACAGCCTGGTCACGCTGGCGCAGGATGCCGTGCGCGCGCCGGCTGGCAATGCGGCCGGGATCGCGGCTGGCACCATCGTCTGCCGGTCAACGCTGACCAACCCGACCAATGGCTGCGTGCCGCTCAACCGCATCGGCGTTGGCGGGCCTTCGGCGGCGGCGGTCAATTATGTCTTCAACAATGGCGCCCAGCCGCGCCGTGACC
>JBBQMB010000081.1:0-12730 GCA_038328515.1 Sphingomonadales bacterium
AGGCCCGCCAGCGCTCGCGCGCCTAGCCATTTGACTGCCTGACGCCACGACGGGGCATGACATTTATGCGTTCACGACCTGGCATTTTGCTGCAACTTGGCCACTACCGCCCGGCGCTGGGGGCGCTATAGTCGGCGCGCAAACATCGGTGTGTGAGCCGTAAACAAGGATAGTAAATGAAGGCGACGGTCGAACGCGCGACATTGCTTAAATGTCTGGCGCATATCCAGTCGGTGGTGGAGCGCCGCAATACCATTCCGATTCTGTCGAACGTGCTGATCGAGGCGCGCGCCGATGGCTTGCGCCTGATGGCGACCGATCTCGATCTGCAGGTTGTTGAAACCATTCCGGCGGTGATCGACATCAACGGCGCCACAACGGTGAGCGCGCATACATTGTTCGATATCGTGCGCAAATTGTCGGAAGGCAGCCAAGTCGAACTCGCTGTCGCCGGCGACAAGATGACCGTGGTCGCCAACCGTTCGCGGTTCAGCCTGGCCACCTTGAAGCGCGATGATTTCCCGGTGATCGCCGAAACCGAACTGCCGACGGTGTTTTCGCTGCCGGCCAAGGATTTGCGAGAACTGATCGACAGCACGCGCTTTGCCATCTCGACCGAGGAAACCCGCTATTATCTCAACGGCATCTATATTCATGCCGTGGAAGGCGCCTCGCCAAAGCTGCGCGCTGTTGCCACCGATGGCCATCGGCTGGCGCGTATCGAGATCGACCTGCCCGAAGGCGCCGCAACCATGCCGGGCGTTATCGTGCCGCGCAAATGCGTCGCCGAAGTCAGGAAATTGCTCGATGAATATGGTGATGACGCGCTGATCGAAGTGTCGCTGTCGACCTCGAAAATCCGCTTCCGCTTTTCGCCCGAAGCGACGCTGACCTCGAAGCTGATCGATGGCACCTTCCCCGATTACAGCCGGGTGATTCCGACGGCGAATGACCGGATTCTCAAGATCGACACGCGCAGCCTGTCGGAAGGCGTTGATCGCGTTGCCGCCATCGCCACCACCGAAAAGACCCGCGCGGTCAAATTGACGCTGGGCCGGGACAAGGTCACGCTTTCGGTGACCAGCCCTGAAAATGGCACCGCGTCTGAAGACGTGCCGGCCGAATATTCGTCACCCGAGTTCGAGGTTGGCTTCAACTATCGCTATCTGCTCGATATTCTGGGCCAGGTCGGTAGCGATCAGGTCGATGTGCATCTCGCCGATGCGGCGGCGCCGACGCTGATTCGCGAAAGCGATGATTCGCGGGCGCTGTATGTGCTGATGCCGATGCGGGTCTGAGGCCGAAAGCTTCAGACCCGGGGGCTCAGCCATGCCCCCAACTGGTGCCGATGCGTTCCGCCAGGATGTGCCGCACGGTGGGCTGCATCCGCGCATTGTAGCGCGCCAGCACCGGATGCTCGCCGCCGGCGGCGAAATGCGTGAGAAGATCGCGGCCCGTCCAATAATGTAGCGCATAGCCCGGAGGTTCGGCGACGATCATGTCGCGGCCATCGGGGCTTTCGGGATCGATGGCGCGAAAATCGATCGCGACCTGTGGCCCGGATGATGGACATACCGCCAATGTGGTGCCGGCCCAGCTGGTGACGATGGCACGGTGCAGATGCCCGGCAACAATGCGGATGACGTGGCGATGGCGTCTGATCACCGTTTCCAGCAACTGGACCCATGGCGCATCCAGGTCTTCGGTCATCCAGCCATTGCCGGTTTCGATGGGCGGGTGGTGGAGCACGACAATCGTCGGCTTGTTGGACACCAGCAGCGTCGCATCGAGCCAGGCCGCGCGTGTTGCATCGAATGACCCGCCGTGATGACCTTCATCGAGTGTATCGAGCACGACAACCCGCACCGGCCCCGCATCATGGGCATATTGCACAAAGCCATCGACGTTGGGCACGTCGGGGAAAACGGTACGGAAATTGGCGCGATTGTCATGGTTGCCCATGGCCGGCAGCACCGGAAAGGGCAGGGCGTCGCAAATCTTTTTGAAGACACGGTAGGAGGAAACCGTGCCATGTTCCGAAAGATCGCCGGTCGCGAGCAGAACGTCCGGGCGCGGATCGATGGCGAGCAGCGAAGCAATGATGTCATCGAATCGCTTACGGTTGAGTTCAGCCGGGTCGTCCGGCTGAAATCCCAAATGAATATCGGTGACCTGTGCGATCAGCATCGATGCGTTCTTCATTCCCCCGGCATATCTCAAGATACGATACCGATTGCAAAGTGACGCAACGGCCGTGCCGATGCAAGGTTAACTGTAAAACATCAGTATCGGCCTGTCTGATTCAACGCCGCCGGCGGATGTCTGCCAGAACGGCGCGCGCGGCGTTATGGCCTGGCGCGCCGGTAACGCCGCCGCCGGGGTGGGTGCCGGCGCCGCACATGTAAAGGCCGGCGACAGGCGCGCGATAATCGCCATGGCCGAGCATTGGCCGCGCCGAGAACAGTTGATCGAGCGTTAGCCGGCCATGAAAAATATCGCCACCGACCAGCCCGAAATCGCGTTCGAGATCGAGCGGTGATTTTATCTGGCGGCCCAATACCGATGCGGCAAAGCCGGGGGCTGCCTTGTCGACAGTGGCGATCATCAAGTCGGCGACGGTGTCGCGATGGTCATCCCATGTCGCGCCAGCGGGCAGTTCGGGGGCGACGTGCTGACAGAACAGGCTGGCGACATGCTGGCCGGCGGGTGCGAGACTGTCATCAAGGGTCGAGGGAATCAGCATTTCCACGATTGGTGCCTTTGACCAGCCGGTCTGGCGGGCATCGATCCAGGCCTGTTCCATATAGGCGAGCGTTGGCGCGAGGATGATGCCAGCCGAAAGATGGCCGCCCGGACCCGGCAAACAGGTGAAATCGGGCAGTTCCGATAGTGCGACATTCATGCGGAACGTGCCCGAGCCGGATTTGTAACGGGTCATGCGCGCGCGAAAATCGGGTGCAAGATGCGCCGGATCGACAAGTTTTTCGAACAACAGCCGCGGGTGGATATTGGAAACAACGCGCTTTGCCCTGATCACGTCGCCGCTTGCGGTGACGACGCCGCAGGCGCGACCGGCTTCGACCAGCACCTGCGCAACCGCGCAATCGGTGCGGATGGTGACGCCGCGGGCTTCGCAGGCGCGCTGCATGGCCTGGGTGATGGCGCCCATGCCGCCGATGGCATGGCCCCAGGCGCCTTTGACGCCGTTTACTTCGCCAAAAACATGGTGGAGCAGCACATAGGCCGAGCCGGCGGCATAGGGCGAAGCATAATTGCCGACGATGCCATCAAAGCCGAGCACGGCCTTCAGCGGCTCCGATTGGAACCAGCCATCGAGGAATTCGCCTGCCGATGTTGCAAACAGTTCAAGCAGCACGCGGCGTTCGTCCATGGTCAGGCGCCGCAGCCGATTGCCGAGCCGCGCCACGCCAAGCAGGTCGGGCAGGGCGTCACGCCAACTGCCGCTGGTCAGGTTGGGCGGGGTTTCGAGCACCAGGTCGCGCAGCAGATCGGCGATGGTTTCCAGTTGTGCCTCATAGGCCGGCAGCGCGGCGGCATCCTGGGCAGAAAATTTCGCGACTTCAGCAGTCGTGCCGCCGCCGCCGGTCAGCAGGTAGCGGCCATCCTCGGTCGGCAGGAAATTGGCGTAGGGGCGATTGACGATATGAAGGCCATGTTTGGCCAGTTCAAGATCGGCGGTGACGCGCGGGTTGAGCAGCGACACGGTATAGGCCGCGACCGAATTGCGAAAACCGGGGTGGAATTCTTCGGTTACGGCCGCGCCGCCGGTGACGCCCCGGCGTTCGAGCACGGTAACCTGTTGCCCGGCGGCGGCGAGATAGGCGGCGCAAACAAGGCCATTATGGCCGCCGCCGATGATGACGATGTCGGTTTCCTGCGCGGCCATGGCCCACCCCTTGCTGTTGGTCGGGGTCATAACGGCTTGCCGGGGCGGCGCAACTGCTTGACGCCGCGTCACCGGCCAGTAAGCGTGGGCGCAATGGCATTGGAAAAGCTTTTTTCGCTGGCGAGTGCGGCGGCGATGCTCGGGTGGTTGGCGCTGGCGCTCGCTCCGCTGCAACGTCGCGCCATGGTATTTGCGGCGCGGCTGGTCGCAGCGGTGTTGTGCGGCGCCTATGCGGTGTTCCTGGTCAAGGGGCTGGTGACGCAAGGCGTTCCGGCCGGGGCGAACTTCACCAGCCTCGCCGGGGTGCGCATTCTGCTCGGCAGCCCCGAAGCGCTACTTGCGGGCTGGGTGCATTATCTGGCGTTCGATCTGTTCACGGGCGCGTGGGAAGCGGAGAATGCGCCCGCAGCGCGCGTGCCGCACTGGCTGTTGCTGGCGTGTCTGGCGCTGACCTTGCTGGTCGGGCCATTCGGTTTGCTGGTGTATCTGCTCATCAAGGCAGCGCGGCAGAAATGACGGTCGCATCGCCCTGCACCAATGTCTGCCGCATCGACCGGCGATCGGGCTTTTGCGAAGGTTGCCGGCGCACGGTTGACGAGATCACCCGCTGGCCGTTGGCCAGCGAGGCGGAACAACGCGCCATTGTCGCCGAACTGCCGTCGCGCCAGATCCAAAAGCGTCTTGGGGTGCGCTGGTGATCCTGTCGGTTCTTGATCAAACCCCGATTGCGGCCGGCACCAGCCCGGCGGCAGCGCTCAACAACAGCATCGATCTGGCGCGGCATTGCGAGGCGCTGGGCTATCATCGCTACTGGCTGGCCGAACATCACGCTTCGCCGGCGCTCGCCGGATCGGCACCTGAAATCCTCATTGGCGCGGTGGCGGCGGCGACCAGCCGGATGCGGATCGGTTCGGGCGGCATCATGCTGCCGCATTATTCGCCGCTCAAGGTGGCCGAACAGTTCAGCCTGCTCGCCGGGCTTTATCCCGATCGCATCGACCTGGGGCTGGGCCGCGCGCCGGGGAGTGACCAGCGCACATCGGTGGCGCTGCAACGCGACCGCCGGCAATATCCACCGCATGATTTCCCCGATCAGCTTGCCGAACTGATCGGCTATCTCGACGATACGCTGCCGCCCGATCACCCGTTTGCCGCCTATGCCCGGACGTTGCCCGGCCTGCCGGAGGCCCCCGAAGCCTGGGTGCTGGGGTCTTCGCCCGACAGCGCCGGCTTCGCCGGGGATCTTGGCCTGCCCTATTGTTTTGCCGATTTCATCAGTGCGACCGGTGCCAGTGTCGCCGCCGATTATCGCGCGCGTTTCCGGCCGCGGCTGCCGGGTGCAGCCCCAAAGGTCATGGTCGCGATCTGGACAGTTGTGGCCGAAACCGATGCCGAGGCCGCGCGGCTGGCGGCGCCGTCCCGGATGATGTTTGCGCATCTGCTCACCGGCCGGTCGATTGCCGTGCCCGATCCGGATACGGCGGTGCGCTGGCTGGCCGACCGGCCCGAACTATCCGCGCCGCGCGCCGGTCGCCGGGTGGTCGCTGGGTCACCCGAAACGGTGCGCACCGGGCTGTTGGCGGCGGCGGCCGAATATCGCGCCGATGAAATCATGCTGGTCAATATCCTCCATGACCACGCCAGCCGCAAACATAGCTACAGCCTTGCCATGCAGGCCATGGCCGGATTGGCGGTGGCGGCCTGACGCTCGCGGCTGATACAGGCTTCACGGCGCGGGTTCGCAGCACTATCGAGGCACCATGAGCCTGATTGATTTGCAACCGACATCCGACCCGCTGCGTTTCCAGTTGCGCGTCACGCCGCAGATTTGTGTCGGCAACCCCGATAATCTTTTCATGTTCGGCGGCGCCGGCCTGGCGACTGGCCTTGCGGCGATCGAAACCGCAACGGGGCGGCCGACGGTGTGGGCGGCGGCGCAATATCTTTCCTATGCGCGCCCCGATGCCCTGCTCGATATCGAGGTGCTGGTGCCGGTTTCGGGCAAATATACCAGCCAGGGCCGGGTTTTGGTGCGGGATGGCGCCACCGAGATCCTGACTGTCAACGCCGCTTTGGGGGCGCGCCCCGATTCGCCCGAGGCGCAATGGGCGGCGATGCCCGCCGTGCCGGCCCCCGCCGATTGTCCGGTGATGGTTTATGACTGGGTGCGTCGCCCCGATGATCTCAACGCCAGCTTTGAAAAACGCGTGGCCGCCGGGCGCTTCGGTGCGGCGCGTAGCGAAGGCGGGCCCAGTGTCGATGGCGTTGCCCGGCTGTGGGTGCGCCCGGCCGATCCGGCGCAAACCGTTGATCGCATCATGTTGGCGGTGATGGCAGATTTTCTGCCGTCGGGAATTGGCAGCGCCATGGGCAGCGCCGCGGGCGGCAACAGCCTTGACAACACCATCCGCTTTGCCACTTCGGCGCCGACCGAATGGGTGCTTGTCGATATCCGCATTCATGCCGCATCACAGGGCTTCGTGCACGGCCAGGTGCATTTGTTTGCGCAAAATGGCGTGTTGCTCGCCACCGCCAGCCAGTCGGTCATCCTGCGGCGGCACTGATCGCAATTTGCAGGTTGCAGCTAGCGTTGCCGGCGTTAGGCTATGGCATGATCAGCTATCGCCTGCCGTTGTTCGCCCTGCTTGGCCTTGTCGGGTTGCCGGCGTTTGCAGCGCCCGTCGCCAGCCCGGCGACGATAGCCGCCAACAAGGCGGCTGATGCCGCGTTGAACTGGGACGACCGGCAGGATTTCGATTTTGCAGCGCGCGGCTTTGTGGCGCCGCCGACCCAGATGGTCGTGCGCAATCCCGCCGGGATCGTGCTGCGCGATTTCAATGCCGATGCGCAATTTTCGGGCGCGGCCCCTGCCACCGTCAACCCCAGCCTGTGGCGTAACGCGACGCTGGTTGCCAAGGCCGGGCTTTTCAAGGTGGCCGATGGCATCTGGCAGGTAAGGGGGTTCGACCTGTCGAACATGACTGTGATCGCGGGCAAGACCGGCTGGATCATTGTCGATCCGCTGACAACGATCGAGGCAGCGGCGACGGCATTGGCGCTGGTCAACGACCAGCTTGGCGCCCGCCCGGTCACCGGCGTCATCTATACCCACAGCCATGCCGATCATTTCGGCGGCTCGCCGGCGGTCGTGAGCACTGCTGATGCGGCTTCGGGCAAGGTGCCGGTGCTCGCGCCCGAAGGCTTCATGACCGAAGCGATTTCTGAAAATGTCATCGCCGGGCCGGCGATGCTGCGCCGCGCCACACTGATGTTCGGCACCGAATTGCCGACCAGCGCCACCGGCCATGTCTCGGCAGGGCTCGGGCCAGTGCGTTTTGGCGGTGCGATCGGGCTGGTGCCGCCCAATGACAATATCAAGGCGAGCGGCGACACTCGCACCATCGATGGCATTCGCATCGAATTCCAGTTGACGCCCAATACCGAAGCGCCGGCGGAAATGAATTTCTATTTGCCCGACTTGCGCGCGCTGTGCATGGCCGAAAATGCCAATGGCGCGATGCATAATGTGCTGACGCCGCGCGGCGCCAAGGTGCGTGATGCCAAGGGCTGGGCTGACTATCTGATGGAATCGCGGCGGTTGTTCGCGGGCCGGTCGGACGTGGTGTTCACCTCGCATTTCTGGCCGCGCTGGGGCACGGCGGAGATCGATCGCTATCTGCTGCTCCATGCCCAGGCCTATGGCTTTGTGCATAATGAAAGCGTGCGGCTGATGAACCATGGCCTTAATGCCGTGGAAATCGGCGAGGCCATCGCACTGCCGGCACCGCTGGCGCGGGCGTGGTTCAACCAGCCCAATTATGGCTCGCTGAAATTCAACGCGCGCGCGGTTTATCAACGCTACCTGGGGGCTTTTGATGGCGACCCGGTCAGCCTTGACCCATTGCCGCGCAACGATCTGGCGGTGCGCTATGTCGCGGCAATGGGCGGACCCGCCAAGGTGCTGGCGCTGGCCAATGCTGCGGCGGCCAAGGGCGATGATCGCTGGGCAGCGACGTTGCTTGGCCATCTGGTGCGCGCCGCGCCTGCCGATAAAAAGGCGCGTGAGGCCCTCGCCAGCCGCTTCGAACAACTGGCGTTTCGCACCGCCACGGCGCCGTGGCGCGATTTTTACCTGACCGGGGCGGTTGAATTGCGCGCTGGCCTGCCGGTGCGGCCGGGTGGCAATACCGATGGCGTCAAATCCAATCTGCAGGTCGCCATGGTGCTCGATGCGATGAGCGTGCGGGTGATCCCTGAAAAGGCGCTGGCGGCGCCGTTCGCCATCGCGCTGGTCATTCCCGATCAGAAGGAACGCCATCTGGTGACGGTGGGCAATGGCGTGATGCTCCACGAACTGACCGATGGCGGCAGCGCCGATGCGACGTTGACGGTGCCGCGCCTCGGGCTGCTGGCGCTGATCGGCGGGCGCGCCACGGCGGCGGATCTGATGAAGGCCGGCATCATGAAGATCGCTGGCAATCCGGCGATGCTGCTGCGTTTTACCGGGCTGTTCGAGCCCCAGGTCGAAGTGCCTGACTTCCCGCTGACGCTGCCGGCCGGCAGCAAATAGTGCGAAACGGTGGCGGCGGGCGCGCGCGGCGGCTACGAATGGCGCGATGACCGACACGCCGCTTTCCCCGCTTCGCAAGCCCGATGATATCGATGCGGCGCTGCGCCCGAAATCGCTCGATGAATTTATCGGGCAGGAAGCGCTGAGGGCCAATCTCTCGGTGTTCGTGACCGCCGCCCGGATGCGCGGCGAACCGCTCGACCATGTCTTGCTGCATGGCCCGCCGGGGCTGGGCAAGACGACGCTGGCGCAGATCGTCGCCAAGGAATTGGGGGTTGGTTTTCGCGCCACCAGTGGCCCGGTGATCGCCAAGGCCGGCGATCTCGCGGCGTTGCTGACCAATCTCGATCATCATGATGTGCTGTTCATCGATGAAATTCACCGGCTGTCGCCGGCGGTGGAGGAAATTCTCTATCCGGCGATGGAAGATCGGGTGCTCGACCTGATGATCGGCGAAGGCCCTTCGGCGCGATCGGTGCGGATCGACCTGCCGCACTTCACGCTGGTGGGCGCAACGACGCGCGCCGGGCTGTTGACGACGCCGCTGCGCGATCGCTTCGGCATTCCGTTGCGGCTGGTATTTTATACCGTCGAGGAACTGACCCGCGTCGTCACCCGCGCCGCCGCGCTGTTGCAGCTTGATCTGACCGCCGATGGCGCGCGCGAAATTGCCGGGCGGGCGCGGGGCACGCCGCGCATTGCCGGGCGGTTGTTGCGCCGGGTCCGCGATTTTGCAGCGGCTGCGGGCCAGGATGTCGTCGATGCGCGTGCCGCCGATCGCTCGCTCAACCGGTTGGAGGTCGATAATCTTGGCCTTGATGCGATGGACCGGCGCTATCTGATGATGATCGCCGATATTTATCGCGGCGGCCCGGTGGGCATTGAAACGCTCGCCGCCGGGCTGTCCGAAGCGCGCGATACGCTGGAAGAAGTCATCGAGCCGTTCCTGATCCAGTCGGGGCTGGTGGCGCGAACCGCGCGGGGCCGGATGCTCAATCCCGGGGCGTGGAAGCATCTCGGCATCGCGCCGCCCGCCGGCACACCGCTGCAACTGCCGTTGCTTGAAGACGAAGTGTAACCAGCGCCGCCAATAGCCCGAACATGGCGGGAGGGAGAAGACCATCATGATAAAACCGATCGCCATCGCCGTGGCAGCATTTGTCACCATGGCGGCGACCAGCGCCAATTTTGATATCGGCCCGGCGGTCGGCGCCACGGCACCGGCGCTGCACGTCACCGACGCTGCTGGCACGCCGCAGAGCATCAAGTCGCTGGCCGGCAAAAAGGGTGTCGTGCTGATGTTTGTCCGCTCGGCGAAATGGTGCCCCTATTGCCAGGCGCAGCTTATCGCCATGAAGGCAGCGCCCGAAGCTTTGGCGACGCGCGGCTACACGCTGGCGGCGATCAGCTATGACGAGCCGCAAGTGCTCAGCGATTTTACCGAAAAGCGCGGCATCAACTACCCGCTGCTATCGGACAAGGGTTCGGTGACCATCGATGCCTGGGCGCTGCGCGACCCCCAATATAAGCCCGATTCGATGGCGTTTGGCGTGCCGATGCCGGGCATCTTCATCATCGGCCCGAATGGCAAGGTTCGCGCCAAGCTGGCCGAGGCGGGCTACAAGACGCGGCCGCCGCTGGAAGCCGTGCTGGCGTCTATTGATCAGCTACCGCCAAAATAACGCAACGAGCGCTGGATTTGCCCCCCGGCGGCCGCTGCCATTGCCGCTGCGCGACGCGCTATGGCACGGGCAAGGCTCGCTCCGGATCACCTGCGTGCGCGGCCATGATGACGATGATTTCCATGATCGGCCGCTGCGGCTCTTGCACCAACCCTGCTTGCGGTTGATCGATATCGAGCATCAGCATCAGTGCCGCCGCCGTCAACCCAAAGAACAGCAGGTGCGTGGGGTGCACGCGCCCGTTGACCGGCGCCGCAAACCCCATGCTGACGGCGGTGCATGCCGCAAAAATCGCCAACAGTTCGAGCACCACCGGCGGGATATGTTCGCGGCTCATCGCTTCGCGTCGCCAGGCGGCGTCATCAATGCGGGTCAGATTTTCGGTCAACATCCGCGCCAGCAACGGCTGGTCGTTTTTTGCCATCATCGTTCCGACAATCTTCCACAGACGCTGGGTGATATCATCGGCAGCCTGATCAGCGCGCAGAGCTTTGTCTGCCGTCACACCGAAACTGAAATAGGCCAGCCGCTGGTCGGCATAGGCGCGCGCCAGCGCCGAAATCTCGCTGCGCTGGGGCTCGGCAACCAGCAGCGCGCGCTGCCACAGCGAGGTGATGGCAGCCGCTTCCTCAACCACCAGATCGCGGCGACTGTCATAGCGATTGAGCGCCATTGAAAACGTGAACCCGATCAGCAGCACCAGCAGGCTGACCGCCGCCGACGTCGCAAAAGGCGTTTCGCCGATCGAACGATGCTGTATCCGCAGCCGGGTGCCAAGCCGCGACGCAGCCCATAGCAGCGCGAACAACAGGATCGCCACCAGCCACGGCGGGATGACGGTGACAATCGTCGACATGCGAACAAACCCTAATCACCTGACCGCGCGGCGTCCATATCCACTTGAAGCCCGCTGCGTTTCACGGCAACACGCAGGGCATGACACAGCCGCGCACCCTTTATGCCAAAATCTGGGATGACCATGTCGTCCGCCGGCTCGATGATGGCACCTCGCTGATCTTTATCGATCGCCACCTCATCCATGAAGTGACGACGCCGCAAGCGTTCGAAAGCCTGCGCATGGCCGGGCGCCGGTTGCGCCGCCCCGATCTGACGCTGGCGGTGCCCGATCATAATGTGCCGACAACCAACCGGGCGCTGCCGATTCTGGACCCGATGTCGAAGGCGCAGCTTGATGCGTTGACCGAAAACTGCCGCGATTTCGGCGTCGAAATGTTCGCCATCGGTGCGCCCGAACAGGGCATTGTCCATGTCATCGGCCCCGAACAGGGCTTTACCCTGCCCGGCGTCACCATGGTCTGTGGTGACAGCCATACCGCGACCCATGGCGCGTTCGGCGCGCTGGCCTTTGGCATCGGCACATCCGAAGTCGAGCATGTCTTTGCCACCCAGACGCTGTTGCTGCGCCAGTCAAAGGCGATGGAAGTGCGGATTACCGGCAAATTGGGCTTTTCGATATCGCCCAAGGATGTCGCGATGGCGGTAATCGGCCGGCTCGGGACGGGCGGCGGCACCGGCTATGTCATCGAATATACCGGCGATGTCATCCGCGACATGAGCATGGAAGGCCGCATGACGGTGTGCAACATGGCGATCGAAGCCGGTGCCCGCGCCGGGCTGGTGGCGCCCGATCAAAAGACCTTTGACTATGTCGAGGGCAAGCCGCGTGCGCCCAAGGGCGCTGAATTGGCAGCCGCGCTGGCGTGGTGGAAAACCCTGCCGAGCGATGCGGGCGCTGTCTATGATGCGACGATCATCATCGATGGCAACATGATTGCGCCGCTGGTCACCTGGGGCACCAGCCCCGAAGATGTCGTGGCGATTGGTGACAGTGTGCCGGCGCCCGACAGCTTTGCTGATCCCGGCAAGCGCGCCGCCGCTGCCAAAAGTCTTGAGTATATGGGCCTGACCGCCGGCACGCCGATGCAGGCGGTCGAAGTGCAGAATGTCTTTATCGGTAGCTGCACCAACAGCCGAATCGAAGATCTGCGGGTTGCCGCCGCGGTCGCCAAAGGCCGCAAGGTCGCAGCGCATATCAAGCAGGCGCTCGTGGTGCCGGGGTCGGGCCTCGTCAAGCGCCAGGCCGAAGCCGAAGGGCTGGACCGCATCTTCATCGAGGCGGGCTTTGAATGGCGCGAACCGGGTTGCTCGATGTGCTTGGGCATGAACCCCGATCAGGTGCCGGCGGGCGAACGCTGCGCCAGCACCAGCAACCGTAATTTCGTCGGGCGGCAGGGCATTGGCGCGCGGACGCACCTGTTGTCACCTGCCATGGCGGCAGCGGCGGCGGTGACCGGGCACCTTACCGATGTGCGCGAATTGATGGGCTGACGCACCCCCCTCTCCCCCGTGGGGGGGAGGGGGCACCCGCGGCGGGGCGAAGGCGGCAATAGGAGCTGGGGCGGCGGGGGTGGGTGGTGGGGGGTTTAGCCGCGCGCGGACACCCCCACCCCGGGGCCGGATTCGCCGTCTCTCGCCTCTCCCGCACGCGGGAGAGGGGTCAGAGACTCACCACAAAAATTGCGGCAATCGCCTCGATGCCGGCCTGATCCT
>JBBQMB010000082.1:0-12627 GCA_038328515.1 Sphingomonadales bacterium
CGGGCGGGTGGCCCCGCGCGCCGGGCCCCCCGTGGGGGGGGGTGCGGGCCCACATGGGGGGTGGGGGGGCATGTTGGGGGGGCCCAATCGCCCCGCCTGGGCCGGGGCGCTACCAATTTGGGGGGCTTGACGCCATGACGGGGCATGACATTCATGCGTTCACGACCTAGAGTCAGCGCCATGCAATCAAGCGCGCGCAGATGAGCACGGTCGGCAATTTCGCCCTGGTGATGGCGACGGCAATGCTGCTCGCCGGCTGCGGATCGTCGCCGCAAGGTGCGCAACTGACGGTGACGGTGGTCGGCGAGCCCGGCCGCGGGTTGGCCCGGCATCTGGAGGCCGAGGCCACACAGCCCGGCCTCGTGGCCCGCGATGGATCAGGCCAGGTCGTCGCCGGCCTCGCGTCAAGTTGGCGCTTTCTCGACGATGGTGCCAGCCTGATCCTGAGGCTGCGCCCGCTGACCTGGAGCGACGGCCGGGCGCTCGACGCCAACGATGTCGTTGCTGCCTTTCGGCGCGCCGCCACACAGCGGAAACCAGCGCTGGCTTATGCCGGCATCACCGGTGCACCTGAACCCGGGCGCGCCGCCAACGCTCGATTGGGTGTTGCCGCGCCGATTTCGCGCGTCGTCGAACTGAAATTGACCGGCGCTTCGCCGCAGATGCTCGGCTGGCTGGCCGATCCCGGATTGGCAATCACCCGAACCGGGCGTGAACCACCGACGCTGGCGGCCTATGTCGGCAGCGGCAAGGCCAATGCCCGGCTGCTGACCCGGCGCAGCACGACCGCCAGCCCGGACGCGCGGCCGGCGGTTATCCGAATCGTCACTGCCGACAGCCGCGACGCCGTCGCCAGCTTCGCCCGTGGCAGCAGTGATATCGTGATGGGGGAAGGGCTTGCCGGTTTGGGCGAAGCCCGCACCGTGGGCCGCGCCGATACCCTGCGGCTGGATCCCGCCTGGGGCTATTATGGCTATGTCGCCAACAGCAAAAAAGGTCCGCTTGCCGATCCGGCGGTGCGCCAGGCATTGGCCATGGCGCTCGACCGGCCGGGACTCGTCGCGCGTTTCGGTATCGCTGCGATTGCGCCTGCCGACGGCCTGTTGCCGCGCGACGAACCGGCGATCGCCGCGGCCGGCGAAACATTGCCCGCCGCCGTCACCGATTGGCTCTCAACCGTCACCGCCGATCGCGTGGCGCAAGCGCAGCGCCTGATGGCGGCGGCCGGTTATTCGGCGGCCAAGCCTTTGCGGCTTGTGGTCTTGCTGCCGCGCGGGCGCGACCATCGCAACGTGGCCGATATTGTCGGCAGCGAATGGCGCGCTATCGGCGTCGAACTCGTCGCCAGTGAACTGCCCGCAAGCGCCATCGCCGCACGGGTGAGCCGCGGCAATTTCGACCTGGCGCTGACCGAAGCCGCTCTGCCCGAGCCCGATGCGGCGGCGGCCCTGGCGCGCTGGCGCTGCGCCGCCGGGCCGCATTGCAACCCCGCCGCCGACGCGCTTCTCGATGCCGCCCGAACAGCGTCGGCAGCCGAGCGCCACGCCCTGCTGGTGAGCGCCGAAGCCGAATTGCTGAAAGGGCCGCCGATGATTCCGCTGTTCACTGCGGTGCGCTGGGCCCTGGTGGCGCGCACAATCGATGGCTGGGTACCCAACCGCGCCAGCAGCCACCCCCTTGGCCGATTGGTCGTGGTCGGGCGTTAAGGGAACCTGAGCCCGTTTCGGCGATTGTTAGCGGCAGACGAGCAAGCGCCGGGCCAGCAGGACAGCACCGGACAATAGGAGCAATGCATGCAAAAACTGGTGATGACGATGCTGTTGCTGGCGGCCAATCCGGCGCTGGCGGCGACCTATGGCGTGTTTCGCAACCCGTCGGGCAATGTCGAGGTGAAGCTCGCCGATTGCGGCAGGAAATTATGCGGCACCATTGTCAAAGCCAGCGCCAAGGCCAAAGCCGATGCCGCCAAGGCCGGTCAGGCCAATATCATCGGGATGCAATTGTTCCGCAACCTTACCCCGACCCCGCAGCCCAAGGGCCAACCACGCCGCTGGGACGGCGAGGTCTATATCCCCGACAAGGATCGCACCGTTTCGGGCAGCGCCACCCTTAGTGGCAAGATATTGTCGGTGAAGGGCTGCCTGCTCGGTGACAAGCTGTGCAAGAGTCAGGATTGGGTGCGGGTGCGATAGGCTAGCCGGCGTCGCAGCGGCCAGCCCGGGCTTCAGCCGGGAAAGAATTTGCGCGTCACCAGCATGCCCACGGTCGCGGCCGATCCGGTGAGGAAAGTCCCCCACATCAGGTCGAGAATCGTCACTTTCAGGCTCCACACCTTCAACGTCGCATAATTGGTCATGTCGTAGGTCATATAGCAGAAAAAGCCGAACAACGCGCCCTGGACGAGCGCCGTCTGCCATTTGCCCGCGGCCAATGCCGGCTGCACGGCAAAGATCAGGATGCCGGTGATATACAGAATGTAAAAAACGATCGCCGGCCCCAACCGGAAATTTGCCGCCATCATTTCCCCGATCTCGGGTTTGTAGAGACGCGTCGACATGGTGATCAACCAGATACTGTCGATCGCAGCAAAGCCGAGACCGGTGGCAACGAAGGCGGTGATTGATTTCATGATCATTCGGTCAGCATAGACGCGGCAGCGTTTCCGGGCCAAGATGAATTTTGACCAAGATCGAACGACTGGGGAGTCGATGATGGGGGACGATTTCGCGGACCGGCCGCCAGGGCTGGTATCGCGGGCGGCACGCGCCGCGCTGGTGGCATTTTACCGCAAGCAGGGCTGGCGCGCCCAGTCCGATGGTCCGATTCCGAAACGCTGCATCATCATTGCCGCACCGCATACCTCGAATTGGGATTTTCTCTATTTCGTCGGCCTCACCCATGATCTGGGTTTTCAGGCGCATTTCATGGGGAAAAAGGAACTTTTCCGCTGGCCGATGGCCAATTTCATGCGCGAAAACGGCGGCATCCCGGTCGATCGCTCGACCGGCGGCAATTATGTCCAGGCGATGATCGACCAGTTCGCTCGCCGCGATGTCTTCCGGCTGACCATCGCGCCCGAAGGCACCCGCAGCGCCGTGCGCAAATGGCGCACCGGCTTTTACCATATCGCCATGGGTGCCGGTGTGCCGCTGGTCTGCGGCCTGATGGATTATGCCCGCAAGATCGGCGGCCTCGGCCCCGCCTTCATGCCGACCGGCGATTATGCCGCCGACATGGCGCGGGTTGAAACCTATTATCGCTCGGTCACCCCCCGACACCCCCAACACGCCATGGCGAGCATTGTCGCTGCCAGCGGCGGCTATCGCTACGTGCCATCACCCAGAGTCGAGGAAACAGTATGATGGCGCTGGTACAGCCGCTGGTGATCAACTTGCTCGCGATCATGGCCGTGATGATGCTGCTCTGGCGCTATGCGGTGGCGATCGAGGACGTCAGCTTCATCGATGCGGTCTGGGCCTATGGCATGGTCGGCCTGGCGCTGCTGTCGGTGGTGCAAGCCGGCGGCGCGCAGGGGCCGCACGGCTGGGCCTTGCTGGCGCTGACCGCGCTCTGGGGGCTGCGGCTGGGCACGCATCTGCTGCTGCGCTGGCGCAAGCTGGGGCGCGACCCGCGCTATGACCGGATCGTCGGCGGCACGATGAAGGCCAAGAACTGGAGTTTTTCCAAAACCGCGCTGATCATGGTCTTCGCCATGCAAGGCCCGCTGCTGTGGATCGTCTCGATGCCGGCGCAGGCCGGAATTCTGGCCGATGCCGGCGCGCCTTTGGGTGGCCTCGCGATGGCCGGAATCATACTGGCCGTGATCGGCATCGGCTTTGAAACAATCGGCGATGCCCAACTCAACGCCTTTCGCGCTGACCCCGCGAGCCATGGCAAGGTGCTCGATACCGGGCTGTGGCGCTATACGCGCCACCCGAATTACTTCGGCGATGCCTGCACCTGGTGGGGCATCTGGCTGGTGGCGATTGGCGCTGGCGCTGGACTGTGGACCATCGCCGGCCCGGTGTTCCTGACCTTCACGCTGGTCAAATGGAGCGGCGCGGCGTTGCTCGAAAAGGGCTTGCGCAAGAAGCGGCCGGGGTATGACGAATATATCGCGCGGACATCCAGCTTCATTCCCTGGCCACCGAAGGGCTAAAGGCCTGCACCTCTCTCCCGTCTGCGGGAGGGGGGTCACCGTCGGGGCCGGCGATGGCGCGTTCATAAAGCCAGACGCGGATGGCGCTGCTGAGGTTGGTTGTGCGCGCCTCGTCGATTTCGGCGACGAGGGCGGCGAGGGGCTTGCCTTCGGAAAGAGCGGCGGCTTTTAGCGCTTCCCAGAAGATCGGTTCCAGCGTCAGCGAGGTCGCGTGGCCGGCGATGGTGAGGGAGTGTTTCTGGGTCATATTTCGGTGCCGGCAAAAGCAAGGCAAGCAAGGGCTTGGGCAAAGCCCAAGCTTACGTCAGACGAGTCCGGGGCGCAGAAGCGCGCCCCGTCTCGCTGGCCGGACTTGCGCCTGTCGGCGCGTAGCGCCGCTACGCGCACGCGGCGCTGCATCAGTACATATGTTGCCCGCCATTGAGGCTGAGCGTCGAGCCCGTAACAAAGCCCGCATCTTCCGCACAAAGGAACGCTACACCGCGCGCGATTTCGTTGGCCTGCCCCAAGCGCCCAACCGGGATTTTCGCAACGATCTTTTCGAGCACATCGGCCGGCACCGCAGCGACCATGTCGGTATCGATATAGCCCGGCGCAATCGCGTTGACGGTGATGCCGAAGCGCGCGCCTTCCTGCGCGAGTGCCTTGGTAAAGCCATGGATGCCCGATTTGGCGGCGGCGTAGTTCACCTGGCCATATTGGCCGGCCTGGCCGTTGATGCTGCCGATGTTGACGATGCGGCCAAAACCGCGTGATTTCATGCCGACAAACGTCGCCTTGGCCATGTTGAAGCAGCCGCCAAGGTTGACGCGGATGACTTCATCCCATTGCGCATAGCTCATTTTCATCAGCGTGCCGTCGCGGGTGATGCCGGCATTGTTGACGACGATATCAACGGGGCCAAGCGCCGCTTCAACCGCGGCAACGCCATCGAGGCATTCCTGATGGTCAGCGACATTCCATTTGAACGAGGGGATGCCGGTGCGGGCGGTGAATTCGGCAGCCTTGGCCGTATCGCCACCATAATTGGCCGCAACCGAAACGCCCTGTGCCTTTAACGCAAGGCAAATAGCCTCGCCAATACCGCGTGTGCCGCCTGTAACAATCGCTACCCGTGCCATGAAGACTTCCCCGCGAATATCGCCGCCGGTTGATCCCAGCTGAAAATCAGCTTAGCGGCGGATCGACCCAGCCTGCAAGTTCACGTGCCAGTAAAGCCCGCAACATTTCAATCCCCACCGGCGTGGCGTTGAGGCAGGGCAGATACGCATAATCGGTGCCGCCGTGTTCAAGGAAGGTATCGCGGCCTTCCATGGCGACTTCTTCGAGCGTTTCGAGGCAATCGGCCGAAAACCCCGGGCAAACGACGGCAATGCGGCGAACACCCTGGCCCGGCAGCGATTCGAGCATGCCATCGGTATAGGGCCGCAACCATTCGGCCCGGCCAAAACGCGATTGAAAGGTCACCTTGACCGGCAGGTCGAGCGCTTGCTGGAGCAGCCGCCCGGTCTTGATGCACTGGCAATAATAGGGATCACCCATGTCGAGCGTGCGCTTGGGCATGCCATGAAAGCTGGTAACGATCAGGTCGGGCACGAAATCCAGCCCGGCCAGCCCATCGCGCACATTTTGCGCCAGCGCTGCAATATGGTCGGGGCTGTCATAATAGGGCGGCAGTGTGCGTAACGCCGGCTGCCAGCGCCACTTGGCAATCGCGGCATTGGCAGCATCGACCACCGTCGCATTGGTTGCGGCGGAATATTGCGGATACAGTGGCGCCAGCACGATGCGGTCGCAGCCCTGCTTCTGCAGTGCCTCGAGGCGATCGCCGATCGAGCGGCTGCCATAGCGCATCGCCCAATCGACGATGACGTTGGGACCAAAACGCCCCTCCAGCGCCGCCGCCTGCGCCTTGGTGATGGCGGTGATCGGCGAGCCGTCGGGCGTCCAGACCTTGGCATAATTGGCCGCGGTCGTGCGGGGCCGGATGTTGAGAATGAGCAGGTTGAGAATCGGCTTCCACACAAATGCCGGGATTTCGATGACCCGCGGATCGGACAAAAACTCGCCGAGAAAGCGCTTTACCGCCGGCACATCGGGCGCATCGGGTGACCCGAGATTGACCAGCAATACCCCCACTCGGCCAACCCGCGCTGCCGGGTGGTTATCGGGCCGCAACACCGGCGCTGGCGCGGGCAGCGGGAAGGCGCTGTTCATGCTGATGCCAGTAACGGCAATTGCCGCCGCCGACCACCGCCTGCGGCAAACAGCGCATTGGCCACTGCTGGCGCGATCGGCGGAGTACCGGGCTCCCCCACGCCCCCCGACGCGGCGGCTGAGTCGATGATCGTCACCGAAATCTGTGGCGTTTCGGCCATGGTCAGCAGTGGATAGGTATCGAAATTGCCCTGTTGCGCCATGCCTTGCGCAAAACTGACCCGGCCGTGCAGCGCCGCTGTAAGGCCATAGATCACGCCGCTTTCCATCTGGGCGCGCACGCTGTCGGGGTTGATGACCTGGCCACAATCGACGGCCACCCACACCCTGGTGACGCGCGGCGGCGCGTCCTTGGTCAGCGCGATTTCCGCAACCTGCGCAACGATGCTGCCAAAACATTCGCTCATCGCGACGCCGCGGCCGACACCAGGCGCAACCATGCCCAGCGGTCCGCCGGCTTTGAGTGCCGCGCGCAGCACGGCCGCATGACGTGGCTTGTCGTTGAGCATCGCCAGCCGGAAACTGCCGGGATCAACCTTGGCGGCGGCGGCCAGTTCATCGATAAAGCTTTCGGTGATGAACGCCGAAAAACTATGGCCGACCGAACGCCAGAACCCCAGCGGCACCGGGCAATCCGCCAGCGCATGCGCAACCCGGATATTGGCGATATCATAGGGCAGATGCACCGAACCTTCGATGGCGCCGGCGCTGGTCTTGGGGTCGCCGCCGACAGCCGGCATGTTGCGGCCCATGAAGCTGCTACCCACATCGGGCGCCGCGATGATCGCGTCCCAGCCGGTCACGCCACTGGCGCCGGCGCGGCCGCGCAACCGCGCCGCGACCGCGGGACGCCACATGTCATGCGCGAAATCTTCCTCGCGGCTCCAGATCAACTGGACGGGCCGGCCGACCGCCCAGGCAATGAACGCGGCCTGCTCGCACGCATCCTTTTCAACCTTGCGACCGAAACCACCGCCCAGCAATGTCGGGAAAACCGTGACAGCATCGGCATCGATCCCGAGCGTGCGCGCCACCCCCCAGGCCGTAATCGACGCCGATTGCGTGGGCGCCCAGACTTCGCATTTGCCATTTTCAAAACGCGCGGTTGCCGTCATCGGCTCCATGCAGGCATGGGCGAGGAACGGCAGGGTATAATCCGCGGTAACGTCGCTGCCGCTTTCAAAAGCCGTATCGACATCGCCGTCATCGCGCACCGTGTCGCCCTTGCCATCGAGCGCTGCCTTCAATCCGGCCTCCAGCCAGGGGCCGGCCGGATTCGCAGCCGGAGTGTAACTGACCACAACGCTGTCGAGCGCGGTTTTCGCCGCATACCAGCCATCGGCAACCACCGCGACGAAATCCGCGCCTTCGACCAGCCGCGCAAAAGCCGGCAAGGCTCGTTTATCGACCGCTTTGCGCGTTGCGCCGATCGGCGACTGCCGGATCGCCGCATACATCATGCCGGGCAGGCGGACATCGGCACCAAAGCGGGCGCTGCCATCGGTCTTTGACGGAATATCGAGCCGCAGTACCGGCTTGCCAACCAGCACCGGCCTGGCGCGCAGGGTCGGTTCCGCGGGCGCATCCTCGAGCCGCGCATCGGCCGCAATATCGGCAAAGGCGATGCGATTGGCCTTGTGGATGACAAAGCCGTTGGCCGTGTCGCAATCCTCCCAATCGACCGACCAGCGCCGCGCCGCGGCCCGGCACAGCATTTCACGACCTGCAGCGCCGGCGGCGCGGAGCGGCGCCTCAAACCCGCGCACCGATGTGCTGCCGCCGGTGATCTGGAAATCAAGGAACTCGACCATACGGCCACCGGCCCAGGCCGCAACGCTGCGCATCGTGTCCGACATAAGGGCGATCTGATCGGCCATCATGCCCTTGTTGGCATAGTCAGGGCCGAGCGGTGCCGGCTCGACAGCGACCGTGCGCCAATCGGCGCCCAGTTCATCGGCGACGATCTGCGCCAGCCCCGACCAGATGCCCTGCCCCATTTCGGCCTGCGGCACCGCCACCGTCACCCGGCCATCGCCACCGATCTTGACGAACGCATTGATCAGTTGTTCGCCTTCGCCGGCCGACCAGACGAGCGCCGGCCGGCGCGGCCAGACGGCCCAGCCGATGGCCAGGCCGCCGCCGACACCGGCGGCGATCAACAGATTGCGGCGGGTGACGGCCATCGGCTTACTTGAGCTGCCCCATCATGTGTTCGGCCGACGACACGGCAAACGCGCCGGGTTCTTCGATGTTGAGGTGGGTAACGACGCCATCTTTTACCAGCATCGAGAAACGCTGGCTGCGGATGCCCATGCCGAACTTGCTGAAATCGGCGTCAAGGCCCAGCGCCTTGGCGAAATCGGCGCTGCCATCGGCGAGCATTGTCACCTTGTCGCCGGCGTCGGCCGATTGGCCCCAGGCGCGCATGACAAAGGCATCATTGACCGACAGGCAGACGATTTCATCGACGCCATGCTGCTTGATGGTTTCCGCATTGATGACGAAACCCGGCAGATGCTTGGCCGAACAGGTTGGCGTGAAAGCACCGGGCACCGAGAACAGCGCAACGGTACGGCCACCAAACAGATCGGCGGTCGAAATCGGAGCAGGTCCGGCATCGGTTGCCTTGACGAGCGTGGCTGCGGGAATCTTGTCACCAACCTTGATGGTCATCATGCTATCCTTTTTGTGTTGGGCTTGGCTGACCGATAGCCGCCCCCTTTGTATGCGTCCAGCCTCACGCTATAGCTGCGACGTGATGAACGCGCCCGTTTTCCTGTCCGGTACGCTGCTGCTCTCCATGCCGGGGATCGGCGATCCGCGCTTTGAGCGCAGTGTCATCGCCATGTGCCTGCATGATGAAGACGGCGCCTTTGGCCTGGTTGCCAATAATCCCGCCGCCGGGCTGACGGTGCGGGCGCTGATGCAACAGCTCGATATTGACCCTGGCGTGACGCCGGCTGATCGGCTGGTGCTGAATGGCGGCCCGGTTGAACCCGGACGCGGCTTTGTGCTGCACAGCCCCGAATATCATGGCCAGGATACGATTTCAGTCACCGGCAGCACTGGGCCGCTATGGGGGCTGACCGCCACGCTCGATGTGCTCAAGGCGATCGCCGCCGGCAAGGGCCCGGCACGCTGGCTCGCGGCGCTGGGCTATACCGGCTGGGGCGCCGGCCAACTCGATGCCGAAATGACTCGCCATGGCTGGCATGTCGCGCATGGCAACCCGGCGATACTCTTCGATACCGATATCGCAGCCCGCTGGCCGGCTGCCTATGGCGAACAGGGCATTGATGTCGCCCAATTAAGCGCCACGCCGGGCCGCGCCTGAGTCCCCGGCCCGTTCACCCCATGATGAAGGCGTTGAGCTTGTTGCCATCCGGATCGCGGAAATAACCCGCATAAAAACCTTCGCCGCGCGGCCCCGGCGGGCCATCACAGCTGCCACCATTGGCCAACGCTATCGCATACAGCCGATCGACCTGCGCCTTGTCCCCTGCCTCCAGCGCCACCATCATGCCATTGCCCACGGTTGCCGGCTCGGTATTGAACGGCACGGCGGCGGCAAAGCCGGCGCCGCCGCCCGGCTTGCCCCAGGCGATGAAGGTCGGGAAGTCCATCATCCGCCCGACCCCCATTTCAGCTGCAAGCGCATCATAAAACACGGCAGCACGCGCCAGGTCGTTGGTTCCAAGGGTGACATAGCCGATCATGACATTCTCCGCAGCGAGAACATGAACATATCAAGAACGAAGCCGATTCGCAACAGGGTGCCGGTCAAGATTTCGCCTTTTCATTTGTCTTGCGCCCTGCCGGCGTATCGCGCCGGCCCGTCAGGATCGCCGAGCAATCCTGGTCCTTGGCGTCGCCCAGATCGATGAAGGCCGCGATTGCGGCGATTGGCGCCGCCACAACGCCGAGTGCCAGCCCGGCACCGATTCGCGTCAGCAATTCACCCGAAATCGGATTGATCCTGGGCTCGGCAAACCAGCCGCGCAGGCCGATCGGTGACTGGCCCGAAAACAGGCTGAACTGTTTCGAATCGCCCTCGATCGCCATCGCCAGCGATTCATCGGCAAAATCAAAGCTGCCCGAGCCGCGAAATACCGTTTTTTGCGTATCAAAAACGATCGGATCTGCAACGGCGCGGCCACCGCGTACGGTGAAGGCAGCAATGCCGCAATTGATCTTGCGCGGCGATTTGAGGTTCTTGGCGATCAACGCAGTCAGGTAATTTTGCAGGTCAAGCTCGGCCAATTCGGTATTGCGCACCCACAAGGTGCCCGCCGGGAACAGCAGCACGATGCGGCCATCGGCGCTGGCGAGCGAGGCGCGCACGCTGTCGCCGGTCCCATGCAATTGCACCCGGCCGCGTACCGATGCGGTCGTGCCGGCATCTTCGACCCGAAAACCGGTCAGCAATTTGCCGAGCGGCACCTGCGTGATGCGAATATCATAATCGGTTTGAACGGGTGGCGTGCGGGCGTTGATGGCAATGTTCGCGGTCAATCGCCCGCCGGCGACATCAATCGCCAGCGGCTTCAAACTGAGCAGTCGGTCATCCAGATCAACCCCGAGGCGCAGATTATCGAATGGCAGCTTGCCGGTACGCACTTTTGTGGCGGTATAATCGATGCGGGCGTCGAATTTGCCCAGTGTCTCGGTGGCCAGCGGCGCATCGGGCAGCAGGCGCGGGCGCCCCGCCTCCTTGACGACAACACCCTTGCCGGCCTCCAGCCGTTCGGGGTCATAGCCGACCAGCGGGCCGACATCCTTGATATCGAGCACCCGGCTGTTCAGCACGCCATCAACGCGAAAGCGGCTCTTTGCGTCGGCTGCAATCGTGCCCGTCAATGTGCCGGCGATATCCGAATCGCCAATCCGCCCCGCCAGCCGGGTCAAGCGCAGTTCGCGGCCCGCCTTGGTCAGGTTCGCCGCCAGCGCATAGGGCCGGGTCGCGGGCAGGATGATGCCGAACAGCGCGCCAGGATCCTGCAGGTTGTGGCCCGCCATGGTAACGCGCAGGTCGGCGCCGTCGATACGCGTCGCGCCGGCCAATGTGCCAGCAACCGTGATGCGCGTGCGAGCGATGCTGCCGATCAGATCGAGGCCGATACGGCCACCGGCGGCGGCCTCGTTCGGCGTTGTCAACTTGCCGCCCAGGGTGAAGGCAGCGCCGCGAGTCGTGCCTTTTCCGCTGAAGACCAACGGCCCGGCGATCCGTTGCGCCCCGCCGGCTGCCGTGCCGGCAATATCACCCACCATCATATCGAACCGCGTGGCAGTGGGCGCGTCGATGATCTGCAGGCGGCTGTCGGTCACGGCGGCGCGGATGATGTCGGGTATTTCAAAGGCACCGCCACCAAAGGTCCAGGTGTTGCTGCCGTCGGCACGGCGCTGCAAGGCCAGCGTGCCGCCATCGAGGGTCAGATCGGCGATAGTCAGCCTGCCGAATATCGCCTTCAACAAGGGCGCATCGATGCTGATACGCCGCGCCGCAAACAAATTATCGGCCTCGGCCCATTCCGGATTGCCAACGCTCAGCCCTTCGGCGCGAAACCGGATGTTGGGGGCGAGATAAAGCTGAAAATCCCCGGTCACCCGCACCGGGCGGCCGGCGCGCTGCGAAATGTAGTTTTCAAATGTCCCGCGCCAAAAACGGCCGCGTGTCACATATTGGTAAGTGTATAGTGCCAGCAGCACCACCAGGATGATACCCAGACCGATAAGCAGGCGCTGGCGGGTGCGGCGCGGCGGCGGCGCGGTCGGCAAGGTGGTATTGGCTTCCATTCGAACGATAACCCTTGAAGCCCAATTGTGTTCCCGCCCGCGCCGGCTGCACGATCGCTTGTTGCATTGCCGCGCCGGCATAGCTATAGCCCCGCCCTTCGCATGACCGAACGGCCCGGCTGAATGGGCTGCCGTGGCTGTTCAATGATGCGTCCATCCGAGCCTTTCAGGCTTTTAAGGAGACGAAATGCCCAAGCTCAAGACCAAGAGCGGTGTGAAGAAACGCTTCAAGATCACCGCATCTGGCAAGATCAAGCATGGTGTCGCTGGTAAGCGCCACCGTTTGATCAGCCACAACGCCAAATATATCCGCCAGAATCGCGGCACCTTCGTGCTTTCCGCAGCTGACACACCGCGTGTGAAGCTGTGGGCGCCGTACGGCCTGAAGTAAGGAGGCCGGAAAATGGCACGCGTCAAACGTGGTACGACGACTCACGCTCGTCACAAGCGCATTCTGG
>JBBQMB010000083.1:0-12541 GCA_038328515.1 Sphingomonadales bacterium
GAGCCGCCAACCCCATAAGCTGAGAGCGAGCATCGCGGCATTTGCTCCAAAATCGAGCGCGAGCCAGCGATTAAAGATTGGCACTTCGAAAACAAACCAATAGTTGAACCCGAAAAAAGGCAAAAGAGCGATTGCATAAACCAAAAATGTCTTGCTCCGCCATTGGCTGAACCATATGAAGAGGCCGCCCAAAACGGCTTGCGCACCAAAACAACCTATAAATAATGCACTTGTAGCACTGAGATGCTGATAGGCCGGATTAACCGTCATTCTTTCGACAAATCCCGGTGCAAGCAGACACCAGCCTCCAAGAATGAAATAGGGAAGAGCGATGAAACGCTGGATGTGAAGTGGTTGCATAGCCGAACTCTCCAGCATCGTCAGAGGTATTCTCGTTCTTATGCACGTCTCAGGCCGCCAGGGGAATGACCAACCCCTCCACACAGCGTCCGCTGCCCACCCATTCCGGTCGCTCCTGATCGCTGGCAGGCGGGTACCAAGCGTAGGATTTTCACCACTAGACTGGGCCTTGCTAGCGCCCGACAACAGGGCGGAACGGGGAGAAACGCTGTGAAGAACGTCATGCGCGGGGTTATCGGGCTGGTCGGGCTGTTCAATATCAGCATCGGCCTTTTGTTCCTGTTGCAACCCGCCAAGCTGGCGACGGCGTTTTTCTTGTCGCCGCTGGGGTCGCAGGGGCTGGCGACGCTACGAGCGGATTTTCCGGGCTTTTTCATTGGTGCGTCGGTATTTGCCCTTATCGGCGCTTGGCGGGCCGATCCTGACGCGTTGAAAGTGCCGTTGCTGATGCTCGGGCTGGCGCTGTTCGGGCGCTTTGTCAGTCTGGCGCTCGACGGGGTCGGGCCTGATGCCGTGCCGCCGATGGTCATCGAGGCAGTGATGATCGGCCTCATTATCGTTGCGCGGCGTAGCTTTTCGGTAAATCCGGCATGAAGATGCTGGGCAAGATCCTGCTTGGCAGCGCGGCAGTGCTGGTGATCGGGGTGGTCGCCTCGCGCGATTACATCAAGCTGCACGCCCCCGGCTGGCTGGCGGGGGCGACGGCACCAAACCATCCCGTCGCCTGGGACCAGGGGCCGGCGGCGGCACCGCCGGGACAGCGGCCGCCCAATATCATCCTGATCATGGCCGATGATCTTGGGTTTAACGATATCAGCCTGACCGGGACCGGCGCCGGCGGGGTGGCGACCCCTAATATCGATGCCATTGGCGCTGGCGGCGTGACCTTTACCAACGGCTATGCCGGCAACGCCACCTGTGCGCCGTCGCGTGCTGCGCTGATGACCGGGCGTTATGCCACGCGCTTTGGCTATGAATTCACGCCCACCGATACCAAGGTGCCGGGCTGGTTCCCGACCGGGTTGTTCCGCCCCGATGCGATGTTCGCCCGCAACATAGCGCACACCCAGACCGATTGGGAGCACAAGCCGATTTTTGACGAAGCCGCCGCTGCCAATGCGGCGGCGCCGGGAGCCAAGGGCGTGCCGGCATCGGAAATCACCATAGCGGAACAACTCAAGACGCGGGGTTATCACAATATCCACCTCGGCAAATGGCATCTGGGCGAGGCCAGCGGCATGCGTCCCGAGGACCAGGGATTCGATGAATCATTGGGCTTCATCATCGGCGGGCAGATGTATCTGCCGGAAAATGACGCTGGCGTTGTCAATTCGAAGCAGGATTTCGATCCGATCGACAAATTTCTTTGGGCCAATCTGCCCTATAGTGTGCAGTTCAACGGCTCGCCGCGCTTCGCGCCCAACCGTTACATGACCGATTACCTGACCGATCAGGCGGTGGCCGGTATCAAGGCGAACCGCAACCGGCCGTTTTTCATGTATCTCGCTTATAATGCGCCGCACACGCCGTTGCAGGCGTTGAAATCGGACTATGACGCGCTGCCGCAGATCAAGGATCATCGCTTGCGGGTTTATGCAGCGATGATCCGCGCGCTTGATCGCGGCGTTGGTCGTGTCATGGCCGAATTGCAGGCACAGGGGCTTGATGACAATACGCTGGTGATTTTTTCATCGGACAATGGCGGCGCGCACTATATCGGCCTGCCCGAGATCAATCGGCCTTATCGCGGCTGGAAGGCGACCTTTTACGAAGGCGGCACCCATGTGCCGTTCATGATGCGCTGGCCCGGGCAGATCGCGCCGGGCAGTCGCTTTGATCCGATGATCAGCCATTTCGATATCTTTGCCACCGCCAGTGCAGCGAGCGGCGCCGCCTTGCCGACCGACCGGCCGATCGACGGCGTCGACGTGCTGCCGTTCGTCAGGGGCGCTGCTACCGGCGTGCCGCACCAGGCCTTGTTCTGGCGCAGTGGCAAATATCGCGTGGTGCGCGATGGGGATTGGAAACTCCAGTCGCTCGACCTGCCGCGCCAGGACCTGTTGTTCGATTTGAAGGCCGATCCGACCGAGCGGCGCGATGTCGCCATGGCCAATCCGGCGGTCGTCGCGACGCTGCTTGCCAAGCTGAAGGCGCATGACGCGAGCCAGCAGCGCGCTGCATGGGCGTCGCTGGTGCGGGCGCCGATTGCCATCGACCGGCCATTGGGCACAAAACCCGTCAAGGGGGAGACATATATCTATTGGGCAAATTGACGCGCGAATGTAAAGTAATTCGATGTTTCTGGATGATTCTCTGCCATCGAGCGATGGTCGTCGCCGCCGCTCCGAACAGAGCCGTGATCGTATCATCGCTGCGATGATGTCGATTGTCGCCGATGGCCACCTCAATCCCTTGGCGGAAGATGTCGCAGCGCGCGCGCAAGTCGGGTTGCGCAGCGTTTTTCGTCACTTCAAGGATATGGAAAGCCTGTACGCGGAAATGTCGCTGCGGTTGGCGCGCTTGTTCCAGCCGGCGCTGGAGCCGTTCATCAGCCTCGACTGGCGCGGCAAGCTGAGCGAAATGATCGTCAGGCGCACCGGCATTTACGAACAGGTGCTGCCCTTCAAGCGCGCTGCCGACGCCCATCGTCACGAATCACCTTCGATCCAGACCAATCACAAGGCAATGACCCAGTTGCTGCGCGACCGGCTGGCACTTATTCTGCCGCCTGCCTTGGTCGACAATGCCCAGGCGTTTGAAGCCATCGACATGCTGCTGAGTATCGATTGCTGGCAGCGCCTGCGAATCGAGCAGCAACTCGATGCTGCCATCGCGCGTCGCCTGATCGAAACGCAGATCGGGCTGATAATCGACGCGAACTGAGCGCTGCGGCTGGCCCAGGGTGTCGCACGATTGCTGCGATTGCGCTGCTATTGCGACAATTTCGCTGCTTGATTTGTGTCAAATGCGCAACACCAGGCTGAAACTGACGTTTTTTTGCTGCAACGCACTATACAAACCACGCACCGACTGGCTAACTTTCGCCACTGCTCGGATTGCTCCCCGGCCGGGTCACCGGCATGAGAGGGGCAACCACGCACAGGGAGAGGAACATTCACCCCCAACAGAGGGACAATGTTCCATGCGTCGTTTTTTCAATAACTGCCTCAACGGCTCTGCAGCGATTGCCGCTGCCCTTGGGGCTATGGCCAGCCCGGCATTTGCTGCCGATGAAGCCACGCCGGCGTTCAGCGTTTCGGGGTCGGTTGCACTGGTTTCGGATTATCGTTTCCGCGGCATCTCGCAGTCCAACAATGGCCTTGCCGTGCAGGGCGGCCTGACGCTCAATCACGAATCGGGCCTTTACGGCGGCTTCTGGGCTTCGAACCTTGCCGGCTGGGGCACCTTTGGTGGCCCGAACCTGGAACTCGATCTGTTCGGTGGCTACAAGCTGCCGGTTGGTGCGGGCACGCTTGATACCGGCATCACCTTTTATCAATATCCGGGCGGCGCCACCAAAACGTCGTTTTTTGAACCTTATGTCAAACTGAGCGGCACGGCCGGCCCCGTCGCGCTGACCGCCGGTGTCGCTTATGCCTGGAACCAGGTTGCGTTGGGCAATTGGTCGAATCACCCGCTCAGCCGCGTTGGTGACAAGGAAGACAATCTGTATGTCTGGGGCGACGCGGCCTTTGGCATCAAGGACACGCCAGTGACACTGAAGGCGCATCTGGGCTATTCGGACGGTAACCCCGGCCTTGGCCCCAATGGTACATCGGTTGCGCCAACGGGTTCCTATTTCGACTGGTTGATCGGCGCTGATTTCGTCGCGGGCCCGGTAACGCTGGGTGTTGCCTATGTCGACACCGACATCAGCGACACCAGCATCGAATTTCGCCGCTTGCAGCCGAACTTTTCGAAGTTCCAGGTTCCCGGCGGTGATCCGATCTCCAACGGCAAGGTCGTATTTTCGATCTCCGCTGCATTCTGATCAATTCGGACGGGGGAAGCGGCCGCAGCCATTGCTGCGGCCGCTTTTTCCTGCCCGAAATCAGAAGAAATCGGCGCGGGGGCGGCCTTCGGGGTCATATACCGGCTGTTTGGCGGTCACGGCGTATTTGTGACTGACCGCGCTGGTGATGCCATGGCCCTGAACATGGCCGAGCATGCCGCGATAGGCCGGCCCGGCAAGATGTGCCGCCAGCGCATCCTGTGACGTCCATTCTTCAAAAACATGCACCCGTGCCGGGTCATGCGGATCGGCGCACCACGAATAAGCAAGGCAGCCGGGCTGGGCCAGCGCCGCATCGATATGGGGCTTGCTGCCGGTAAGCGCCGCACTGCGCCGGGCCGGATCAAGATCGACGACAGCTGCGACAACGATGGTCATGGTCGGTCCCTTCAATATTCGATGACGATGGTGAAAACCCGGCGGGCAAACAGCCAATGGCCATCGTGGCGCACGAAGCTGTCTTCATAACAGCCGGCGACACGGCGGATGCTGCCATCGATTGCCCGCAGCACTTCATGGGTCTGGCAGCGCGCGGTCGCGGTGTCGCCGGCGATGCTGATCGGGCCCGGCGCCGTGACGAAACTGACCGCATCGAACTGCGCCATGGCGCCGAGCCACAGCGCCACGATCGCGTCGCGACCCGAAACTTCATGGCCCATCAGCGACCAGGTCGCAGCGCTGGCCCATGTCGCGCCCCAGGCATCGGCATCGCGTCGGCTGACGGCATCGCCATAGGCAGCGATCAGATCGGTAATGGCGGCGCGGTCAATCAGGTGCTGGTTCATGGCGGCATTCGTCGCTTGCCGGCAGCGGCGCGGCAACTGGCAAATTTGGGTGGCGCAGGAAGATTACTGCCACGACAAGAGTCCCTAGCCAAAGCCACGTTTACACCTTAGTATTTTTTGCTTCCTGCCTTGGGGGAGCCTGGCCTTGAAAGACGCGATTGTCGGCATCATCATGGGATCGTCATCCGACTGGACGACGATGAGCCAGACCGCCGAGACACTGGCGACTCTGGGTGTTTCCCACGAAACGCGGATTGTCAGCGCGCACCGCACGCCCGACCGCCTGTATGATTATGCCCGGAACGCCAGGGACCGCGGCATCAGGGTGATCATCGCCGGCGCTGGCGGCGCCGCCCATCTGCCGGGCATGGTGGCGGCGTTGACGCCCTTGCCGGTGCTGGGGGTGCCGATGCCGACCAGCGCGCTGGGCGGGCAGGACAGCCTGTTTTCGATCGTGCAGATGCCGGCGGGGATCCCGGTGGGAACGCTGGCCATCGGCCGGGCCGGAGCGATCAACGCCGCCTTGCTGGCCGCCGCGATTCTGGCGCTGAATGATGCGCCGCTTGCTGAACGGTTGGCGCAATGGCGGCAGGAACAAAGCGATGCCGTGGCGCTGGCGCCGGGGTCGTATTTGCCGTGATCGCGCCCACAGGCGCGCCATCGAGCGCGAAATATCGATGATCGAGCCCGGCTCGACGATCGGGATCATTGGTGGTGGCCAGCTTGGGCGCATGCTCGCGCTGGCTGCGGCATCGATGGGCTATCGCATCCATGTCTTTGCGCCCGAGGCCGATTTGCCGGCCGGCGATGTCGCGGCGCAAGTGACCCGCGCGGCTTATGCCGATACAGCGGCGCTCGACCGCTTTGCCGCGTCGGTTGATGTCGTGACCTTTGAATTTGAAAATATCGATACCGCCGCCATCGCGCATGTTGCCGAGCAGGTGCCGGTGCATCCATCAGCGACCAGCCTGGAAGTGGCGCAGGACCGGGTGGCGGAAAAACAGTTCGTCGAAGCGCTGGGCGGGCAGCCGGCGGCGTGGCGCGCCGTCGATAGCCGCGCCGGTCTCGATGCGGCAATCGCGGCGCTGGGCTGCCCCTGCGTTCTGAAAACCCGGCGGCTGGGCTATGATGGCAAGGGGCAGGCGCGCATATTGGTGCCCGGCGATGCGGCGGCCGCCTGGGCAGCGATTGACGGCCAGCCGGCGATCCTGGAAGCCTGGGTTGATTTCAGCCATGAATTTTCGGTGCTGTTGGCCCGCGGCCAGGACGGTGAAGTGGTGACCTGGGCGGTGCCGCACAACAGCCATGAGGGCGGCATTCTCGATACCAGCCAAGTGCCGGCACCCCCCGAAATTGCCGTGCATGCCGAATCTGCGACGGCGCTGGCGGTAAAGGTGGCGCATGCGCTGGGCCATGTCGGCGTGCTGACGCTGGAATTCTTTGCAACGCCGGATGGCGCGCGTTTCAACGAAATGGCGCCGCGCGTGCATAATTCGGGGCATTGGACGATCGAGGGGGCGCGGGCGTCGCAGTTTGAAAACCATATTCGGGCGGTCTGCGGCTTGCCATTGGGGTCGACGGAATTGACGGCGCCCAGCATCTTGATGAAAAACCTGCTGGGTGAGGATGTGCATGATTGGCAGCGCCTGCTCGCCGACCGGCGCGCGCATCTGCACTTGTATGGCAAGAGCGCGGTCAAGCCCGGGCGCAAGATGGGTCATGTCACCTGGTTGTGATTGTTGACCGCATCGTGACCAACTGTCGCGTCCCATGGCGCCGGGCGCGCTGTCCGGATTAGGGTCGGGCATGAGCGAAGCCCAAAGCATTTCCCAGAAAAAGGCCTTGGCCTTCATTTTTGCCACCGTGTTGATCGATGCCATTGGTTTTGGCATTGTCATTCCGGTTTTCCCCAGCCTGATCATGGGGTTGACAGGTGAAAGCGTGGGCGGTGCCGCGCGCATCAGCGGTTGGTTGATGCTGATGTACGCTACCATCCAGTTTGTTTGTGGCCCGATCATCGGTGGCCTGTCGGATCGCTTTGGGCGGCGGCCGGTGCTGCTTGCCAGCCTGTTCGCGCTGGGGGTCGATTATCTTGTCATGGCCTTTGCCCCGACCTTGTTGTGGCTGGTGGCGGCGCGCGCGGTGGCGGGTGTGGCCGGCGCGAGCTTTCCCACCGCCTATGCCTATATTGCCGATATATCGCCGCCGGAAAAACGCGGCGCCAATTTCGGCGTCATCGGCATGGCGTTCGGCTTCGGCTTCATCCTCGGGCCGGCGCTGGGCGGGTTGGTGGCGCAATTCGGTGACCGGGTGCCGTTCATGGTGGCCGCTGCGCTGGCGCTGGGCAATGTCGTTTATGGCCTGCTTATTGTGCCCGAAAGCCTGAAACCCGAAAACCGGCGGGCCTTTGCCTGGAAGCGCGCCAACCCGGTCGGTGCCTTGCTGCGATTGAAATCGGCGCATCCGCGCGTGCTGGTGTTTGCCGCCGTGATGTTGCTGTGGACGATGGGCTATCAGGCGCTTTACGCCACCTGGGCTTATTATGGCATCGAACGCTTTGATTGGACGCCTGGCCAGGTGGGTGCCAGCCTGGCGGCAATCGGGCTTTCGGGGGCGATTGTGCAGGGTGTGCTGTCGGGTCGGCTGCTGGCGCGCTATGGATCGCGCAACATCGTTATCGCCGGCGCGGTTTCGGCGATCATCGCCTATCTTGTCTATGCTTTCGCCAGCCAGGGCTGGATGATGTATGTCGGGATCATCGCATCGCTGCTGCAACCGCTGGTGTTCCCATCGCTGCAAGGCATGATGTCGTCGGGGGTGGCGCCATCGGAACAGGGTGAATTGCAAGGCGCGGTCAGCAGCCTGCAAAGCCTGAGCTCGATTTTTGGCCCGCCGTTGATGACCGGCGCGCTCGCATGGTTTTCCGGGCCTTTGGCGCCGATATATTTTCCCGGCGCGCCGTTTTTGCTGGCAGCGGCTTTTGCCGGGCTGGCATTGCTGGTGTTCCTGCGCGTTGTCGCTCGGGAGCCGGAGCCTGCGACCGCGTCCGCTCCGGCCTGAGTCAGACCCTGAAGCTGGGCGCGGTTATCGAGCCGGATTCGCGCCGTAGCAGCGGTTTACAAAATTTACGTTCGAATTTTCGAATCATTATGCTATTTCAAGTGAAGGAAATGCCGTAACTGTTTATTAAATGTTGAAATTTTGGAGCATCTGGTGATCTTGCATCGGCTTTTGCAGCAACGTCGGGGGGGAATCGCGGCGATAACCGCGTTGATGTTGCCCGTGCTGATCGGCAGCGCCGGGATTGCCAGCGACACCATCCAACTGGTTTTCATCAAACGGGTCATGCAACGCCAGGTTGATTCAGGTGCGATTGCCGGGGCGTTCGCGCTTTCACAGGGCAAGTCGGTACCAGCGACTGTCAACATCGAACTCACGCGCACCACGAGTTTCCCCTATGCGGTGGCGCCGGTCATCGAAAATGCGCCGACGACGGGTTCGTATGTCGGCAATGCTCGGGCGGTGCGCGTCGTGCTGGTAACCGACCGGAACCCGCCATTTCTGGGCCTGTTCATGGGTAAACAGCGCATCACCGTCGAAGCGACCGCCGCCGTTGTGGGCGTGGGCGAACATTGCGTGCTGGCGCTCGATTCCGGGGATGTCACGGCGGTAAGCGCCGGCGGCAGTACGACGATGGATTTCAATTGCGGCATCATGAGCAATTCGATTTCGAGTTCGGCGGTCACCGCGGGCGGCAGTAGCACGGTGAATGCGTCGCCGATTGCCGCTGTCGGCGGCGTGCCGGCAAGCAGCAACTATACAACGGGCACCGAGCGTTTCCCCTATTCGGTGCCGCAGGCTGATCCCTTCGCCGGGCTGCCGTTGCCGGCGATTGGCAGCGGCAGTGCATCGGGCAATGTCAATTCGAACCAGACGAAATCGCTGTCACCGGGCACTTATGCCGGGATGGACATCAAGGGCACCGCCAATCTGGCAGCGGGCATTTATTACATCGATGGCGGATCGCTGAACGTGAACGCAGGCGCCGTGATCAATGGGACCAATGTGGTTTTCGTCCTGACCAGCAAGAACGCTGCTACTGCCCCGGCGTCGATTGCGGTGGTCGACATCAACGGTGGCGCCACGATAAATATCACCTCGCCAAGCAGCGGTACCTATAGCGGGGTATTATTTTATCAGGATCGCCGGGCCATCGACACTGGCACCAACAAGATCAACGGCAACAGTTCATCCAAGCTGCAAGGCGCGATTTATTTTCCCAAGCAGGAAATGCAGTTCAACGGGAATACCGGCATGAATATCAACTGCCTAAAGCTGGTCGCCAAACGTCTGATATTCACCGGCAACAGCACGATCACCAATACATGCCCCGCCAATTCCGGGGTCGGGTCGATCCTTGGCACCAAGGTCAAGCTGGTCGGTTGATGCGCATGTCCCGCCTTGCCCGCGCGTTACGCGCCAGCGCCAGCGCATTATGCGCCAGCGCCAGCGCGTTCCGCGACAGTGTTGGCGCGTTCCGCGACAGTGTTGGCGCGTTGCGTGGTGACCGGCGCGGCAGCAGTGCGCTGGAGCTGGTCTTTCTGGGCGGTTTGATGATGGCGTTGATGTTGGGGTTCACCGATATGGCCATGGCGACGCGATCGGCATTGAAGCTGGAACAAGCGGCCGCTCGTGCCGCCGAATGGGCAACCGCGCCTGGCACGGTCGCGTTGAATTATGCGGCAATGGGCAGCGAAGCACAGGCTGCCTATGGCAAACCTCTGGCGACGACACCAACGGTTACCACCTGGCTGGAATGCAATGGCATCAAGGCCGCGTCGTTCACCAGTGTCTGCCCGGCGGGGCAACAGATCGCGCGCTATGCCCAGGTGGCGATCGAGGATGAATATATGCCGATGTTCAAATTTGGCGGATTTTTGCAAGGCTCCGGCGCGAACGGCGGCTTCAAGCTGACCGGCAATGCTACGGTGCGAATCCAGTGATGCGTCGCGCGCTTTGCCGGCTGCGCCGCGACCGGGGCGGCGCTGTGCTCGCCGAATTCATACTCGTCGTGCCGTTGTGGGGCCTGCTGATTTTTGCGACCTTGCAGACGGCCCGGGTTTTGTGGGGCTATGCCGGCCTGCAAAACGGCGTTGCCGAAGGCGCTCGACTGGCAACGCTGTACCCGCGGCAGACCGATACCCAGATCAAGGACCGGATTTATGCCAAGGCCTTTGGCATTGTTCGTGCCGACATTTCCGTGCCGATTCTTGCCGCCGGCAAATCGGGCTCGATCGATTATGTCGACATCACGGTTGATTACACGGCGCGCTTGCCGTTGCTGAAAGTCAACGTCATGACCTTTCGGGAAACGCGCCGCGCCTATAGGCCCTAGGTCCTGACGCTAGTCTGTGCGAAAGCGGCGCGCACCGATCAGCGGACCTCCACCGGTAGCCCCAGTTTGGCGAGTTGCGGTTCGACTGTCTTGCGGTCGCCGACCACGATCCAGGTGAAGCGGTCAGTCGATAGTATCTGCGCTGCCGCGTTGAGCTGGGCCGGGGTGAGCGCCTGCAAACGCGGCACCAGCCGGGCGTAATAATCATCGCCGCGGCCATAAACGGCGTTCTTTTCGATGGCGCCGAGCAGCGCTGAACCGCGTTCGAAATCGCCAGGCAGCGAGCGCACGCTATTGTCGATGGTGTTGTCGCGTTCGGCGCTGTCGATCGGCTTGGTGCTGGTCAGTGCCTTTACGTCGGCGATGATGGCAGCCATGGAATCACCGGTCCGATCAGCCTGGACCGGTGCGGCGATCTGCAGTGCCACCCGGTCGCGCACACCGGTGATGCCCGACCCGACGCCATAGGCCCAGCCCTTTTGTTCGCGGATATCGGTGTTCAACCGCGAACTGAACAGACCGCCCAGAATGTCGTTGGCGGCCTGGAGCGCGATCGGGTCGTCACTGCCCTTGACCGGCAGGACGACGCCGCCACGGACAAGGCTTTGCGGGCTGCCGGGCCGGTCGATGAGAATGATGCGGGCCGTCGCCGGCGGTGTTACATCGGGGAAGGTCTTGCTGCCCTTTTGTGTTGCCGGGTCGGGTTGCCACCCGCCAAAACTGGTCTCCAGCCGGGCCTTCAATTCAGGCATGGTGATGTCGCCGACAACAAAGATCGTGCCGTTGTCGGGGCGAATCCAGCGCTTGTGCCAGGCAACCAGATCATCATGCGTGACCGCCGAAACGCCCGCGACGGTGCCGCTGCCGGTGCCGGGAACGCCATAGGGATGGCTGTTGCCATAGAGCAGAACCGGCAGCAGGCGGCGGGCGATGCTGCCCGGATCGGCCTCTTCCTGCGCGATGCCGGTGAGGATTTGGCCGCGGACCCGGTTGAGTTCGGCCGGATCAAAGGTCGGGCGCTGCACGATATCGGCAAATAGCGCCAGCGAGCCGCCAAAATTGGGCTTGAGCGCATTCAGCGAAATGCGCGTCCGGTCGGCATCGGCACCGGCGCCGATGCTGGCCCCCAGCCTTTCGCTGGCTTCGGCAATCTGTGGCCCGGTCATGCCTGCGGCCCCTTCATCGAGCAGGCTGAGGGCCAGGTTCTGGATGCCCAGCCGGGCTCGATCATCGGCACCATAGCCGCCATCGAACGACAGCATCACCTGGACAACCGGAACCGTCGTGCGCCGCGCGAGTTCGATGTGCATGCCATTGGCGAGCACGGCGCGTTCGACCGGCGCCACCGTGAGCGTCGGCGTGCCGCCGAGCGGCGGGGCAGGCCCGCGCGGCACCAGCGTGATCGCGGCCGCAGGCGCCGTAGCGGCGCTACGCGGCGCGACGGTTTCAGCCTCGGGGCGCTTGCCGGGCAACACGGTCTGACGATAATCACCCTTGCCCAGCCATTGCCGCGCCGCCGCCAGAACGCTTGCCGGGGTAGCGGCGGCATAAGCCGCGAGTTCGGTTTTATAGAAGTTCGCATCACCCGCATAAACCGCGCCTTCGGCCAGCGCGACCGCCTTGCCGCCATATCCGCCTACCGCTTCAAGGCCGCGAATGGTGCCGGCGACGTTGCGGGTGACAACGCGCGACACTTCGTCGGCGGTGGGGCCGGATTTCAGGAAGTTCGCCAAAACCGCATCGATGCGGGTTTCGACGGCGGCGGGATCAACACCCTTGGCGACGGTGGCGGCTATTTCGGCTAGCGTCACCTTTTCAAAGGCCTGCGCCGAGCCGGAGACGGCCACCGCCAGTTTCTTGTCGCGCACCAGATCATTATAAAGCCGCGATGAACTGCCGCCCGCAAGGATGGTCATGGCAATATCCACCAGTGGTGCCGCAGGGTCGAGCCGGCCGGGTACGACCCAGTTGCGGCTGAGCGCCGGGGTC
>JBBQMB010000084.1:0-12527 GCA_038328515.1 Sphingomonadales bacterium
CGACATGGCCTACAAGAACAACTGGCAGTTGCTCGTGCACGCCAACGGTGACGCCGCCATCGACCAGATGATCAAAACCGTCGGTGTCGCCGAAAGAGCCTATCCGGGCAAGGATCGCCGCACGGTGCTCATCCACGGGCAGTATCTGCGCGCTGATCAGACTCCGCAGTTGCAGGCGGAAAGGATTTTCCCTGCCCTTTTTCCGATGCACACCTATTATTGGGGTGACTGGCACCGCCAATCGGTAGCCGGGCCGGAACGTGCGGGTTTCATTTCACCGACAGGCGCGCTGCTCAAGGCTGGCATGCCGTTCAGCATTCATTCGGATGCGCCGGTAACGTTCCCCAATTCGATGCGTGTATTCGATTCAGCGGTCAACCGCACCACGCGCAGCGGCTATGTGCTCGGGCCCGATCAACGTATTTTGCCCGCTGTGGCGTTGAAGGCGATGACCTTGTGGCCGGCCTGGCAGCATTTCGAGGGCAAGTCCAAGGGAAGCCTCGAGGTCGGCAAGCGGGCCGACATGGTCGTGCTGTCGGCTAATCCGCTGCAGGTGCCGCGGGCAACGATCAAGGACATCAAGGTACTGGAGACAATCAAGGACGGCGTCAGCGTCTACACCGCGCCTTGATATTTGCGGCCCAGACAACGGCGTGGCCCATTCGACAGCGCTTCGAAAACATATGAGCATGCACTTGGAGTGAAGCCGAGCGTTTGGAAGCTGGTGAGATATCCATCTCGTGTGCCAGTGAAGGCGCAGGTTACTGCTGGAGCAAGTAGTTCCGCTTCCCACGTCTTTCCTCCAAAAGCAGTCGGTCAGCAACCGGCCCAGAAGTTACCATTGAGCTTGGCGTCGATTTGCGGCCGCTATTGAGGCGAAAGTAGACAGCCCGGTTATCGGGTTTGCAACCGAGACAATCGCAATCAACCGGGTGCAGTGCCTCAGTCCCTGCCCGCCGGAGGCGCTTCACGCCGGGTGCTGCGGCTCGCGCTCGGTTGCCCATGGCGCTGACAGGTCTTCGAGGATGATTTCGATCACTTCGACGCGGGCGCGGATTGCGACGCCGGCGGCGAAGGTCAGCACCAGCCAATCGCCATCAGCTGTGAGGCTGAGCAGGTCGAGCACTGTATCGGCGGCGGGCCAGTTCTGGCGCTGCACTGCCGTGACGGTTTCGAGGCGCAGCGCGGAGCGGACGCGGCTGCGCACGGGCGTTTCCCAGCGGAAGCGGTTGACGAGCAGCACGAGCCGCCGCGCCTTGCGGTCAAACCCGATATCGGGCGCGCGCAGGGTGGCGTCCTGCAATAGCGCCGAAAGCGCTGGCAGGTCATCGGGGTTTTGGCCCACCAGCGTGAGGCGTTCGTCGTCCATGCAGGTGCTCAGCCGTCCGAAACGCGTTCGATATCGGCGCCGACGGCGGATAGTTTTTCTTCAAGCCGTTCATAGCCGCGATCGAGGTGATAGACCCTGGCAACAGTGGTTTCGCCTGTCGCGGCGAGCCCGGCGAGGACGAGGCTCATCGAGGCGCGCAGATCGGTTGCCATGACTTCGGCACCGTGCAGGCCGCCGACGCCGCGCACGATGGCCGAACGGCCGCGCACGGTGATATCGGCGCCCATTCGCGCCAGTTCGGGCACGTGCATGAAGCGGTTTTCAAAGATGGTTTCAGTGAGCAATGACGCGCCGCTGGCGACGGTCAGCATCGCCATGAACTGCGCCTGCATATCGGTCGGGAAGCCGGGGTAGGGCGCGGTCGAGATGTTGATACCGGTCATTTCGCCGGTGCGCTTGACCTTGAGCCCGGCTTTGGTCGGGGTGATCTCGACGCCGGCTTCGCGCAGTGAGGCGAGGGTGGAGCCGAGCACGGCTTCGGTGACGCCGATCAGCTCGACCTCGCCGCCGGCGATGGCCGCGGCACAGGCATAGCTGCCGGCTTCGATACGGTCGGGCATCACGGCGTAGGTGGCACCGTGGAGATCGCGCACGCCTTCGATTTCGAGCGTTTCGGTGCCGATGCCTTCGATATGTGCGCCCATGGCGACGAGGCAGTTGCACAGATCGACGATTTCCGGCTCACGCGCGACATTTTCCAGGATCGAAGGCCCGCGCGCCAGCACGGCGGCCATCACGGCATTTTCGGTGGCGCCGACGCTGATCATCGGGAACACATAACGGCCGCCGGGCAAGCCGCCCTTGGCGGTGGCTTTCACATAACCGGCGGCAAGTTCGATTTCGGCGCCGAGATGTTCAAGGGCTTTCAAATGGAGATCGATCGGCCGGTTGCCGATGGCGCAGCCGCCGGGCAACGACACCGTGGCTTCGCCGGCGCGGGCGAGCAGCGGCCCGAGCACCAGGATCGAGGCGCGCATCTTCCTGACGATATCATAGGGCGCGACGGTCGAGGTGATGCGGTTGGCGCGCACCGTCATCACCCGGCCGAATTCATCAGGCGACGTGCCTTCGATGGTGGTCGACAGGCCGTGATTGTTGAGCAGATGCCCGAAGGTATCGATATCGGCGAGGCGCGGCAGGTTGCGCAGCGTCAGCGGTTCATCGGTGAGCAGGGCGCACGGCATAAGCGTGAGCGCGGCGTTTTTTGCACCCGAAATGGGAATACGGCCGTTGAGCGGGCGGCCACCGCGAATGACGATCTGATCCATGCCACAGGCTTAGCGCGGCGCGGGCGTCCTTGCCAGCGACATGTCAGGCAGCCGCAACCGGCGCGCGGGCAAGCATGGCGTGCGTATAAAGCGCCAGCCCCGCCCAGATGCAGCCAAAGGCCAGCAGCCGCGACAAGGTGAGTTGCTCACCGAACAGGAAGACGGCGAGCAGAAACACCATCGTCGGGGCGATATATTGCATCAGGCCGATGGTCGAAAGCTTGAGCCAGCGGGTGGCGATGCCGAACAACAGCAACGGCACCGCGGTCAGTGCGCCGCCGGCGATGAGCAACGCTTCGGTCGCCAGTGGGTGGCCGAACAGCCCCTCGGGCCGGGTCACGAGCCAGCCGAACGCCAGCGGGGTCAGGATGATGGTTTCGACAAGCAGCCCGGTGACCGCATCGACGGCGGCGAATTTGCGCACCAGGCCATAGAGTGCGAACGATAGTGCCACGCCAAGGCTGACCAGTGGCAGCGCGCCATTGGCAACGGCGATAATGGCAACCCCGGTGGCAGCAAGCGCGACTGCGGTCCATTGCAGGCGTGACAGCCGTTCGCCGAGCAGCACGACGCCAAAAACGATGCTGATGAGCGGATTGATGAAATAGCCAAGGCT
Organism: Sphingomonadales bacterium; assembly: GCA_038328515.1. Classification (GTDB taxonomy): domain Bacteria; phylum Pseudomonadota; class Alphaproteobacteria; order Sphingomonadales; family Sphingomonadaceae; genus Sandarakinorhabdus. Next base: position 3,275 of record JBBQMB010000084.1, read on the forward strand.
GGTATCGAGGACATGGCCGTTGAGCACCGCCCAGGTGTAGATCAGCCAGTTGATGGCGATCAGCAGCGCGCTGACCAGCAACAACAGCAGCAGGCGGGGTTGCGCAACCACGGCCCGCAGCCGTGGGCCACCGCCGGTGACGACCATGATGCCGCCGATCAGCAGCAGCGACCACAGGATGCGATTGGCCAGCACATCGGGCGCCGGAATGCCGATCAGCAGCTTCAGGTAGAGCGGCAGCAGCCCCCAAAGGCAATAAGCCGTCAATCCGGCGATGAGGCCGGTGCGTGTTTCGGGCGCCATCAGATTTTTGGCCCCATCAGATTTTTGGCAGCGTGACGCCCCTCTGGCCCATATATTTGCCGGCGCGATCGGCATAGCTGACTTCGCAGGGTTCATTACCTTGCAGGAACAGAAACTGGCAGGCGCCTTCATTGGCATAGATTTTGGCCGGCAGCGGCGTGGTATTGGAAAATTCCAGCGTGACATGGCCTTCCCAGCCGGGTTCGAGCGGCGTGACATTCACGATGATGCCGCAGCGCGCATAGGTCGATTTGCCAAGGCAGATGACCAGCACATCGCGCGGCACCCGGAAATATTCAACGGTGCGCGCCAGCGCAAAGCTGTTGGGCGGGATGATGCAGCAATCGGTCTTGCGATCGACAAAGCTGCCGGGGTGGAAGTTTTTGGGGTCAACCGTCACCGATTCGACATTGGTGAAGATCTTGAACTCATCCGACACCCGCGCGTCATAGCCATAGGATGACAAGCCATAGGAAATCACGCCTTCGCGCGTTTGCCGATCGACAAAGGGTTCGATCATGGCGTGGTTCAGCGCCTGTTCGCGGATCCAGCGGTCAGAAAGTACGGCCATGAGCTATCCCGAAATTAATATTAAATTCACTTTACAGACATTTTACATTTGCTACGTTGTTTGGGTAGCTTAGGAGTAGCCCGTGTATAGCCAAGCCGAAGCGTATCTGACCATATTGGATAATTGCCCCGGCCGCAGTTTGCGCCGCGCGTATCTGGTGCTGCTGCTTGCTGCCGAACGCGCTGGCTGGAAGTGTGCGGCGCGCGAAACGGGGTTTGAACTGCTGATCCGCGATCGCGCTGACCGGCAATTCTTCACCGTGGCGCTGACCGCCGATGCGCTTCTGTTCTCGTTGCGGCGGCCGGCGCTCGATGAAAGCCCCGAACTTGCCGCCCAGGCGCTCGATCGTTTCCATGGCCGTGTCCGCGGCGCGCCAGGGTCGAGCGAAGTCCATGTCCGTATCGCCAATGAGCCGGATGCCGAGGATCTGGCCGACTGGCTGTTCCCCACCGGTAATTTCAGCCTCGGATATGAAGCACGCAGATCAGCGTGAACAGCCGGCGCGCGGTATCGAAATCGACAATGACCTTGGCTTCGAGCCGGTCCTTCAACGTATCGGCGGCATCATTGTGGATACCGCGCCGCGCCATGTCGATGGTTTCGATCTGGGTTGGCGTTGCTTGCCGGATTGCCTGATAATAGCTGTCGCAGATGGCGAAATAATCGCGCACGGTTCTGCGAAAGGGCGCCAATGGCAGCACGAATGATTCAACCGGCGTATCGTTTGTGGCGTTTATCGCCACGGTCAGCCGGCCTTCCTCGACGCCGAGCATGACCTTGTATGGCCCTTTGTAATCCGCTTGCGCGGCGCTGACCGGTTGAAAGATATTGCCTTCGAGCAGATCGAAGATCGCGACGCGGCGTTCCTGTTCGATATCGGCATTGCGCCACAATATCGTGCGTTCATCGAGCTTGATATCGATGATGCGATAATCCGGGGTCATGGCGCCACCGCTGCAAAGCTGTTGACCAGGCGCCCCAGCGCCGGCTTGACCGCGCCGAGCACATCATCCCGGGTCTTGCCGAGCCTTACGACCACCAGCCGTTTTGACGGCACGATGATGACATATTGGCCCAGATGCCCGACCGCGGCATAGGCATCAGCGGGGCCCTGTTCGGGGAATAGTGCTGGCGTTTTGCCGGCCTGATGCAGGCGGTTGAGCCAGAAATGCCCGCCGTAGCCGGGGTTGGTCGGCGCCGGCGTGCGCACAAATCGCACCCAATCGGGGCTGACGACCTGGCGTCCGGCGACAACGCCATTGTCGAGATATAGCTGGCCGAAATTCCCCCAGTCCCGCGCCGAGGCATGGCAGAACGAGCCGCCGAGCATGGTGCCCTGCGGATCATATTCGCAGATAAGGCTGGGCATGCCGGCGGGGCCCGACAGGCGATCATGCAAAAAACGCTGCATCGCCGCGCGGCGCGCTACCGGGGTTTTTGCCAGCGGATCGACCGTGCGCACGACAATATCATCAAGAATATGCGTTGTGAGCGTTGAATATTGGTATTTCGTGCCGGGTTTTGATTCGAGCGGCGCGGCCACGGCATGGCCGACGATATCGGCGCTTTTGTCGGCAAACAGCGCGCGGTTGGTGTCGGCGCGTTCCGCAGGGTCCGATTCGATATGCTTCAGCCCCGATGACATATGGAGCAATTGCCGCAACGTGATGGCGCCGCGCGGATCACCCGCGCCTGCCCAGGCCGGCACCGGCGCCGGGCTGTCGAGTTCAAGCTTGCCATCGGCGACCAGCGCCCCAACCAGCGTTGCGGTCAGCGATTTGGCCATCGACCAGGAAATGAAGCGATTGCCCGGGCCATAACCGGGGGCATAGCGTTCGTAAATCGGCTTGCCATCCCGCAGCACGATGAGGGCGCGGGTTTCACGCAAGGCGGGATCGGTGAAGAAGGCATCGGCAGCGGGCAGGGCCTTTGCCACAGCCACTGGCGCGGCGGGCGCGGCTGGCGCAGCGCCGGGCAGCAACAGCAGCGCCGCCGCCATAAACAGGCTTGATTGCATTCGCATCATGGCGTCTCGTTTGCGCATCGCAGCAACGTAGAAGGCGCAAGCACATGAACGCAAGCACAGGCTTGGCACAGGGCGCACCGCGCAGTCCCGGTCGGCGCTGGTTATTGTGGTTGCCGCTGCTGGCGACGTTGCTTGCCGGCGGCTGGCTGGGGCTGAAATACAGCAGCCTTGGCCAGCGCGCCGAGCTTGGCGCCGGCTATCTGGCGCATGTCGTGTGTTCGTGCCGCTATGTCGGCAACCGCAGCATGGCATCGTGCGATACCGATCGCGAACCCGGCACCGATATCGTCCGCATCACCGACGACAGCACCAGGCGCCGTGTCACTGCATCGGTGCCGTTGCTCGCCAGCCGCACCGCCAGCTATGATCCTGAATTTGGCTGTGCGCTGGACAAGCCGTGATTCGGCCCGTGATTCGGCCCGTGATTAGGCCACGCCGGATTGGCAGGCGCATCAGTCGGGATCGGTCTCGACAGGCGGCCTGGCGATGGCTGCGTTCGGCGCCCCGGCTGCCAATGTGGTGGCCAGCCTTTCGCGATCGAGCCGGCCTTCCCAGCGCGCGACGACGATGGTGGCGACGGCGTTGCCCATGAAATTGGTGAGGCTGCGGCATTCGGACATGAAGCGATCGATACCCAGTATCAGCGCCAGCCCGGCCACCGGCACGCTGGGCACAATCGACAGCGTTGCCGCCAGCGTGATGAACCCGGCACCGGTAACCCCGGCCGCGCCCTTGGAACTGAGCATCGCGACGCCGAGCAGGGTGAGTTGCTCGCCAAGGCTGAGATCGACACCGACAGCCTGGGCGATGAACAGCGCCGCCAGCGTCATGTAGATGTTGGTGCCATCCAGATTGAAGGAATAGCCCATCGGCACGACGAGGCCGACGACGCTGCGGTCACAGCCGGCATCCTCCAGCTTGGCAATCAGGCTGGGCAGCGCCGCTTCGGAGGATGAGGTGCCGAGCACCAGCAACAATTCGGCGCGCAGATAGATGATCAGCCTGATGACCGAAAAGCCGTGCGCCCGGGCGATAAGGCCCAGCACGACCAGCACGAACAGCAGCGCCGTCAGGTAAAAAGTGAGAATGAGGGCACCCAGATCGACCAGCGCGCCAAGCCCGAACTTGCCGATGGTGAAGGCAATCGCGCCAAAGGCGCCGATCGGCGCGAATTGCATCAGCATCGCAACGAGGCGGAACACCACCAGGCCGAGCCGTTCGACCATGTCGAGCACCGGCGCGCCCGCATCACCGACCAGCGACAGGGCGATGCCGACCAGGATCGCGACAAACAGCGTTTGCAGGATCGAGCCTTCGGTCAGCGCCGACAGCAGCGTGGTGGGGATGATATCGCTGAGGAAACCGACCACGCTGCTGTCGTGCGCCTTGCTGACATAGTCAGCGACAGCGGCTGGATCGAGCGAGGCCGGATCAATTTGCAGCCCGGCACCGGGTTGCACGATGTTGGCGACCACAAGGCCGATGATCAGCGCAAAGGTTGATACCACCAGGAAATAGGCAAAGGCCTTGCCGGCCACGCGCCCGACTCCGCCGATGTTGCGCATCCCGGCGATGCCGCTGACCACCGACAGGAACACCACGGGTGTGATGACCATCTTGACCAGCTTGATGAAGGCATCGCCCAGCGGTTTCAGCGCAGTGCCGGCGGCGGGATAAAAATGCCCGATGGCGGCGCCGAGCACGATCGCGACAACGACTTGCGCATAAAGATGCCGCCACCAGCGGCGGGCGGCGGGCACCAGCGGTGGGGCGTGCAGCGTGGCCGTCACAATGCCAGTGTCACCGATTGGGCCGATGTGGCCTCTGCGGTTTCGGCCAGAACGAAGCGCCATGCGCCGGTTGCCGCCTGCCAGCCATGGGTTGCCGGATCACGATGCGCGAGCGCTGCCAATGAAAATTGCAGCGGCACGATGCGCGTTTCGCCGGGGGCGAGTGACGTTCGCGCAAAGGCGACCAGCCGGCGGGGCCAGCGCGGTGCCAGGCCGGCGGGGGCTTCGGCCCAGAGCAGCACGACATGATCGGCGGCGATGCTGCCGGTATTGGCGACGGCAACGCTGCCGCTGATCAGGTCACCGGCCCGGCGCAGCCGCAGGGCGCGCGTTGCAAAGCGGCTGTACGACAGGCCATGGCCAAAGGCATAGCGCGCCGCCACGCCATCGCGCGCCAATTTGGCATAGCCATGCCAATAGTCATAGGTCACCGCGACAGCATCGCGGTCGAAGGCCGGATAATCGGCGGCTGATCTGGCTGTGGTGAAGGGCAAGCGTCCCGCCGGGCTGACCGTTCCGAACAGCAGCGCTGCCAGCGCGGTGCCACCCGCCATGCCGCTGTAAAAGGTCTGGAGGATCGCGCCGACGCGGTCGTGCCAGCCTTCGACGATCACGGCAGAGCCGGCGACGATGACAATGATGACGGGGCGCCCGCTGGCGATGGCAACGTCGATCAACTGCAACTGGACGGCGGGCAAGCCCAGATCGCTGCGGTCACCGCCAATGGCGATCTTGCGGCGCTGCCGGGCTTCGGTGACGGCCTTGGGCAAGCTACTATCGGCCGGATCGAGCGCGTTTTCCTGCCCCAGCGATATGTCGCCGGGAATATACTCGCCCTCCTCTTCTGCCGTGTAGCCGACGACAACGACCACCGCATCGGCCTGCGCCGCCGCAGCGGCCGCCGCAACAAGGTCGCTTTCGTCTGCCGCCACGATCCGATCGGGCCCCAGTTGCGCCGTCAACCCGGCGAGCGCCGTCACGATCTGCGGCGGGCGGACGCGGCTCGAACCATTGTCGCCGGTGTTCGGCAGCGCCGCCAGCCGCCCGAGCACCGCCACCCGGCCGATGCCGGGGTCAAGCGGCAGCACACCATCATTGGCCAGCAGCACCGCCGACTTGACGGCTGCTTCATGGGCCAGCGCGACATGACGGTCACTTGCGACCAGCGCCAGCGGATAGTCGGGCAACGGATCCTCGGCACAGGTGATGGCATAGAGTGCCGTCAGAATGCGGCGGCAGGCGGTATCGATGACGGCGGGGGCAATCGTGCCGGCTTCGACCGCGGCGATGAGTTTTTCGCCAAAGACCAAGGGCTCGGGGTTCTCGATATCCAGACCGGCGGCGGCGCCATAGGGTTTGTAGACCCCCAGCACCCAATCGGAATGGACAAAGCCCGCAAAGCCCCACTCGCCGCGCAGGATATCGGTGAGCAGATGGTGGTTCTGCCCGCAATATTCGCCGTTCATCTGGTTATAGGCGCTCATCACGCTCATCACACCGGCAGCGAGGATCGTCCTGAAATGCGGCAGGTAGATCTCGTGCAAAGTGCGCTCGTCAATCGTCACATCGACCTTGAAACGCGCATTCTCCATCGAATTCAGCGCCAGGTGCTTGACCGTGGCACAGACATTATGGGCCTGGATGCCGGTGCCCAGCGCTGCCCCCATCAACCCGAGATGGCACGGGTCTTCGCCATAGGTTTCCTGGGCTCTGCCCCACGCTGGATGGCGCAGCAGGTTGACGCAGACCGCGCCGTTGAGGTTGCAGCCCTGGGCCCGGGTTTCGATGCCCATCGCCTCGCCGATGCGCCGCTCCAGATCGACATCAAAGCTGGCACCGCGCGCCATGGTGCAGGGAAAGCAGGTGGAATTCCCGCGCGCGACGCCGCGCGGGCCATCGGTAAACCAGAACGCCGGCACATCGAGCCGTTCGATCCCGCCACCGGCGCGATACGGCCGGGCAGCCCAGACGCCGGCATCGGCCTTGATATCGGCAAAAAACCCCTTGCCCGACATCATTCCGACCTTTTCAGCCAGGGTTGCCGCGGCCAGAACGGCATCGATGCGCGCTGCAATCTCGGCGCTGTTCAGACCCTTTTGCGGGGCGAGGCTGTTGGTCATTATCGTCTCCAATCAAAGATCATAGCGGCTCGCCGAACACCGCGCGGCGCACGGCGCGGGCGACGAGATCGGCGGCGATGGTGCCGATTTCGGTGATGGCGGTGGCATCGCTGCCGGCGCCGGTATCGGCAGCGGTCGAAATGACGAACAGGCTGTCGCCATCAAAGGGGCAGTGGATGGGGCGGATGCAGCGGGCGAGGCCATCGTGCGCCATCATCGCGACACGCTGCGCTTGGGCGCGGGTGAGCGGCGCATCGGTGGCGATGGCGCCGATACTGGTGTTGCGGCTCCCGCCGGTACTGGTGTTGCGGCTCCCGCCAACAGCGGCGCGTTTCGGCATGGCGACCAGGCCATCGGGAGGCGCGCCGGGATAGACTTCGCCAAAGCTGTTGACGGCGATCAGCGCGCCGATGCGATGCCCCGACGACAGGGTGGCCGAAACGCTGCCGATGCCGCCGGGGCGGCTGCCGGCGCGGGCGCCATGGCCGGCGCCGATGCGGCCGCTGGTGTCGCCGCTGCCTATCGCTGCGTAGGCGGCGCGGGTGAGGCGGCGATAGGGTGGTTCGGCGCCCCATTGCTTGTCGCCGCCATTGGCCAGATCGAACAAGATGGCGGCGGGGATGACCGGCACGCGCGGCAGGCCGGGGCCGATATCAAGGCCATGGCCCGCGGCGGCGAGCGCCAGCACGAGTTCATCGGCGGCGGCCAGCCCATAGACCGAGCCGCCGGCAAGGGCGAGGCCATGGACGCGTTCAACGAGCGTCGAGGGGTCGAGCGCGTCAGTCTCGCGGGTGCCGGGGCCGCCGCCGCGCACATCGACCGCCATCACCATAGGGTGGTGGGGAACAATCAGCGTTACCCCGGTGTTGATAGCGGGGTCATGGGCATGGCCAACGGCAAGCCCTGGCACATCTGAGAAACAATCGATCATGGTCCCTTATAGCAGCGACGGTGCGCCGCCTTGCAACTTGGGCGTTGTCCGTGCAGGGCTGGATGCGGGGGGCGGGAGAATTTGATGGTTACGGCGCATATCAACCGCATCGGCACGGCGGTTCCCCCCAATGACGTGCACGATGCCTTTGTGCATTTTGTCGGCGACATGATCGACGATCGCCGCAACGCGCTCATTTTCAAGCGCATGGTTGGCCGTGCCGGTATCGACCATCGCTTTTCTTATTTCGAACCATTGGCCAACCCCAACCGGTTCATGGCCGATACCGATGGCTTTTATGCCAAGGGCGCCTTCCCTTCGACGGGCGCGCGCATGGAGCGGTTCGAGAAATCGGCACCCGAACTGGCGGCAGCAGCGCTGGAGGCGCTGGGGCTTGAGGGCGAACGCGAGCGGATCACGCACTTGATCGTGGCCTCGTGCACCGGCTTTGTGGCGCCGGGTATCGACCAGTTGATCGTCAAAGCGGCGGGGCTCAACCCCGGCGTTGAACGCACCGTGGTGGGTTTCATGGGCTGTTATGCGGCGGTGAATTCGCTGCGGCTGGCGCATCATTTCGTGCGATCGGACCCATCGGCGCGGGTTTTGGTGGTCAATCTTGAGCTGTGCACGCTGCATTTTCAGGAAACCGAGCAGCTTGAGCGCCTGCTATCGATGCTGTTGTTCGGTGATGGCTGTTCGGCGGCGCTGGTGACGGCGGATGAAACCGGGCTGGCGCTGAATGATTTTCGGGCGGCTGCCATCGCCGATTCGGGTGATGCCATCACCTGGCGGATCGGTGACCAGGGCTTTGACATGCATTTGTCGGGCGAAGTGCCGGGCCGGATTCAGCGCGCGTTGCGCCACGAAGCCGAGCGCAATGATGGCGAGGGCCTGCTTCGCGGTACCCAAGTGGCGGATTATGACCTGTGGGCGGTGCACGCCGGCGGGCGGACCATCCTTGATGCGGTCGAGGCGGGCTTTGAATTGCCGGCGCACGCGCTGCATTGGTCGCGCGACGTGCTGCGTGACTATGGCAATATGTCATCCGCCACGCTGATGTTCGTGCTCCAGCGCATCATGGGGCAGGTCGGCACTACCGTTGACCGCGCGGCCAAGGGCTTTGCCGTGGCGTTCGGGCCGGGGTTGGCGGCGGAAAGCTTTCGCTTCACGACGGTGTGAGCGCGGTGGATTTCAGTCGCCGCGCCAATGAACCCGAATGGATGGACGCGGAGGACATGCCGCCGGCGACCTATGCGGCGCTGATTGCCGATCTGGCGCGGGTGAATACAGTCACGCTGGCGCGGCCGCCGACGCTGGCGTGGCTGGCGCTGGCGAGGCGCGGGCTGGTCAGTTTCAGCCTGGTCGTTGTCGGTTTTGGCCATGGCGATTTGCTGCGGGCGGTGGCGCGCTGGGCTCTTCGGTCTGGAAAAGCGGCGCGGTTGACCGGGATCGATCTCAATCCGCGCAGTGCGCCGGTGGCGGCGGCGGCGAGTGAGGGGCTCGGGATCACCT
>JBBQMB010000085.1:0-12377 GCA_038328515.1 Sphingomonadales bacterium
GCCGTTTGCATCATTTCGCAAAGCTTGCGGATCAGGCGGCGGGAGCAGCCTCGGCAGCGATCTTCTTCTTGATTTCGCGCTTCAGCTTGGCGGCGCGCTCGCTCAGCTTTTCAGCGCGCGTCTTGATCAGCCAATTGTCGAGCCCGCCGACATGTTCGACCGAACGCAGGCCGTTCATCGACACGCGCAGCTTGACCGAACGACCCAGCGTATCGGAAATCAACGTGACATTCTGCAGGTTCGGCAGGAACACCCGCTTGGTCTTGTTGTTGGCGTGGGAAACATTGTTTCCGACCTGGCGACCCTTGGCGGTCAATTCGCAAACGCGCGACATGAAGAACTGTCCTTGAAAAGAAGATCGAGCCACAAGCCAGACAAGACCAACGGCGAGCGCGGGCCATTAGCCCAGAGCGCCGGGCGCGTCAACCGCCGCAAGGCCGCGCACCAACGGCGATAATCCCGTCGCAAAGCGTCGCGGCACCGCTGCGCACCCCATCGCCAACCGCACGCCACTGGCCCTTGTGCGCCCGATTCGCACCCGGTTTCGGTGTCACCTTGCGCTATCCGAACAGCAGCGGCCATAACGCCGGCAGCACAAAAGCCGCAAAGATGCCCGTCAACACCATCGCCAGCGCAGCAAACGCCCCGCTCGCCGGGTCACGCCTGGTCAACCAATCGGTGCCGACAAGGTGCGATGACACCCCCAGCCCCAGCCCGCGCGCCGCCCGGCCCTTGATGCCCAACCGATCGAACAGCCAGGGCACCGACACCGCCCCGATGACGCCGGTCAATACCGCCACCGCCGCCGCCAACGCCACCGAGGCGCCGCCCATCCGTGCGATCACCACGGCAAACGGGGTGGAAACCGTTTTCGTCGTCACCGCCAGCACCCATATGCGATCGAGCCCGAAGACCAGCGCCAACCCCCAGGCACTCGCCACCCCGGTCGCCGCCCCACCCGCCACCGCCAGCAACACCGGCAGCGGCGCGTGCCGCAACAGCGACAGATTGCCATGAATGACCAGCGCCAGCGCCACCAGCGCGGGCCCCAGCATCCAACGCAACGGCATCGCAGCGGCCTCGAAACGCGCCAGCGGCACCCCGGTTGCCGCCAACCCCAGCCCCAGCCCCAGCGCCGCCACCAGAACCGGGCTCGCAAAGGGCGGGTTGCCGAGCCGCGCCGACAGCCACCGCGCAGCGGCAAAACTGCCGAGCACCAGCAGCGTGACGACCACCATTTCCAGCAGCGCGATCATTCCACCCCGCCGGCAAGCCGATAAATCGCCACTGTCACCAGCGCTGTTACCAGCGTCGATACCAGCAACACGGCCAGCAATGGCAGCAGCACGCCGGACAACAGCCCCAGATAGCCGCCCAGCCCGACCAGCGCCGGCACGATCAGTGCCCCCAGCCAGCGCAACAGCAACGCCGCGCCCGGCCGGCTCCAGCCGATGCCGCCGCCATGGATCAACCACGCAAGATAGGCGGCAAGCCCCAGAATCGCGCCCGGCACCGGCAACCGCAACACTGCGGCGGCCCAGCTGCCCGCCATCGCCAGCCCACAGCACAAGGCCACGCCCGGCAGCATTTCCCCCACACTTCGCATTCTGCTGCGCATCTGGCCCTTTCGCATCGCTGACTAGCAGGGTAGACCATGGCATTGCGACGACAGGACGACGATGCCTTATTTTGCCATCCACTGCATCGACAAGCCCGATTCGGGCGATCTGCGCGCCGCGTCGCGGCCTGCGCATCTCGTCCATATCAACAGCCTGGGCGCCGGCGTGTTGATCGCCGGGCCGTTGTTGCGCCCCGATGGCCGCGCCATGGGATCGCTGCTGGTCATCGATTTCGATGATCGTGATGCCGCCATCGCCTTCGCCAATGCCGATCCCTATCATCAGGCCGGCCTGTTCGAGAGCCGATCGGTGACCAATTGGCACAAGGTTCTGCCCGCCGATTGACCATTTCGCCACCTGACAAGCGCGCCGCAAATGCCTGGGTGCTCGCCCAGGCCACGCGCGATCCCTATGTCATCCTGATCGCCATCTATATCTTTGCCCCCTATTACGTCACGCGCGTGATCGGTGATCCCGTGGCCGGGCAGACATTGGTGGCATCGGCCAACAAATGGGGCGGCTGGGTGGTGTTGCTCACCGCGCCGCTGCTTGGCGCCACCATCGACCGGCTCGGCCCGCGCAAACCCTGGCTTGCCGCCGTGGTGGCCGCGCTGGCGCTGTTGATCGGGTCGCTATGGTTCACGCCGCCGGGAGGTGGTGGCCTGCCCGGCGGTGCCGTTATCGTCATTCTTGCTGCCATCACAGCGCTGTTTGCCTATCATGAAATGCTGCACAACGCCCTGCTGCTGCCCGCCACCGGCATGGGCGGCGCGGCGCGCGCCTCGGGCCGGGCGCTGGCGGGCGGCAATGCTTTCTCGGTCGTCATGCCCATCGGCGTGCTGTTTGCCTTTGCGTTGCCCGGCAAGGTTGGCTGGTCGTGGCTGCCACCTGCCCCGCTGTTCGGCCTCGACCCCAGCCGAGGCGAGCCCGATCGCATCACGACGCTGATTGTTGCCACCACCATGGCGCTGGGCGCGATACCGTTGTTCGTGTGGGTTCCCGACATGAAACGCTCGGCATTGTCGCTACGCGAGGCGGTACGCGCCGGGGCTGCCGACCTGCTGCGGCTGGCGCGCGAGGCGCGCGGCCATCGCGATGCGCTGATCTTTCTGGCCGCACGCATGGTCTATACCGATGGGCTGACCGCCATCCTTGTCTTTGGTGGCCTTTATGCCGCCGGCGCGATGCGCTGGGCCACGCTCGAAATGCTCGGCTATGGCATCATCCTGTCGGTCGCGGCGGTCATCGGCGGGCTGTTCGCCGGCTGGCTCGATACCCGCATCGGGCCAAAGCTGGCCGTGAAACTCGAACTACTGCTGCTGGTCGTGATGCAGACGCTGGCGCTTGGCATGGGCCGCGACCGGCTGTTCTTCCGGCCCTGGCACGGCGCGCCGCTGTGGGGCGGGCCGATGTTCACCACCTTGCCCGAAATCACCTTCCTCGCGCTCGGCTGTGGCCTCGCCATCGCGGTTACCGCCGCCTACGCCTCATCACGCACCCTGCTGACCCGGGTCGCCCCGCCCGACAAGCTGGGGGTGTTTTTCGGCCTTTATGTCCTGTCGGGCACCGCTACCATGTGGCTGGGTCCCATGCTTGTCGAAGCTGCAACGCGCTGGGGCGGCAGCCAGGCCTGGGGCATGGCGCCGGTGGTCGGCATGCTGACGGCCGGGCTGGCACTGCTGATGCTGGTCAAAGGCGGCGGCAGGGACGGCTACACCGCCGGATAGGCCCTGACCGTCAGCGGCGCCAGTATCAGCGCTGCACCGGGTGCCAGCCCGTCTGGCGGCGTCGCAAGCGTCACTTCAACAAGGCTGCCGTCAGCGGTTTCGGTCTCCAGCGCCGCCTGCGCGCCGGTGCGCAGGATGCGGCGCAACACCACCGCGATACCGGCGGACCCCGGTGGCGCCAGCGCAAACTCGTGCGGGCGGATGAAGGCGCTGGCCGGGCCATCGGGCATCGCCGGCGCGCGGTTGGGCAGGCGCACCCCGGCGACATCGATCTGGCCTGCGATGGCCTGTGCCTTGACCCGATTGGCGCCGCCCAGAAAATCACAGACAAACGCCGTCGCCGGGCGTTCCCAGACGAGTTCGGGGGTATCGATTTGTTCGATGCTGCCATGGTCCATCACGACCACCCGGTCAGCAAGGTCCAGCGCTTCTTCCTGATCATGAGTCACAAAGATCGAGGTGAGTCCGGTACGATCATGCACCGCGCGCAGCCAGCGCCGCAGATCCTTCCTGACCTTGGCATCGAGCGCCCCGAAAGGTTCATCGAGCAACAGCAACCGCGGCTCCACCGCCAGCGCCCGCGCCAGCGCCACGCGCTGCCGCTGCCCGCCCGACAATTGCGCCGGATAACGGCCACCCAGTGCCGGCAGCTGTACCAGTTCAAGCAGTTCAGCGACCCGCCGGTAGATCTCGGCGCGCGGCGGCCGGGTGGCGCGCGGGCGCACCGTGAGACCGAAACCGATATTATCAGCCACCGTCATGTGGCGGAACAGGGCATATTGCTGGAACACGAACCCCACCTGCCGATCGCGCGCTGGCCGGTCCGACATGTCGATGCCACCAATGCTGATGCTGCCCGAATCGGGGAACTCCAGCCCGGCAAGGATGCGCAGCAGCGTTGTCTTGCCCGATCCTGACGGGCCGAGCAGCGCCAGAAACTCCCCCTCGCGCGCCGCCAGGCTGACGCCAGCAAGCGCGGTAAAGCTGCCAAAGGTCTTGACGACAGCAGATGCGGTGACGCTCAATGGCTTTTTCCCGCCAATTGCTCGGCAAAGCGCCATTCGAGCAGCGATTTCAACACCAGTGTCACCAACGCCAGCCCGGCAAGCAACGAAGCGACGGCAAAGGCGGCGGCGAAATTATATTCATTGTACAGGATCTCGATATGCAGCGGCAGCGTGTTGGTGCGGCCACGGATGTGCCCCGATACCACCGATACGGCGCCAAATTCGCCCATCGCCCGGGCATTGCACAGCAGCACACCATACAGCAGCCCCCAACGCACATTGGGCAGCGTGACGTGCCAGAAGGTGCTCAGGCCCGATGCCCCCAGCGACAGCGCCGCCTCCTCCTCATCGCGGCCCTGTTCCTCCATCAGCGGGATCAATTCGCGCGCCACAAAGGGAAAGGTGATGAAGATCGTTGCCAGCACCAGCCCCGGCACCGCAAAGATTACCTGGATATCATGGTCGCGCAGCGCCGCGCCGAACCAGCCCTGCAGCCCGAACAACAGCACATAAATCAGCCCTGATACCACCGGCGACACCGAAAACGGCAGGTCGATCAGCGTCACCAGCACCGATTTGAAGCGGAAGTCGAACTTGGCGATGGCCCAGCTTGCCGCCAGGCCGATGACGATGTTGAGCGGCACCGCTATCGCCGCCACCGTCAGCGTCAGCCGCAGCGCTGAAATCGCATCGGGCTCGCTGATGGCAGCGACATAAGTCGCCAGCCCCTTGCGCAGCCCTTCGACGAACACGGCGGCCAGCGGTAGCGCCAGGTTAAGCGCCAGGAACAGCAGCGCACTGCCGATCAACAGCCAGCGCAGCCAGCGCGGTTCGGCGGTCGGGCGGGCAGGCGCGCTCATACCGCGCGCAACCGCCGCTGCCAGACTTGCAGCATATTAATGGCAAACAGCAGGGCGAAACTGATGACCAGCATGGTCGCAGCGATGGCGGTAGCGCCGGCGGTATTGAACTGTTCAAGCTGCACCACGATCAGCAGCGGCGCGATTTCGGAGCGAAACGGCATGTTCCCGGCAATGAAAATCACCGAGCCATATTCGCCCACCGCCCGCGCAAAGGCCAGCGCACAGCCGGTCACCAGCGCCGGCGCGATGGCGGGCAAGATGACATGCACAAAGGTCTGCCAGCGCGAGGCCCCCAGCGTCGCTGCGGCCTCCTCGACATCAGCCCCCAGATCGGCAAGCACCGGTTCGACAGTGCGCACCACGAACGGCAGGCCAACAAAGATCAGCGCCACCACAACCCCGCGCGGGGTGAAGGCGATATCGACCCCAAGCGGCACCAGCCAGCGGCCGATCCAGCCATTGGGTGCATAAAGCGCCGTGAGCGCAATGCCCGCCACCGCTGTCGGCAGCGCAAAGGGCAGATCGACCAGCGCCGAAACCACGCGCTTGCCGGCAAATTCATAGCGCACCAGCACCCAGGCGGTGAGCAAACCGAACACCGCATTGACCGCCGCCGCCACCGCCGCCGCGCCAAAGCTCAGCCGATAGGCGCTCAGCGCCCGCTTCGACAGCGCCGCCGCCACGAATTCATCAAAGGACATGCCGGCCGTGGTCACGAAAATGGCCGATAAAGGGATGAGAACAATCACCGACACGGCGAAAACAGTGATGCCCATGGTCAGCCCGAACCCTGGGATGATCGAGCGACGGCGCTGCAAAATTCCCCTCGGCATGCGCAAGATTTGCCGTGTTCGCGGCGCCGGCGCAACCATTGCAGCGGTCATGGCGTCATTCGCCCCCCGCATAAATCCGGTCGAAAACGCCGCCGTCGCTGAAAAACAGCTTTTGCGCTTTGGTCCAGCCGCCAAAATTGCGGTTGATTTCGAACAACGGTATCGGCGGGAAACGCGCCTGATAACGCGCCAGAACGGCGGGATCACGCGGGCGATAGCCCTTGGCGGCGGCGATTTCCTGGGCCGGCGCTGAATATAGAAACTGCAGATAGGCTTCGGCCACCGCGCGGGTGCCGCGCTTGTCGACAACCTTGTCGACCAGCGCGACCGGCGGTTCGGCGCGGATCGACACCGAGGGCATGATGATTTCAAAGCGATCTGTCCCGAGTTCGCGGGTGGCGAGCAGGGCTTCATTCTCCCAGGTCACCAGCACATCGCCAAGCCCGCGCTCGGCAAAATTCACCGTGGCGCCGCGCGCGCCCGAATCAAGCACCGGCACATTGGCAAAAACCCGCTTCACAAAGGCTTCGGCGGCGGCAGGCGAGCCATAGGTCTTCTGGCCATAACCCCAGGCCGCCAGGAAGTTCCAGCGCGCGCCACCACTGGTCTTGGGGTTGGGCGTAATGACCTTCACCCCGTTGCGTGCCAGATCATCCCAGTCATGAATGCCCTTGGGATTGCCCTTGCGCACGAGGAAAACCACGGTCGAATAATAGGGCGTGGCATTGGCCGGCAACCGCGTTTGCCAATCGGCGGGCAGCAATTTGGCGCGCCGGGCGATATTGTCGATGTCATAGGCCAGTGCCAGCGTGACGACATCGGCTTCCAGCCCGTCGATGACCGATCGCGCTTGTTTGCCGGATCCGCCGTGCGACTGGTTGATGGTCACATCATCGCCCGTCCTTGCCTTCCAGGCCTGAGCAAAAGCCGGGTTGATCTCGCGGTAAAGTTCACGCGTCGGGTCATAGCTGACATTGAGCAGTGACAGCGGTGCCGCCCCGACGCCATGAGGCATCAGCATGGCCAGCACCGTGGCAAGAAACGTTAATCGACGCATGGCTCCCCTTGGGCTTGGCAGCGACCTTATTCCTATCTTTTGACTAGGCAATGGGCTTCTGCTTGGCGGAGCGAAAGCTGGGCTATTCCGCAGCGACTGGCAATGCCGTCACGCAGCCTCGCGCTCGATCGACAAGTCGGCCAGCGTCGTATTGTCGAGGATCGCCGCGGTATTGTCCCGTACGACCAGCATCGTCTTGCGGATCACACAAGTGGATTCCTCAAAGCAATCCGCACAGCGCTGATAGGCGCTGACCGACACGCACGGCACCAGCGCCAGCGGGCCTTCGATCATGCGGATGATTTCACCAAAGCTGATCTGGCTGGCAGGCCTGGCAAGGCGATAGCCCCCCATCTTGCCGCGAAAGCTTTCGACAAGGCCGCCATTCTTGAGGTCGAGCAGGATGATTTCGAGAAATTTGCGCGGGAGTTTCTGATCGGCAGCGATCACCGAAATAGGCACCGGCGCGATCCCCTGCGACCGGGCAATGTAGATGAGCGCACGAAGGGCATAACGGGAACGCTGGGTCAGCATAGGCCATAAAGTCTATGCACCGACCGTTTGATATCGGCAAGCGCAGCGACAGGCTTTGGCGCGGTTCGTTCATTTTCCATACATTTAGGAAATTTTTCCAAAACACCGGAAAATTTTATTGAACACAGAGTTATTAATCTAGTACACTTGGCCGCAACTCATTGTAATACAACAGGTGATGATTTCCCGAAGCACTTGGCACGATCCCTGCAATGCATGTTGCATCGGAGGCCGGGTGGTCCGGACGCTCCGCCAGACAAAGGAGAAACACCATGTTCACCACCAGCACCAACGCTTTGCGCACCGTTCTTGGCACCTTCGGCACTGTCATCTGCGCCGGCGTCTGCCTGATGGCCGCCACCGCTCCCGCTCAGGCGGCTGAAGCTCCCCGCGCCACCACGGTCACCTATCTCGACCTCAACCTTGCCAATGATCAGGGCCGCGATACGCTCGATGCGCGTATCAAATCGGCAGCACGCAGCGTCTGTGCCAATGGCGGCGACGATGTCCGCGCTCGCAGCGAAGAAGCCCGCTGCATCCGCGATGCCATCAGCCAGGCTCGGATGACGGCTGTCGGCCATGGTTACGAAGGCCGCTAAGCCGCCACTTCACCTCGGCAAACAGGGCGGGACCGGTCAATCGGTCCCGCCTTTTGCGGTTTTCAGCCTCGGTTGGCGACCAAGGCTGCGACCACCGAAGGATCGGCGAGGGTCGAGATATCACCCAGATTGCCGGTTTCACCTTCGGCGATCTTGCGCAGGATGCGGCGCATGATCTTGCCGCTGCGGGTTTTCGGCAGGCCGGGGGCGAACTGGATGACATCGGGGGTGGCAATCGGCCCGATTTCGCGGCGCACCCATTGCACCAGTTCGCGCCGCAGCGCTTCGTCTTCGGGCACGCCCCGGTTGAGCGTCACAAAGGCATAGATGCCCTGCCCCTTGATATCGTGTGGAAAGCCGACAACCGCAGCTTCGGCGACCTTGGCATGGGCGACGAGCGCGCTTTCGACCTCGGCGGTGCCCATGCGGTGGCCCGAGACATTGATGACATCATCGACGCGCCCGGTGATCCACCAATAGCCATCACTATCGCGCCGGGCGCCGTCGCCGGTGAAATAGCGGCCGGGATAGGTGGTGAAATAGGTCTGGAAAAAGCGCGCATGATCGCCCCAGACGGTGCGCATCTGCCCCGGCCAGCTTTGCGCCAGGCACAGATTGCCATCGGTGGCGCCATGGAGTTCCACGCCTTCGGCATCGACGAGCAGCGGCACCACGCCAAACAGCGGCAGGCTCGCCGATCCTGGCTTGAGCGCGGTAGCGCCGGGCAAGGGGCTGATCAGCGACCCGCCGGTCTCGGTTTGCCACCAGGTATCGACGATCGGGCAGCGACCATCGCCGACAACGCGGTGATACCATTCCCAGGCTTCGGGGTTGATCGGCTCACCGACACTGCCAAGCAGGCGGATCGAGGCGCGTGACGTCGCCTTAACGGGGGCATCGCCGTCGCGCATCAAGGCCCGCAGCGCGGTTGGCGCGGTGTAAAAGATGTTGACCCCCCAGCGGTCACAGACCTGCCAGAAGCGGCTGACATCGGGGTAATTGGGCACGCCTTCGAACATCAGCGTCGTCGCGCCATTGGCGAGCGGGCCATAAACCACATAGCTGTGCCCGGTTACCCAGCCGACATCGGCTGTGCACCAGAAGATTTCGCCGGGGCGATAGTCGAAAACATAGCGAAACGTCATCGCCACCCAGACGAGATAGCCGCCGGTGGTGTGGAGCACCCCCTTGGGCTTGCCGGTCGAACCCGAGGTGTAGAGGATGAACAGCGGGTCTTCGGCGGCCATTGCTTCGGCTGGGCAGTCGGGGGATGCCGCATCGCGCGCGGCTTCGTACCACAGGTCGCGGCCGGGTTGCATGGCGACGGCGCCGCCGGTGCGGCGCACGACAATCACGGTCTCAACCGACGGGCAATTAGCCAAAGCGGCATCGACATTGGCCTTCAAAGGCACCGGCTTGCCACCGCGCAGGCCTTCATCGGCGGTAATCACCAGTTTTGAATCGCAATCCTGGATGCGATTGGCGAGGCTGTCGGGCGAAAAGCCGCCAAAAACGATCGAATGAATGGCACCGATGCGGGTGCAGGCGAGCATCGCCATCGCCGCTTCGGGGATCATCGGCAGGTAAAGCGTAACGCGATCACCCTTTTTGACGCCGTTGGCCTTCAGCACATTGGCAAAGCGACACACTTCGGCATGGAGTTGGCGATAGGTGATCGTGCGGCTGTCGGCGGGGTCATCACCCTCCCAGATGATCGCCGGGGTATCGCCGCGGGTGGCCAGATGCCGGTCGAGGCAGTTGGCCGAGACGTTGAGCGTACCGTCTTCGAACCATTTTATGCCGAAATCGGCTTCGTTGAACGAGCTGTTCGAGACCTTGGTGAAGGGGGTTATCCAGTCGATGATCTGGGCTTCGCGTTGCCAGAAGGCGTCGGGATCGGCAATCGCTTCGGCATATTTGGCCTGATAACCCGCCGCATCGACATGGGCGCGTGCCGCCCATTGCGCGGGAACCGGATAGAGCGCCTCGGTCATGGGGTGTTCCCTTGTGGTGCGTGAGTCAGGCTGATGCCCAACTGCCAGCGGTTCTGAAAGCCCTTGAGCGTGCCATCGGGCGCCGCTTCGAGCCATTGCGCCTTGCTGGCTTCGCCCTTCAGGCGTTGATCGAGGAAGGCAGTGAGGCTGTGGAAGATGATCGCATCGGCCATATCCTTGCGCCATACCGGTTCATCGATGGCATCGCGCAGCCGGCCGGTATCGGGGGCGCTGGCCGGCGGCGGGTTGCCGCCAAGGTTGTGACGGGCGTTGGCAAACACCAAAAGGTGGCGGTCGCTGGCGCTGCTATGGTCGTACAGCCATTGGATGCCGGCGGTGCCCGCTACATCATCCTTGTCGCCCATGATCCACAGGCTGGGGATGGTGAGGCCGGCAAGGCCGGTGGCGGTGAAGCTGCGCACCGGGGCGAGGCCACCCCAGGGGGCGATGAGCACCACGGCGCGCACGCCAGGCGCAGCGACGGTGCCTTCGAGCGTGCCGGTCATGGTGCCCGGCGGCAGCTGCGTGATGACCGGCGCCTTGGGGTCATAGCCGGCGCCAGCGGTGGCGAGCGCGCCGAAACCCCCCATCGAATAGCCGATGACGGCGATATTTGCCGGGTCGATGCGTGTTCCGATGGGATCGGAACCGGCCGAAAGCTGCGTTAAAAACGCGATGGCGGCGCGTTGGTCGCGGCTGCGGCGGGCAAAAGATGTGGCAAAAATCTGCAATCGCTGCGCCGGATCCATGGCGCCGGTGTCATCATGATCGATGCTGGCGACGATATAGCCCTTGGAAGCAAGGTTCTCGGCCATGCCGCTCATCGCTGTCGACCAGCGGCCAAGGCCATGGCTGAGCAGGACAAGGGGGAGTTTTGGCCCCTTGGCGGGGGCGGCGTTGCGGCTGGCGATGGCTTCAAACACCAGTTTGGCGGGAAAACCGGCGGGGGGATTGGCGGTAATGTGCGGGTAAGTCGTCGCTCGCCCCCGAGTCGCGGCGGGGTAGAACAGCGTCAGGCCAAGGTTGCGGCGGGGTTCGGCCGCCCCTGAGCCCGCGTCGAAGGTCAGTTCGCGCACGCCGACGGGCAAGGCACCGGGCGCCGCCAGTGTCGGGGCATCGCCGGGCACCAGGCTGGGCGGGCGCGCCGCAACGGGAAAAGCAACACAGGCGAATAATATCATCAACAAATGGCGCATGGCGGCTTATGTGCCACAGTCCGCGCTCTCGACAAACCGGAACCCTGCCATGAAGTGCATCCGCCTGATCGGCGCCCCGACCGATTGCAACAGCAGTTACCTGCGCGGCCCCGCCAAGGCCCCGGCGCTGGTCCGCGCTGCGCTGTTTTCCGACATGGGCAATGCCGCGGCCGAATCGGGGGCTGAACTGGGCGGCGACATGTTGCTCATCGACAACGGCGATCTGGCGCTGACCGAAGGCCCGGGTGACGATGCCCTGATCAGCGCCGCGACCGAGGCTGCCTGTGCGGCGGGCGATGTGCCGCTGCTGATCGGCGGTGACCATAGCGTCAGCTTCCCCGCCGTTGCCGGGGTGGCGGCGGTGCACGGCCCGGTCACCATCCTGCATTTCGATGCCCACCCCGATCTTTATGACGAACTCGGCGGCAACCGCCGGTCGCACGCATCACCCTTTGCGCGAATCATGGAGGCCGGGCTGGCGACGCGACTGGTGCAAGTCGGCATTCGCACGCTCAACGCCCATCAACGCGACCAGGCCGCGCGCTTTGGCGTGGAAATCGTGACGATGCGCGATTTTACCGCCGGCATGGTGCCGATTCCAGCGGCGCCGCTTTATGTGTCGATCGATCTTGATGGGCTTGATCCGGCCTTTGCGCCGGGGGTGTCGCACCATGAACCCGGCGGGCTTTCCACGCGGCAATTACTCGATGTGCTGGCGCGCATCACGGGGCCGATCGTCGGCGGTGATGTGGTCGAATATAACCCCGATCGCGACATCAACGGCATGACCGCCGCTGTGGCCGCCAAATTCATCAAGGAACTCGCCGCCATCGCAATTCGCAGCAGTTGAGCGGCAATTTCGATAAGCGCGAGCGGGTTTTTGCGTTGGCGGCGGCGTTGGTGAGCGCCTAGACACGCTGGCACGATCTTGAAAATACAGATTGTCAT
>JBBQMB010000086.1:0-12350 GCA_038328515.1 Sphingomonadales bacterium
AAAGCCGCCGCGGCGCCCGGTCTTGGGGATCGCCGAGGTGCCGGTCGCCGGGCGCGATGCCGGGGTGCCGGTGGTCGTCGAACGGTCGATGGTCTCGCCGGCCATGACCTTCTTGATCTCGTCGCCCGACAGGGTTTCAAGATCGAGCAGCGCAGCGGCAAGCGCATGAAGCTGGTCGATGTTCTCGCTGAGCAGTTGTTTGGCGCGATCATAGCCTGCAGTGACGATGGTGCGCACCTCCGCATCGATCAGTTGAGAGGTCTGTTCGCTGACATTCTGGGTGCGCGTCACGCTATGCCCCAGGAACACTTCTTCCTGATTATCGGCATATTTCAGCGGGCCGAGCTTGTCGCTCATCCCCCATTGCGTGACCATCGAGCGCGCCAGATCGGTGGCGTAACTGATGTCCGACGACGCGCCCGAGCTGACCTTGTCATAGCCAAAGATCAGTTCTTCGGCGACACGGCCGCCCATCGACACCGACAGATTCGCATACATCTTGTCGCGGTGATAACTGTACTGGTCACGCTCGGGCAGGCGCATGACCATGCCGAGGGCGCGGCCGCGCGGGATGATGGTGGCCTTGTGGATCGGATCCGACGCCGCTTCATGCACCGAGACAACGGCATGGCCAGCTTCGTGGTAGGCGGTCATTTTCTTTTCGTCTTCGGTCATCACCATCGACTTGCGTTCGACGCCCATCAACACCTTGTCCTTGGCGTCTTCGAAATCGCGCATCGAAACAAGCCGCTTGGCACGGCGCGCCGCCAGCAAGGCGGCTTCGTTTACCAGGTTGGCGAGATCGGCGCCCGAAAAGCCGGGGGTGCCGCGCGCAATCGTGCGAGCGTTGACGTCGGGCGCCAGCGGCACCTTCTTCATGTGGACGATCAGGATCTTTTCGCGGCCCTCGATATCGGGGCGGCCAACGACGACCTGGCGATCGAACCGGCCCGGCCGCAGCAGCGCCGGGTCGAGCACATCGGGGCGGTTGGTGGCAGCGACGATGATGATGCCCTCGTTGGCGTCGAAACCATCCATTTCGACAAGCAACTGGTTGAGCGTCTGTTCGCGTTCGTCATTGCCACCACCGAGCCCGGCGCCGCGTGAACGGCCGACGGCATCGATTTCATCGATGAAGATGATGCAGGGCGCTGCTTTCTTGCCCTGTTCGAACATGTCGCGGACGCGGCTGGCGCCAACGCCGACGAACATTTCGACAAAGTCCGAGCCCGAAATGTTGAAGAACGGGACATTCGCTTCACCGGCAATGGCACGAGCGAGCAGGGTTTTGCCGGTACCCGGGGGGCCAACGAGCAGCGCGCCCTTGGGGATTTTGCCGCCCAGACGGTGGAACCGGCCCGGATCTTTCAAAAAGTCGACGATTTCCTGCAATTCCTCACGCGCTTCGTCGATGCCGGCGACATCATCGAAGGTGACGCGGCCTTCCTTTTGCACCAGCAGCTTGGCGCGGCTCTTACCAAAACCCATGGCGCCGCGCCCGGCACCATTCTGCATCTGGCGCATCACGAAAATCCAGATGCCGATCATCAGCACGAACGGCAGCATGTTGAAGAACAGTTGCGCCAACAGGCTGCGGCTTTCCTCGGGCTTGGCATCGAAACGGACGTTCTTGCTGCGCAGCCGCGAGATGAGATCGGTATCGCCGGGGTTGTAGGTGCGGAAATCCTCATCCGACCCGGTTTTGCCGACAATTTCGGCACCGCGGATTTCGACCGATTTGACCCCGCCTTCGTCAACCTTGGTCAAAAAGTCCGAATAGGCCATGGCGCTGCCGGCAGCGCCCGAACGCGACGGACCCTGCATGACGTTGACGACCACAACAAGGCCGAGAAGAATCACGAACCACAGGCCAAGATTTTTCATCCAGGGGCTGGGCGGGCGCTTGTTATTGTCGGCCATGAACACGGCTTTCTGCGAAGGAGTCGAACCCCAAGATAAGCATGACGGGCGCGCTTGCAATCAGCCTGTGCGCTTCTGCCTCGCCTTTATGGGTATTTTGAAGGGGTAATTCGGTCATTTCACCCATTTTTACGGCGGGCCGGTGCCATTGTGAAACGCCAGATGCCGCCGCCGCGACCGCGCACCCCGGCCAGCGTGGCCGTGCCACCCTCACCGAGTCGCGCCATAAACCGGCTGATTTGCGCGCCGCGTGGCCGGGCATCGGGGGCGAAATGGCCGATGGCGCGGGCGACCATGCCACGCGCAATCGCCGTGGGCAGCCCGGCGATATCCAGCGACAGGCCGTGATCATCGACGCTGGCGCGCCCTGCCCAGGCGCGATCGGCCGCCCAGTCGATCGCTGCCTGGGCCTCGCCAAGATGGGCAGCGCTGGCTGCGACCTGCACGGCATCGATCCAGCCGGTGGCGGCGAGCAGCCGCCGGGCATGGGTGCGGTCATAATGCGGATCATCATTGGCAGGGTCGGTTACCGGCGTGATTCCGGCGCGCGCCACAATGGCGGCCAATTCGGTGCGGCGCACCCCCAGCAAGGGCCGCACCAGCGTGACGCCCGCGCCCAGCGGTCGCTGCGCCCGGATGCCCGCCAGCCCGGCACCGCTACCGCGCGCCAGCCGCATCAGCAGCGTTTCGGCCTGATCATCGGCATGATGCGCGGTGAGCAAAAGGCCGTGGCCGGTGGCGGCGCACCAGTCACGCAGCAGCGCATAGCGTGCCAGCCGCGCTTCGGCCTGGATATTGGCGACGGGCCAGGGGCCATCCCAGCGCAGGGTGGTGTGGGGGATGCCGCTCGTCTGGCATAGCGCCGCAACGCCGGCGGCTTCGGCGGCGGCGGCGGCGCGCAGTCGGTGATCGACCGTCACGGCGGCGATTCGGCCGGCAAAGGCGTGTGCCGCCAGCAGCAGCAGCGCCACGCTGTCAGGGCCGCCCGATACGGCGATGGCCAGCCGTTCACCGGGCATGAGCGGGCGGCCGAGCGCCGCGGCGAGCAGCGCCGCCAGATCGGTCACGCGCCGGTCAGGCCGGGCATTTGGCTTTGGTGCGCGAGGCCTTGGCGCCGGATTTTTGTCCAGCGGTCAGCGCGGCGCCATAGACAGTGTCGAGTTCGCCAAGAACGCGGCAGGCGTCCTTGGGCTTTTTGAGGCCGATCATCGCGTCGGCAAGGCCAATAAGGGCATCTGGCGCGCGATCGCTGCGCGGCGCGGTCTGGTACAGTTCAAGATAGGCCTTGGCGGCAAGGGCGTTTTCATCGCGCAGCGCATGGCTGCGGCCCAACCAATATTGTGCCTGGGGCAGCCGCGTCGATTTGGGATAGCCGGCGATGAAATCGGTCATCGCCAATTCGGTTTTTGGCCAGTTCTTGGCGGTGACATTGGCATAGGCGGCTTTCCACGCGGCATCGGGCGTGGCGGCTTTTGGCATGGGCGGCGCCACGGCGGGTTTGGCCAGTGGCCCGGTATCGGGTTTTGCGCCGGGTTTTGCAGGTGTGTCGGGCTGCGACGGGGTGGTCGCGGCGGTGCTCGTGGTGGTGGCCGGGCCGGCGCCGCCGCCTTCGAGCGCGGTCAGCCGGAATTCAACGTCGCCGCGCAATTTTGTCTGCGCCTCCTCAAGCTGGCGTTGCTTGAACTGGTTGGCCTCGACCTGGCCGGTCAGCGTGCGCAACTGCCGTTCCAACTCCCCCATCCGGACGGTCAGATCAACCAGCGGCGACGATGCCGGGCTGCCGACAGGCGTTTCGACAATCGGGGCGCGCGGGGCGATTTCGGGTTCGAAAAACTTGGGGTCGCCTCCCGGGAACACCTTGCGCTGCACGGCGCGCATTTCGGATTCCAGCTTGCCGACGCGCTTTTCCATCTTGGCCGGATCGATTTCCTGAGCCGGGGCAGCGAGCGGGGTGACCAGCAAAAGCGTGGCGATGAAGATCAGGCGCATCGGATCAGTTTCCCGGAATGGTTGCAATCGGCCGCGTCGCCGGTGGGGTCGCAATCGGCGCGGGCAGTGACGGATCGGCAGCGGGCGCACTGGCGGAAGCTGCAGGGGCGGCAAAGGCTGCCGAGCGCGCGACCAGATCGGCGGGGAGCAGGCTGATATTGCGAATTGTTTCAACCGGACCACCCAGCGGCGGCAGCGTCTGGCCGCCGATACTGACCGAAAGGGCCCCCGCCATGCCGGTCCACAGGGTCGCTGTCGGGCGATCAGCAGGCACGGTGTAGCTTTCGCCGTTGCCAAGCACCCCGACCTTGAGCGTTTCGCCGCTGGCCTTGTCGGAAATTTTCACCCACACATCGCGGGTTGCCGTGAGCACGACGGGGCCGCTGGCGGTGCCGGGCGCCGCACTGGTGGTAGCAGGGGGCGCGGCATTGGTGCCAGCCGGTGCGCTGGCCGCTGCCACGGCCGGGTCGGGTGCCGTGGCGGCGGCCATTTCGGGGGCAACCGGCGGCGGCGGATCAAAGGCGCCAGCGCCCCAGGCCGACAATGCGGCGATGATGGCGATGACGATGACGAGGCTGGCGATCCACAGGCCGCGCGACGGCAATCGACGTTCATCGAGCGGTTCGAGGCTGATCGGCGTGGGCACATGGGCCGATTTCGATGTCTCGCTGCGGAACTGGTTCGCCATGGTTTCAGAATCGAGCCCGACGGCGCGGGCATAGGCTTTCACAAAACCGATGGCATAGGGCAGCGCCGGCAGCTCGTCATGCTTGTCGGCTTCCAATGCCTTCAGGTGCCGGATGGGAACCCGCGTCTCGCGCGCGACGTCGAGCAATTCGAGACCGGCGGCCGTCCGCGCCGCGAGCAGCATTGCGCCCGTGCGCCGGGCGCCGAATTCAACCGATTCCACGCCGTCATTCCCCTGGTTTCCGCCCATATCGGGGCCGTTGCAGCCTGATCGCCGGCCCCGGTGGTGCTACAGGGTTCGGTGACCCTGTGGATGCCGGTGGGCAGGAGCAGAGTCAATCCATCGCGGCCAGCGTCGGGGCGGGCGCGGTGGTTCCTGCGGCAGGCTGCACGAAGCAACCTTGTTGCATCGCATCAAAGCGGCTATGTGGCCGCGCATGCCCCCGGGCTATTGCTGTCCTTGCGACACATTGGTCACCCCACAGGATCGAAATTCAATGGCTTTGCGGAATATCGCGATTATCGCGCACGTTGACCACGGCAAGACCACGCTTGTTGACCAGTTGTTCCGGCAGTCGGGGACGTTTCGCGAGAATCAGCGCGTTGCCGAACGCGCCATGGATTCGAACGATCTCGAAAAAGAACGCGGCATCACCATTCTCGCCAAGTGCACGTCGATCGAATGGACCGACAAGACCAATAACGAAACGACGCACATCAATATCGTCGACACCCCGGGCCACGCCGATTTCGGTGGCGAGGTTGAACGCATCCTGTCGATGGTCGATGGCGTCGTACTGCTCGTCGATGCCGCCGAAGGCCCGATGCCGCAGACCAAGTTTGTCACCGGGAAAGCCCTTGCTCTGGGCCTGCGGCCCATCGTCGTCGTCAACAAGATCGATCGTCCCGATGCGCGCGCTCAGGAAGTGCTCGACGAAGTGTTCGATCTGTTTGTCACGTTGGAAGCCAATGATGACCAGCTCGATTTCCCGGTGATCTTCGCCTCGGGCCGTAACGGCTATGCCGGGCGCGATTCCGAAGTGCGTTCGGGCGATCTGACCCCGTTGTTCCAGACCATTATCGCGCACGTCCCGCCGCCGGCCGCCGATGTCGATGGCGAATTGAAGATGCTCGTCTCGCTGCTCGATCGTGACAGCTTTGTCGGCCGCATTCTTACCGGCCGAATCCTGTCGGGCACGCTGCGCCTCA
Organism: Sphingomonadales bacterium; assembly: GCA_038328515.1. GTDB lineage: Bacteria > Pseudomonadota > Alphaproteobacteria > Sphingomonadales > Sphingomonadaceae > Sandarakinorhabdus. The sequence continues at coordinate 5,806 of JBBQMB010000086.1, forward strand.
ACCAGCAAATCCGCGCGCTCAACCCCGATGGCACCGTCGTCGAAGAAGGCCGCGCGTCGAAGATTTTTGCCTTTCAGGGCCTTGAGCGGGTTCCCGTCAATGAAGCCCGCGCCGGTGACATTATCGCGTTGGCCGGGTTTTCGAAGGCGACCGTGGCCGATACCATCGCTGACATCAGCGTCACCGAGCCGCTCCACGCCCAGCCGATCGATCCGCCAACGCTCAGCATGACCTTTGCGGTCAATGATTCGCCCTATGCCGGCCGCGATGGCAGCAAGGTGACGAGCCGGATGATTTTTGATCGTCTGATCCGCGAAGCCGAAGGTAATGTCGCGATCAAGATCACCGAAAGCGCCTCGAAGGATGCTTTTGAAGTCGCCGGGCGCGGCGAATTGCAACTTGGCGTGCTGATTGAAACGATGCGCCGTGAAGGCTTTGAAATGTCGATTTCGCGCCCCCGGGTGATTTACGGCACCGATGATAATGGCAAGCGCACCGAGCCCTATGAAATCGTCGTCATCGATGTCGATGAACAATATTCGGGCACCGTTGTCGAAAAAATGGCGATGCGCAAAGCCGAGATGACCGATATGCGCCCCAGCGGCGGCGGCAAGACCCGGCTGACCTTTTCGGCACCGGCACGCGGCCTCATCGGTTATCACGGCGAATTCCTGTCGGATACGCGCGGCACCGGCATCATGAACCGGCTGTATGAAAAATATGGCCCTTACAAGGGTGTCGTGTCGAGCCGCGGCAATGGCGTGCTGATCTCGACCGAAACCGGTGAAGCCGTTGGCTATGCGCTCGGCTATCTGCAGCCACGCGGCACGCTGATGATCGAGCCCGGCGAAGCGGTTTATCAGGGCATGGTCATCGGCGAAAATGCCCGTGACGAGGATCTGGAAGTCAATCCCTTGAAGTCCAAGGCGCTGACCAACTTCCGCGCGAGCGGCAAGGATGATGCCATCCAGCTGAGTCCGCCCAAGCGGCTGACGCTCGAACAGGCGATCGCCTACATCGACGAGGACGAACTTGTTGAAGTGACGCCTAATTTCATCCGGTTGCGCAAGATCCACCTTGATCCCAACGAACGCAAAAAGGCTTCGCGCGCCAAGAACGCCGGCTGATGCTGGACTGGCCCTGCGACATTTGCGCGGTTGCGCAAAGGGCGCAGCGTCACCACTTGCAAGCCATGTTTGCAGGGGAGATGCTCGCATGAGCGGTTTTGACGACGATGATTATGGCAGCGGCCACCCGGCGCCGCATATCGAACCGATTCCGGCTGCCGAGGCCGAAGCGGCGGTGCGCACGCTGATTCGCTGGGCTGGGGATGACCCTGACCGTGAAGGGCTGCTCGATACGCCGGGGCGGGTTACGCGCGCCTATCGCGAATATTTCCGGGGCTATCAGGAAGACCCCGGCGTGCACCTGTCGACCACCTTCGGTGAAGTCGGCGGCTATGACGAGATCGTGATCTTGCGCGACATTCCGTTCCAGTCGCACTGCGAGCATCACATGGCGCCGATCATCGGCAAGGCGCACATCGCCTATCTGCCCAAGAAGCGCGTTGTCGGTATTTCCAAGCTGGCGCGGGTGCTGCACGGCTTTGCCAAGCGCATGCAGGTGCAGGAACGGCTGACCGCTGAAGTCGCTGATTGCATCCAGAAGCATCTCGACCCGGTGGGTGTCGCCGTGGTCATCGAAGCCAGCCATGCCTGCATGAGCGCGCGCGGGGTAATGACGCAAGGCGTGACGATGACCACCAGCCGCATGATGGGCGTGTTCCGCGACGATGACCGCAGCCGCAAGGAAGTGCTCGCGTTGATGGGCCGCGGTTAAGCCAACTCGCGAACACTGTAACGGCTTAACAAGACCGCGTTGGTGGCCTATGGGCTGACAGAGGCAATCACGGGGGAACGTGGCAATGGTCAATATTCTGGGCAATTTCAACCGCGCGGTGCTGCTCGGCACCGGGCTGCTGGTGCTGACAATCCTGATCCTCAATGGCAACGCCATCGATGGCACCTGGTTCAACGCCTTCTTGCGCTTTTTCCATGCCCTTGTCGGCGTATTGTGGATCGGCCTGCTCTATTATTTCAACGTCGTGCAGATTCCGACGATGCCCAAGGTGCCCGCCGAACTGAAGCCGGCGGTTTCGAAATATATCGCCCCCGAAGCCCTGTTCTGGTTCCGCTGGTCGGCGCTGGCAACGATGGTGATCGGCATTGCGATCGCCGGCGCGCCGCCGCAACTTTATCTGGTTCAGGCGCTGACCTTCCAGGAAGGTTTCCGCAACATCGGGCTAGGCATGTGGCTCGGCATCATCATGGCCGCCAACGTCTGGATGTTCATCTGGCCAGCGCAGAAGATTGCGCTCGGAATGGTCGACGGCACGCCCGAAGCCAAGGCCGCTGCCGCCAAAAAAGCGATGCTTTTCAGCCGCACGAACTTCGTGCTCAGCTTCCCGATGCTGTATTGCATGGTGACGCGAGGCGTTTTGGGCTAAACGGTTCGGGCACGATTTCCGGGGGGCTCGTCGCGCCAGCGTACTCGCCCTTTACCCGGAGATTTGCCCGATGATCCCTGATTTTGTTGCCGTCGACTGGGGCTCCACCCACCGCCGCATCTTTTACATTGCCGACGGCCGCGTCAGCCGTCGTTTGGTGGATGACCGCGGCCTGCGCGCCATCAGCGACTTTCCCGCCGAAATTGCGCAGCTTCGCGACGCGGTCGGCGCGCAGCCGCTGCTGCTCGCCGGCACGGTCGGGTCCAATCGCGGTTGGGTCGAAGTGCCCTATGTGGCGGCGCCGGCTCGCCTGGAGACGGTGGCGGCCGGGGTTGTGCGGGCCGGTGATGGCATTTTCATCGTACCCGGCGTCAATGTGCCCGATCCCGCACGCCCCGATATCATGCGCGGTGAGGAAGTGCAGTTGTTGGGCGCGCTGGCGCTCGGGCTGATTGGCGACGGCTTGGTTTGCCTGCCGGGCACGCACAGCAAATGGGCGGTCATCGAGGCTGGCGCCATCGATTCGTTCCGCACCGTGATGACCGGCGACATTTTTGCCGCGCTGCAATCGGCCTCGATCCTGTCTGATCTGCTGGTCGATGCGCCGCTCTGCGATGCGGTGTTTGCCCAAGGCGTCGATCATGGCCTCGAAGCCAGCGACCTGACGGCCGAATTGTTCACCACCCGCGCTCGCGTGCTGACCGCCGGCCTGTCGCGCGCCGATGCCGCCAGTCGGATTTCCGGCCTGTTGATCGGCGCTGATGTTCGCATCGGGCTCGGCCATCGCCGTGCCGATGTGGTGCCGCTCATCGGTACGCCGGCGTTGTGCGAATTTTTTGCGCTGGCGCTGCAACGGGCCGGCCGCGAATCGATTGTCATCGATGGCGAAGCGGCCTTTGTGGCGGGTGCCGGCGCGATCATGAAGGAGATCATGGCATGACATTGGCAGTCGATGATTTTGCGCGCCATTTTGCGGCCTGTCCGTTGGTGGCGGTATTGCGCGGCATAACCCCGGGCGAAGTAACCGACGTCGGTGCGGCGTTGATCGCGGCCGGTATTCGCATTCTGGAAGTGCCGCTGAATTCACCCGAAGCGTTCGAATCGATCGCGCGACTGACGGACCTTGCCGGGGATGATGCGCTGGTTGGTGCCGGTACCGTGCTCGATGTGGCCAGCGCGGAGCGCGTGGCTGCTGCCGGGGGCCGGCTGGTGGTGTCTCCCTCGACCGATGCCGACGTAATTGCCGCGACCGTCGCGCTCGAGATGGTATCATTGCCAGGCTTTTTCACGCCCAGCGAGGCTTTTGCCGCGCTCAGGGCGGGCGCGCACGGCCTCAAATTCTTTCCGGCCGAAGCCGGATCGCCGGCGGTCATCAAGGCGCTGCGGGCGGTGCTGCCGCGCGCCGTGCCGGTGCTGGCGGTGGGGGGCATGACTCCGGAGGGCATCGCGGCCTGGGCCGCCGCTGGCGCTGATGGCTTTGGCCTGGGCGCGTCACTGTATCGGCCTGGCACCAGCGCCGAGGCGGCGGGGGCGATGGCGGCGCGCTTTGTTGCGGCGCTCACACCTTCAGTAGCCGCTACACCTTCAAAGGATTGACCATCAGCCCGGTAAGCGGTGCACAATCGGGCAGTTCGGCGTAGCTGGCGCGGCGGCCATCGCGGCTGATCCAGACGCGCAGCGACGCCGCTTGCGGGCAGGGGCGGTAGCGCCAGCGAAATTCCCAACCATCGGCCCAGATACGGTCTTCACGCGCCGAGAAGTTGCGCAGCGAATCGCCGCTGCCGCGATGATATTGCGTCAGCAACTGATCAGCGATGCGCGCCGCGGTCTTGGCATCGATGTCGGGGTGATAAAAGCTGAACGCCAACAATACGGCCAGCCCCGCCGCGATGGCGATCAACAGCTTGCGCATGCGGGTCATCGCCGGCCTGGCGGTCGTTTCCACCCGGGGTCAGCCGCGCTCGGCATAGGCGGCGAGCGGTAGCGGCGTGCCGGTCTGGCGCAGCAGCGCCTGGCGCCGATAAAAGCGCAGCAGCCCCGATGCCCCCATGCGTGACGGCCCCAGCCCCGACAGGCCAAAGCTCGATTTTTCAGCCTCACCGACCATGCCCGTAAGTGAGCCATCGTTGATCGATACCGCCCCGGCCTGCAACCGCACAGCGACGCTTTCAGCCTCGGCAACCGTGCCGGCCAGCACGGCGGCGGACAGGCCGAAATCGCTGGCATTGGCCTGTGCAATCGCATCCTCCACATCGTCAAAGGCGATGACCGGAATGACCGGGCCAAAGGTTTCTTCGATCATCAGCGTCATGTCGGCGGTCAAGCCGGTGATGACCGTGGGGCGCAGCCATTTGCCGCCATGGTCTTCAACCGTGCCGCCGGTGTGGACGACGGCACCCTTGGCGACGGCATCGGCGATCTGGGCGGCAACGATATCGGCCTGCCGCGCAAAGATGAACGGGCCGATATCGCCACGGCCGATATCGGGATGGTTGATCTGTACGGCTGCCGCCAGCCGCACCAGATGCGCCAGAAACGCATCATGGATGGCGCGCGCGACATAAACCCGCTCGATCGATTGGCAGGCCTGGCCGGTGGCGAGCACACTGGCGCGCAGCGCGACGCCGGCGGCGTGTTCGGGGTCGGCACTGGCGAGCACCAGCATCGGGTCCTTGCCGCCCAGTTCGAGGCTGGCGGGGATGAAGGCGCGCGCTGCGGCTTCGGCCACCTTGCGGCCAGTCGCGACCGATCCGGTAAAGCCGATGTAATCGACATTGCCGACCAGTGCCGCGCCGGTGTCGCCATCGCCTTCGATCACGGCAAACACGCTGGCCAGCGCCGGCACGCTGGCGATTGCCTGCATCAGCGGGCCAATGAAGCGCGGCGTGACTTCCGATGGCTTGACGATGACGGCGCAGCCCGCTGCCAGCGCCGGGATGGCGTCGATGAGCGACAGCGTCAGCGGGAAATTCCACGGGCTGATGATGCCGACCAGCGGATAGGGGTGGAGGCGGGTGCCGGCGGTGATCGAGGGCATGGCGGTCGGGGTGCGTGCCGACTGGATGGCGGCGACCAGCCCCGGGGCTTCGCGGCTCCAGCGCGCCACCATGGCCTTGACGCCATCGAGCTCGACACCCGCAATGGCGCGGCGGCCGGTGTCGCGGCTGAGCGCATCGATGATGGCGGCGCCATGGTCGGTGAGCGCCGTCACAAACGCCCCGAGCACCTCTAGCCGCGATGCCAGCGACAAGGCCGCCCAGGCCGGCTGGGCGGCGCGCAGGCACGCACCCAGCGCCGCGACAGCGACCGAATCGAGTGGTTCGATATGATGATCGACAGAGCCGGTGCGCGGATTGGCGACGGCGAGCGAGCGAAAAAGTAGAGTCGAGGCCATGATGACAATGACTCTAGCGCCACATATCCCCTCATGCGAGGGGGGATTATGCCACAATGTCCGGCAAAATGCGGTTGCGGGCGTTGATCGCGGCATCATGATGTTGCCCGCGCGTTGACAGGCGGGCCGGCTTGGCCTATCGCCCCGCCTTCGCATCGGCAGACTTTTTCAAGGTTCTGCTGTTCACGAGAATTGCTTTCTAAGGTTTCAGACGATGTTCGCAGTAGTGCGCACCGGCGGCAAACAATATCGGGTCGCCACCGATGACACGATCCTCGTCGAAAAGATCGATGGGGATGCCGGCGCGAGCGTCACGCTCGAAACGCTGATGTCCAGCGATGGCGCCGCCATCACCTCGGGCGGCAGTGTGACCGCCACGATCGTCGCGCAGACGAAGGCCGACAAGGTCATCATCTTCAAGAAGCGTCGTCGTCACAATTATCGTCGCAAGAACGGCCATCGCCAGCAGATGACCGTCCTCAAGATCACTTCAGTAGGCTAAGGCACCATGGCACATAAGAAAGCAGGCGGTTCATCGCGCAACGGTCGTGATTCGGCCGGTCGTCGTCTCGGTGTGAAGCGTTTTGGTGGGCAGGAACTGCTCGCCGGCACCATCATCATCCGCCAGCGCGGCACCCGCGTTCA
>JBBQMB010000087.1:0-12303 GCA_038328515.1 Sphingomonadales bacterium
ATTTTCCTGCCCGACGTAACAGCCCTTGGTGAAGCTGACGCCGCCAAGCAGATCGGCGCCGGTTTCCAGCCAGAGCAAATCATCCTCGCCGATCTCGGCGCTGCCCGGCACCCCGACGGCTTCCCGGTGGGCGGCATAAAGCGCGCTGCCATCCGGCCCTGCCGGAGGCGCAATCCAACTGCCATCCGGCCCTGCCGGGGGCGCAATCCAACTGCCATCCGGCCCCGCCGGGGGCGCAATCCAACGGCTACCCAGGGCCGCCAGGCGCGGATCGGCAGGATGATTGCCGGCATCGCCATCCCAGCCGGCGAACACCGCCAGTGCGACAGGCTCGATCGTCACGGCCTTGCGCAGCCGGTAAAGCGACAGGCGCTTGGTCAGCGCCGCCGCGCGGTCGGCGGCAATATCGATCAACACGCCGTTTGGATCGGCAAACAGCATCATATCGAACAACGCCTTGCCCTGCGGCGATAGCAAGCCGGCATAAAGCGGGGTGGCCGGCGCCAGCAGCGCGAGGTTCTGGGTCAACAGGCCCTGCAGGAAATCATGGGCATCGGCGCCGGCCACAAGGAGCACGGCGCGATCGTGGAGTTGAGCGATTGTCATGCGTGATACATAAGGATCTGGCCTTGATATGCCAAATCAGCCCGCCGGCCGGGTCTGCGTGCTTGACTTTTCGCAAGCCTCCCGGCATTGGACGCCGCTTGCCGCGCTCGGGTAACTTTGTGCGCCACCAACCGCTTTGATTCCGGGACCTGTCATGGCCAAACCTACAACAATCAAGATCAAGCTCGTGTCGACCGCCGACACCGGGTATTATTACGTCACCAAGAAAAATCCGCGCACCCAGACGGAAAAGCTGAACTTTCGCAAATATGATCCGGTGGTGCGCAAGCACGTCGAGTTCAAGGAAGCCAAGATCAAGTAAGTCGCCGAGCGCGTAGCGCTACGCTACGCGCCGACAGGGGCGCTTCCGGGCGGCAGCGCCATGCGCACGCCTGCGCGCCGAATCCGTTCTCAGGCCGCCGTCGCTACCCGATTGCGCCCGCCATGCTTGGCGACATACAGCGCCTCATCGGCACGTCGCAACAAGGCTTCGCTATCGGCATCGCGCGGTTCGCACACCGCCAACCCGACGCTGATCGTCACCAGCATTGGCGTATCGCGGCTGTCCTCATGGTTCATCTGCGCCACGCGCTGCACCAACCGCGCCGCCAGTGCCCGCGCCACGTCGGGCGGCGTGTCGGGCATGACAACCACAATTTCGTCACCGCCAAAACGCGCGATGGTATCGGTCAATCGCATCCCGGTTCCAATCGCCCCGGCGACATTGCGCAGCACCTTGTCGCCTGCTGCATGGCCCCATCGATCATTCAGCGCCTTCAACCCGTCCAGATCGATCATCATCACCGCCAATGGCTGGCCAAGCTTGCGGGCGCTGTCGAATTCGGCGGGCAGGATCGCTGTCAGATGCGTCCGATTGAACAATTTGGTAACCGGGTCGATTGTCGCCAACTGCCACGCGGCGCGAGTTTCGGCCGCCTTGGCAAAAGCCACCCGGCGCCGACGCACCAGCGCCGCCAACCGCGCCCGCACTTCATGGCGGTCAATCGGCAACCCGCCAACATCGGCGACGCGCAGTTCGAACGCTTTCACCAGCGCTGCCGGGTCATCACGTGGAACCAGCGCGAAAACCGCCAGCGGGTGCGCCGTGGCGGCGTCAATGATACTGCGCAATTCGATGACCGTCTGGCGCCACGACCGGGCATCGACAGCTACGATCAACACGGTCAGGTCATGCGCGGCAATCCGCCGCGCTGCCTCGGCGATGGTCAGCACCTCCAGCGTCGCTTCGGGCGGAATCAGTGCCGCCAGGCTGTCGCCCAGCCCGGCACTGCTGCCCATGCCGACAAAACCGATGCGAATTGCCGCATCGGGGATCGGCCCGCGACCCGGTAGCGCCTGGCCGACCAGTTGCAATTCGCGTCCGTTGCGCTTCACTTGAGGTGATATCCTTCTGGCACCGCTTGGCAAATCGTCACCATGCCCGTTAGGGATAGATACGTTGGCTCAAGCAGAAACGATAACCCCAATGCGCAACAAAATGGTTAACGAGGCGACGCCGCTGGTCACAGCGTTGCAGGCGCTCGGCCATGTGGCCGGCGATGCCGATCTGGGCCCCCGCTTTCTGGCGCTGTCGGGCCTTGATGCCGATGGCCTGCGCGCCGGTGCGGGAGACCCGGCATTGCTGGCGGCAGTGATCGATTTTCTCGGCGGCCGCGAAACCGATCTGGTCGCCTGTGCCGATGCAATCGGCGCCACCCCGGCGGCGCTGATCGCGGCGGGCGCGGCACTGGCACGGGGTGACATCTGATGCCGCGGCCGCTGATCATTTCGGACTGTGACGGGGTGCTGCTCGATTTCTGCGATCCGTTCATCGCTTATCTCGATACGGTGCACCGCCTGACCCTCAGGCTGGACAGCTTTGCACTGGCCGGCAACATCCGACACGACGATGGCACGCCAGTGGCATCCGAGTCATTTCCGACGCTGCTCGATGGCTTTTTTTCAACCCATATGCCGACCCAGACGCCAGTCGCCCATGCCGCCGGCGCGCTCGCCCGGCTTGCTGACACTTGTGACATCGTGGTGCTCACCAACATCGCCGATCATCATGCCGTAACGCGCACCAGCGAACTCGCCCGGCTCGGCATGCCATATCGGGTCATTGGCAACAACGGCCCCAAAGGCCAGCCAATCAGCGCGCTGCTCGATGAATATCGCCCCAGCGCCGCCGTCTTCATCGATGATTTGCCACCGCACCACACATCGGCGAAAAAGCGCGCGCCCAGTGTCCATTGCATCCATATGGTCGCCGAAGCGCCGCTCCGCCACCTTATCCCGGCCGCCCCCGATGCCGATGTCCGCATCGATTGCTGGGCGCAAGCGCTCACCCATATCGAAACTTTGTTGAAAGGCCCCACCGCATGACCAGCCCCGCCACACGGCTTGCCGATCTCGGCATCACCCTGCCCGTCGCCGCCGCGCCGGCTGCGAACTATGTCCCCACTGTCATCGCCGGCGGGCTGTTGCACATTTCGGGCCAGATCCCGTTTGGCCCCGATGGCAAGCCTTTCCAGGGCCGGCTGGGTGAAACAATGGATACAGCCAAGGGTGCTGCGCTCGCCCGGCTGTGTGCGATCAACCTTATCGCCCAGATGCAGGCCGCCCTCGGCTCGCTCGATCGCGTCGAACGCATCGTCAAGCTTGGCGTGTTCGTCAGTTCCACCCCCGATTTCACCCAGCAACCCGAAGTCGGCAATGGCGCCTCCGATCTGATGGTCGCCGTGTTCGGCGATGCCGGCCGCCACGCCCGCTCGGCGGTGGGGGTCGCTGTGCTGCCGCGCGGCGTTGGCGTCGAAATCGATGCGATCGTCGCCATCAAGCCCTGATGGCCCAGATACGCGCCCGCATCCTCAGCGCCGCTGCCGATCTGTCGGCGGCGGACTGGAACGCCTGTGCCGGGCCCGACAATCCGTTTGTGGCGCATGAATTCTTCACCAGCCTTGAAAGCTCGGGCAGCGCCTGTGCCCGCACCGGCTGGCAACCCACCCATATCGTTGTCGATGATGCCGCCGGCGTCCCCATCGGCATCATGCCCGCCTATCTCAAATCGCACAGCCAGGGCGAATATGTCTTCGATCACGGCTGGGGCGAAGCCTATGAGCGCGCCGGCGGTGCCTATTATCCCAAGCTGCAATGCGCCGTGCCGTTTACCCCTGCCACCGGCCCGCGATTGCTGCTGCGTGATCCAGCCGCCGCGCCAGCGCTGCTGGCGGCGGCGGAAACACTGGTGCGCCAGAACAACATCTCGTCGGTGCACGCCACCTTCCTGACGCCCGAACAACAGCCGCTGTTTGCCGCGCAAGGCTGGCTGATGCGCACCGGCGAGCAATATCACTGGTCAAACGATGGCTATGCTGATTTTGCTGATTTTCTGGCGGCGCTGTCATCGCGCAAACGCAAGGCCATCCGCAAGGAACGCGAGGCAGCGCTCGCCAGCGGGGTCGAGATCGTCCACCTCACCGGCACGGCGATCACCGAAGCGCATTGGGATAGTTTCTGGCATTTCTACCAGGATACCGGCGCGCGCAAATGGGGCCGCCCCTATCTGACCCGGGCATTCTTCTCGGCCATCGGCGCCGCCATGGGTGACCGAATCCTGCTGATGCTGGCGCTGCGCAATGGCGAACCCGTCGCGGGCGCGCTCAATTTCATCGGCAGCGATTGCCTTTATGGCCGCTATTGGGGGTCGAGCCAGGACATCCCCTTCCTGCACTTCGAGCTCTGCTATTATCAGGCTATCGACTGGGCGATCGCGCATGGCCTCGCGCGCGTCGAAGCCGGGGCGCAAGGCGCGCACAAGCTGGCGCGCGGCTATCGCCCGGTGGCCACGGTTTCGGCGCATTACATCGTCGACAAGGGATTTTCGCGTGCCGTTGCCGATTTCGTCGCGCGCGAGGGCGAAATGGTCGCCGCCGATATCGAAGCGCAGGACATGGCGACGCCCTTCCGCAAAGGCTGAGCCCCTGTTGCTTTCGTTCAGCCCAGGCTAAGCTCGGGTTGTTAGGTTTGTCGTCCTGTTCCTGAAAGCCCCGTTGATGCGCCTGTCGCTGTTCGCCCTTTTTGCCGTTATCGCAGCCCCGGCGCTGGCTGCCGATCCGGTGGCAACCCCGCCGACAAAAATCTATCGCCTGGCGCTCGCCGACCGCGATGCGGTGATCGCCGCAGCCGCACTGCAACCCGAACGCGCCGGCTCGGCGTTGCTGCCACCCCCGGCAGCGCCCGCCAATGCGCTGGCCCCCAGCGCCGAACGCGATTCGATATTGGGCAACAGCCTTTATGCCGACATTGCGCCCGATCGCCGGCCGCATGGTGAAATCGGCATGTTCGTGGGCAGCGGCGGCAGCCGGGGCATCTTCGGCACCGTCGGCATGCCGCTGGGCGACAATGGCTTTGCCAGTTTCTCGTTCGATACCGGTCGCTATCCCTTGTTGTCAGCGCCGCCCTACCGGTTGCGCAACGCCCCGCGCCGCTGATCAGCCGCGCGCCAGCTCCGCCGTCAGCGTCTTCAGCGCCGGCACCAGCGCCATCACTTCGACGGGCGTGGTAAACAGCGACGGCGTCACCCGGATACAGGCGCCATCGGCAAGGCCGGCACGATAGACGGTCATGATGTTGAAGCGCTCCAACAGCGCATCGGTGATGGCGATGTTGTCGGCAACACTCGTGCGCCCGCTGATGCGAAAACTCGTCGATGCGCCATGCAGGCGCGGATCATCGGGGAGCAGTATCTCCAGCCCCGCCAACCCGCGCAGCGGCTTGACCCACAGGTTGCGCAGATATTGCAGCCGCGCCAGCTTGGCCGGCGTACCGATCTGCGCTTGAAAATCCAGCGCCGCCGGAATGGTCAGCTGCGCCGAATAATCCACCGTGCCCTGGTGCACCCGCGCCTGCACCGATGGCGCCCGATCATCACCTTCGGCCGGTGACGGCGCAATCACATCGGTGCGGCCGCTCTTGATCCAGATTGCCGCGACCCCAAGCGGCGCCCCAACCCATTTGTGGAAATTCATCCCCACAAAATCCGCCCCCAGGTCGGGCAGCTTGAAATCGAACTGGTAAAAACTCTGCGCCGCATCGACGATCACCTCGGCACCTGCCGCCCGCGCCAGCGCAGCGATTGCCGGCACCGGCAGCACCATGCCGGCGCGGTGGCTCATGTGGGTCAACAACACGAGTTTGAGCTTGGGCGTGGTGGCAATCGCCTCGCGATACGCCGCAATCACGCCATCATGGCTGATAATTCGCGGCAGCGACAGCTTGACCGCCCGCGCGCCGCGCGCCCGCGCCAGCGACACCATGGCGCCCTGCATCGCTTCGTAATCGGTGTCCGAATACAGGATGCTGTCCCCCGGCCCGACATCGCGAAACTGGCTTATCAGCGCCGAAAGCCCTTCGGCCGCGTTGCGGCACAAGCCGATTTCCGCCGGCAGCACCCCCATCGCGGCGGCGGCGCGCTCGAGCACGATCTTTTGGTCGGCAACCATGGCGCGGCGCGCATACCAGCTATTGTCGCGGTTGAGCCGTTCCAGATTGACGCGATGCGCATCGCGCACCGGCGTCGCCATGCTGCCCCAATAGGCGTTTTCAAGCTGGATGACCGAGCGCGTTACCGGATAAAGCGCGGCAATCCGGGCCCAGCCGGCTTCATCATCGGGCGCAAGGCCGGGCATGGACAGCGCCGGCGCCCGGCCCGGCAATGCCGTTGCCGCCGCTAACCCAGTCGCCGCCAGCATCGCCCCGCGCCGTGAAACCTGCATCGCCAACCCCCAAAATACCCGGTCACCAGTTTTCGCGCGCGACGGCGTGACGTGCAAGCCCTAGCTCGTAAAAGCCCAGATCAGATAAAGCGCGAACGCCACCGCGCCGATAGCGGCATGCACCGCCAGTGCCGGGCTGGTCAGCCGCGGCTTTGGCTGGGCGATCAACGGCACCAGCAGCCCCGAAAACAGCGTCGCCGCCGTCAGCACCGCCGCTGCCGGGCCGAATTCGCCCATCGCCCGCGCCCCGCTCGGTGCACCGCGCAGCAGCATCGCCGTGACCTCAAGCCCGATCACCCCGAGCACCAGGTGAACACCGATCAGCACGCGGTTGTTGCGCCTGCCCTTCAGATAGCACCAGCCCATGTAAAGGCCGATTGCTACCGTTGTGCCGATCACGGCCAGTGCCGGTGCCACCACCATATCGTCGTCTCCGTCCCCGCTTTGCGCCACATAACCAGTTACGGCGCGAATAAGGAAGGCGCCACAGGCGCGGTTGATGGCGCCACAGGCGCGGTTGATGGCGCCACAGGCGCTGGCGCTCCCCCCCGACGCCGCTATAAGCCGGAGAATGGCCGACACGATCCTCCACCCTGACAGCGATCGCGGCCGCGATCCGGTCGATCCGCCCCAGCGCGAAGCGCTGGAGGAGGGCCGGTTGTCACGCAGCTTTGTCGATGAAATCGGTGATCGGCTCGACAGCGGCGACGATGAAGCCGTGCGCGCCCTGGTGGCGCCGCTGCGCCCGGCCGACATCGCCGAACTGTTTGCCATGGTCGCCGAAGCTGACCGCACGGCGCTGGCGCGTGCCATCGGCGATGCGCTCGATGCCGAAGTCATCGCCGAACTCAATGATTATGTCCGCGAGGACGTGCTCGCCGGCATGTCGGTCGGCGCTGTCGCCGAAGTCGTCACCCAACTCGATACCGATGATGCCGTCGCGCTCATCGAAGATCTCGATGATCGCGAACAGCGCGAAGTTCTGTCGGCGCTCACCCCGGCCGATCGGGCCGATATCGAGGCCGCGCTAAACTATCCCGAAGAATCCGCTGGCCGGCTCATGCAGCGCGAGCTGGTCGCCGTCGCGCAAGGCGTGACCGTCGGCGATGTCATCGAACAGGTCCGCGCCACCATCGATCCCGCCACCGATTTCTGGGAAATCTTCGTTATCGACGGTGCGCGTCGCCCGGTCGGCACCATGCGCCTGTCGTGGTTGCTCACCACCCCGCCGGCAATCGCCGTCGCCGATGTCATGCAACGCGAACAAACCCTGATCCCGGTCGATATGGATCAGGAAGAAGTCGCGCTGCAATTCCAGAAATACGCGCTGATTTCGGCGGCCGTCGTCGATGGCCAAGGCCGTCTCGTCGGGGTCATCACGGTCGATGACATCGTCCATATCATCCAGGAAGAAGCCGGCGAAGATGCGCTTAAACTGTCTGGCGCCGGCGACGGCGACATCAACGAACCCGTGATCGAAACCTACAAGGTGCGCTCGCGCTGGCTGATCGCCAATCTTGGCACCGCGATGCTCTCCTCCTCGGTCATCGCCAGCTTTGAACCTTCGATCGAAAAACTGGTGGCGCTGGCCGCGCTCGCCCCCATCGTCGCCAGCGTCGGCGGCAATGCCGGCACCCAGACGATGGCGGTCGCCGTCCGCGCGCTCGCCACCAACCAGCTGACCGAAAGCAATACCCGCCGCACCATCTGGCGCGAAATCCGCGTCGCGATGCTCAACGGCTCGACGATCGCGACGCTGATCGGGGTGGGTACGACAATCATTTTCGGCAACCCCATGCTCGGGCTGGTCATCGCCTGCGCCGTGCTGTTCAACATCATGGTCGCCGGGATGGCCGGCGTTCTCGTCCCCGTCGCCATCGACCGCTTCGGTGCCGATCCGGCGGTGGCTTCATCGGTTTTTGTGACCATGATGACCGATACGCTGGGGTTCCTGTCCTTCCTCGGGCTGGCGACGCTGGTCGGGGTGGCCAATCTTTCCTGATATGCTCCACTTGACCAAAGTCGCCGTCGGCTGCCCCGACATTGAAACGCTGGTGCAATTGCAACAGCAACGCTGGGGCGATGCGCCCTGTTCGCTGACCAGGTTCATGCCGAAACGCGCCGACGAACTGATCGGCGGGTCAATGTTCTGGATCATCCGGCACCGGCTCGTCGCCCGTCAGACCATCGTGTCGCTGGCCATGGTCACCACCGAATGGGGCGAAAAATGCCGCATCGGCTTTGCCGCCCCGCCCGTGCCGATCAGCCCGGTGCCACGCCGCGCCCATCAGGGCTGGCGCTATTTCGAAGCTGCCGACGCGCCCGCTGATGCCGCCGTCATGGCCGATGGTGATGCGCTGCCCGTCGGCATGGTGCGCGAACTGCAATCCCTGTGGCTGATGTAATCAGCGCAGGCGCTTGACCTTCACCATGCGCTTGGAGCGCACAAAGTAGAGTTTATAGCCGCCCAGCGCCACCTTCGACAGCGTGACCTCGTCATCGGCGCGGACATTGGGGATCGCGCCCGCATCGACCTGGCGCCACATCATGCCGTTATCGAGCAAGAAAACATTCTGCTGCGACCGGTTGGTAAACACGTCGGTTACCTTGGCAGCGATTTCCTGCAAGTCGCCCGGATCGGGGGCGAAGCGCTCGACCCCCCGCGACGTCACGCCTTCGGCGCCAAAGGCGGCTTTCTTGGCGGCCGCGAGCTCGACAGCCTCGGCTTCGGCCCTGGCCTTGGCGGCAGCAGCGGCAATAGCGGCTTCCTCGGCAGCAATGCGCGCCGATTCGACCGCGCGCTTCTGGCTCGCCGCCCGGGCTTCGGCGGACGAATTGGCCACCGCTGCATCGAAACACGCCAGCCGGTCACTGTCACGGGCTATCACGGCGCAGCCCAGCAATTCGGCCGGCGTTTGCGCCCGCGCCGATACCGCCGCCACCGATAGGGGAACGGCCAGCAGAACAAGAGCCATCGGGGTCATGCGCATCGTCACGTCTCCTTGTTGACGCACCTCATAGCCCGGCTTGCGGCGCGGGTCACGCCTCCAGACTGGCAACCCGACGATTTCGCCCCCCGCCATGGCATCCCTCTGACAATCAAACGGTTGACGAAATGGTGTGCCATTGCGATAAGACAGTCATGTTCTCAACCGAACGCCCCATCTATCGTCAGATCCGCGACCTTATCGTCTCGCGCATCCTGCACGCCGGCGATGGCGCACTGTTGCCGTCGGTCCGATCGCTCGCGGCCGACGCCGGGGTCAATCCGCTGACGGTTGCCAAGGCCTATCAGGACCTGCAAGCCGGCGGCATGGTCGTGGCCCGCAAGGGCGTCGGCCTTTTCGCCGCCGATGGTGCCGCCAAGGCCCTGCTAAAGGCCGAACGTGCCCTGTTCCTCACCGAAGAATGGCCGCGCGTACAGGCCCGCATAAGCCAATTGGGTATCGACGTCACCGACCTGGTCGAGCGAGTCTAGAGCTTCTTGCGGCAAATCGCGGTGGACCGGTCAAGCTGGAGCGTTAGCATCGCGGATAACCGCGGCAAAGGCATCGCCACCGCCACGGCTAGATAATGATGTCGGCGGGCAGCGGTGATGGCCCGACCAGCCGTTGATATTGTTTGAGCGCATAACGATCGGTCATACCGGCAATGAAATCGGCGATATGGCGCGCGCGGTCCGGTTCATCGGCCGGGGTTGCCGCCGCCCAATCGGCCGGCATTGCGGCCGGATCGGCATGAAACGCTTCGAACAGCCCGGCGACCACCAGTTTTGACGGATCACGCAGCGCCGCGACATGCGGGTGGCGATACATATGCTCGCGCAGAAATTCCTTGAGCACGGTGGTTTCGGCGCGCATTCGGGCTGACATCGCCACCAGGCTGCGCCCTGCCGCGCGCACATCGGCGGCGTTGCGCGGCGCGGTTTCGGCAAGCCGCCGCCGGGTTTCGATCAACAGATCGTCGGTCATCCGACCAATCTGATCGCGCACCAGTTCCGGCACCAGGCGGCGAAGCCGGTCCTTGGGCCGCGCTGTCACCTCCGGCCAGCGCGCTGTCACCCTAGCCCAGCTTTGCGCAGTGAAGGGCACCGCGGCCATTATGGTTTCAACCCCGAACAGCCCGGCGCGGATGCCATCATCAAGGTCATGATTATCATAGGCAATATCATCGGCCAACGCTGCGACCTGCGCCTCCAGCCCGGCATGGCTGGCGAGATCGAGTGGCCAGGCGGCATCGGCCTCGGCCATCGCCCAGGTCGGCAGATAAATCGGGCCATTATGCTTGGCGAGGCCCTCCAGCGTTTCCCAGCTCAGGTTCAGCCCATCCCAGCCCGGGTAGCGATTCTCCAGCCGGGTGACGATCCGCAGCGTCTGGGCATTGTGATCAAATCCACCATAAGGCGCCAGCGCTGCCGCCAGCGCATCCTCGCCCGAATGGCCAAACGGCGGGTGGCCAAGATCATGCGCCAGCGCCAGCGCCTCGGTCAGATCCTCATCCAGCCCCAGCGCCCGCGCCAGCGTCCGGGCGATCTGCGCCACTTCAAGGCTATGCGTCAGCCGCACCCGGAAATGGTCACCATCGGGCGCGACGAAAACCTGCGTTTTATAGCGCAGCCGCCGGAATGCCGAGCTGTGAATGATGCGATCACGGTCACGCTGGAAAGGCGTGCGCGTGGCGGAACCAGGCTCGGGGTGAAGCCGCCCCCGCGATTGCGCCGGGTCGGTGGCACAAGGCGCCATCAAGCCCCTCGCCCCCTGTGGGAGACAGCGAAAGACGGCGCAGCCGGCCCGGGCAGAGGGGTGATCAGGACAGCCCCGCATCAAAACCAGTCGTCATCACCGGCACATCGCACTGGGTCACCGAATAACGCGGCGCCGGCGCCGGCTGCATCACGCCGCCCACCTCGATGAACGTCCCGCGCGCCGCGTTGTGCGGGTGCTCCGGCGCATCGGCCATGCTCAAAACCGGCGCAAAACACACATCGGTCATTTCCATCAATTCGCACCATTGCGCACTCGTGCGCGACAGGAACAGCGCGGTCAGCTTGGCCTTCAAGGGCGCCCAGGCGCTCCGGCTCATCTGGGCATCAAAATCCGGGTCATCCACCAGCCCCGCGAGGCGCCGCAGTTCGGCATAGAATTGCGGCTCGATGCTGCCGATGCTGATCCATTTGCCATCGGCGGTTTCATAAGTGTCGTAAAAATGCGCGCCGGTATCGAGCATGTTGGTGCCGCGATCATCCGACCAGATGCCATTGGCGCGAAAGCCCCAGATCATGCTCATCAACACCGCCGCACCATCGGTCATCGCGGTATCGATGACCTGCCCCTGCCCGGTTTTCTGCGCATGCAGCAGCGCCGCGACCATGCCAAAGGCCAGCATCATGCCGCCGCCACCAAAATCCCCGACCATGTTGATCGGCGGCGTCGGCTTTTCGCCTTCGCGGCCATAGGTGTGCAGCGCGCCGGCGAGCGCGATATAGTTGATGTCATGCCCCGCCGCGTGCGCATAGGGCCCGGTCTGCCCCCAACCGGTCATGCGACCATACACCAGCTTGGGGTTATCCCCGAGCAACACGTCCGGCCCCAGCCCCAGCCGCTCGGTCACCCCGGGCCGAAACCCTTCGATCAGCCCATCGGCAGATTTGACCAATTCGCGCACCCGGGCCTTGCCCTCGGGCGATTTCAGATCAACCCCGATCAAGCGCCGCGACCGCAACAACGGATCACGCGCATCGATTCGCGCGCCGGGGCGATCGATGCGAATGACCTCCGCACCATGGTCGGCAAGCATCATCGCCGCAAACGGCCCCGGCCCGATGCCGGCGAGTTCGATGATGCGGAGGCCCGCAAGTGGTCCGGCCATGATTGTCACTCCCCTGTTCTGCGGCCTTCCCTGCCACGCCCATCCCCGGCGT